>CAMWLJ010000036.1 GCA_947175055.1 uncultured Lachnospiraceae bacterium | reverse complement strand
AATTTGAATAACCTGTCAAAAATGGGTAAGACTAACACCATGTACCTGCACAGTGTAAGATGAATTTTCGTTACAGACATAAATGCTGCTTTCGGAAACAGATCTTTCGCTGAAAAATGACATGATACATTTCCGGATACGAAAGGCCAGTCCGCTATTATCCGGAGATGGATATAAGTGCTGCTGTGAACGGCAAACCGTGAAGAACAGCATAAAAACAATAACAGGAGGCAAGGTTTCATGGGAAGAAGAAATAGAAACAGTATCAGAAAAGAGCGGATCATTATGCTGACGTCATCCGTGTTAGTCTTGACAGCATTGACAGTTACGGGCGTTTTTGTAAGGAGAAACAATAATGCCGAAAAGGAAGATTACGTAGTAGATTTCGAGGCGATCGAGAAGAGCGACACGTTGACTGCGGAAAATATGATGTCCGGCGAGGAATTGGACACGCTTTTTGCGGAAGTTGGAACTGACGATCTGGATTACGATCCAAGCTTTCAGGAAGCTAATTCTCAGAACGTAGAGAATACGGAGGACAGGCTGACGGCTAAGAAGGGGATTAAGAAAGAGAATAAGCTGGATAAGGACGCAGAGGATGAGAGGGCAGAGACGGATACGGAACGGGAAATAAGCATAAAGTCCGAGGATACGATAAAGGAGAAGGACAAGCAGCAGGAACCGGAGAAGGATAAGAAGAAAGAGGCAGAGGAGCAGGCGGAGGGCATGTTCGATGAGTCTGTGGATACTGCCAAGACCATAGAAGAGGAAGAGACGGCAGAGGCGATCTCTACGACAGTACAGCCGACTCTGGATTTTAAAGAGGAGGATAATCTGGTCTGGCCGATCGTCGGCGATGTTCTGATCAATTACAGCATGGATCAGACTGTTTTCTTCCCGACGTTACAGCAATACAAGTACAACCCGGCGATCGTCATTGCAGCGAATCAGGGTGAAAGTATTACGGCTGCGGCCGATGGACGCGTTACTTCCGTCAGCTATGACCCGACGATCGGGAATATGGTAGTCATGGATCTGGGCAACGGCTATGAATTGACTTATGGTCAGCTGGAAAATATAACGGTCTCCGAGGGAAGTTATGTGACTGTGGGCGATGGGATCGGAACCGTAGCGTCTCCGACCAAATACTACAGCGTAGAAGGGACAAATGTGTATTTCAAGCTGACAAAGGATGGCGAACCGGTGAATCCGATGACGAAGCTGCAGTAAGCTACAGGGTATATTGTAGTTGGAGCAATGCCGATTGGCTAAGCCAGACGCCGGATACTGGCTTAATTAGCTGACATTGGCAGCAGAGTGTATTAAAGAATCGGGGGAATGCAGGGCCTGCTGCTGTCGGGAAACGCATTCTTCCGATTATTTTCGGAGAAGAAGCAGGGCAGCGAAGCGCAGAAATGGAGAAAAGAATGTTGGTCATTATTCACGGAAATATTAAGACAATGGAATCGCAGGACTATGAGGACGGTTATCTGCAGATTGAAGATGGCAAGATCACGGCGGTCGGAGACATGCAAGCGTACAGTCCGGAGGGGCCGGCAGAAAGTGACAAGGTACAGATCCTGGACGTCAAAGGCAGTCTTGTCATGCCGGGAATCATAGAGGCCCATTGTCATATGGGGATCACGGAAGAAAAGAAGGGCATGGAAGGTGACGATTGTAATGAAACCGTAGATCCGATCACACCGTATCTGCGGGCCATCGACGCGATCAACCCAATGGATGCGGCTTTTAATGATGCGATACGGGCGGGGATCACCTCCGCCATGATCGGGCCGGGCAGTGCGAATGTGGTTGGCGGTCAGTTTGCTTTTCTGAAGACCCATGGAAGAAGTGTCGATCGCATGATCGTCAAGGCTCCCGCCGCGATGAAGGTGGCTTTCGGTGAAAACCCCAAGGTCAATTATGCAGGACAGAATACATCGCCGGCGACGAGAATGGCAATTGCGGCAATGTTGAGGGAAGAACTGACCAAAGCGGTGGATTATCAGAAAAAGAAGATCAAGGATCCGGATATATCCCCGGACTTTCGCTATGAGTGTTGGCTGCCTGTTTTAAAGGGAGAGATTCCGCTAAAAGCACATGCGCACAGGACGGACGATATCCTGACGGCGGTGCGCATCGCCCAGGAGTTTGGTCTGCGGATGACATTGGACCATTGCAGTGAAGGGCATCTGATCCTGGATGAGTTGAAGGAAGCAGGGTTTCCGGCGATCGTCGGTCCTGATATGGCCAGCCGTAATAAGATCGAGGTCAAGAACATGGCTTTTAAGACGGCAGGGATTTTAAGCAGCCAGGGAATCCTGACGGCTGTGACAACGGATCATCCGGTGTCAATGATACAGTTTCTGCCTATCTGTGCGGGGTTGGCAGTGAAAGAAGGGATGGCACCGGAAGAAGGGCTTCGCGCCATCACGATCAATGCTGCAAGAATCTGTGGTGTAGATGACCGTGTCGGGAGTCTGGCAGTGGGGAAGGACGCGGATGTGGCGATCTTTGACGGTAACCCTATGGAAGTATTTACCAGCACATTGTGTACGATTATTGAGGGAAAAATTGTTTATTATGATGAAGAATGCGGATTTTTGTGATAGAATGAAAGCTGGTTGCATTCGGTGGCATTTGATCCTGCCGGATTTTCGGATAAGACCTTGATCGCATGACGTTGATATCCGGAACGGCATGGCAGAAAGATTTGACAGAGATGAGAAAGAGATTTTATAAAATAGTAAATATCCTAATATTCTGTGTTTTTGTGATTTCCGGCTGTGGCACTGTGTCGGAGCTTTCTTTTGATACGATGCAGGTGGGAAGCGAAGGAGAGGAAATCACAACTTTGGGCCTATCCCCGGAATTTGATTATGAAGTGCCGCAAAGTCTGCCGAGTATCCTGGTGAATCAGGTGGGGTATGCGTGCAGAAGTGATAAGACGGCACTCTTCCGGGGCGAGGGACTGCCGGATACCTTCTCGGTGGTGGATGCCGAGAGCGAGCAGATAGTCTATAGCGGACAGATAGAGAGGGAAGAGTTTGCCGGCGGAACAGAAGAGCCGATCAGCTACGGCGATTTTACAGAGTTTGAAACGGCAGGTACTTACTACATACAGGCCGCGAAGATCGGACAGTCCTATACTTTTGTGATCGAAGATAATCCGTACAGGGAATTGTATCATACGGCATTGAAGAAGTACTACTATAACCGGTGCGGTCTGACACTTTCCTCAGAACTGGCCGGGGAAGCGGCCCGGAATGCCTGCCATGCAAGAGAGGCACAGCTGAAGGATGAGGCGGCTGTAAATCTGGATGTGTCGGGTGGCTGGCATGTGGATGAGTTGGGCAACAGAGATGTCTCCAAGGGCTGTCGGACCGCCGATTATCTGCTGTTGGCGTACGAACTATACCCGGATGTGTTCGACGATCAGGCGGGCATTCCGGAGAGTGGCAACGAGATACCGGATGTGCTGGATGAGGTAAAATATGAGATCGACTGGCTTTTGAAGATGCAGGATGCCACGAGTGGGGCAGTATACGCCGGCGTCAACACCGCGGATAATAAGGCGTCGGGTTATCTCCTCTATGTAGACGGTTTCAACATGAATGCTACAATTCAGTTTGCTGCCACGCTGGCGAAATTCAGCTATCTGTATCAGAACTACGACAGGGTATTTGCAACACAGTGCCTGCAGGCGGCCGATCGTGCGTATCGGTATGCGGGGAAGTATCTGAATGATATTACGCAGGAGGAATATTTCCATGCTGCGGCGGAATTATACCGGGCTACCGGCGCCTACAGCTATCATAGTGTCGTCAAGGATTATCTTTTGGAGAATCCGATCACGGAAATGAAGAATGACTATGTGTTCCTGGGATGTGTGACGTATCTGTCCACGAAGCAGAAGGTGGATGTGAGCTTGTGCGGGGATGTGATGAAGATATTGATGCAGGAGGGCGAAAGAATCGCCGAGGCGTCCAAGAATTCAGGACTTTTGGTCAATATCGATGAAAAACAGGGCGGCGATACGGAAATGCTGCGGGATATTGCCAGATTGACGGTGGTGGATCATATCATAACAAATCATGAGTATGCCAGGGTGCTGCAGAATCATCTGCACTATATGCTGGGGTGCAACATGGAGTCGGTCAGTTATCTGGACGGAACGGGAAGTCGTAATTACAAGAATATCGATGAGAGCCTGGGGATCATGAACCAGATAGATCTGAACGCAGAACTGGTATTGATGATGAGTGCGATCATGGAAGAATTGGATGCGGACTGACCTTTATCAGACGACATGCCACTGTTGATTATCCTATTGATTAATACTCTGATTCCTTATATAATAAAGGAGTTCCTGATTTGTAGTGTATAGAAGGCCAGAAAGGAATTGGAATTCCCATGATCCGATTGATTTTAGTTTTACTCTTCGTTGTTATTTTCCTGATCGTCAGTCTGCCGATTCAGCTGGCAGAATATATTATCGGCAAGTTTGATCCAGGTATCAAAGACCGGAGTTCACTGGCCATCGTTAAGTGGGCTTTTCGCGTTGTCTTGTTCCTTGCGGGTACCACTGTGACCGTGATCGGTGAAGAGAATGTCCCTAAAGACGAACCGGTATTGTATATCGGCAACCACAGGAGCTATTTCGACATTCTCATTACGTATATCCGTGTACCGCGTCTTACCGGTTATATGTCGAAGATCGAGATTCTTCGGATTCCATCGTTGAATACCTGGATGAAATATCTACACTGTGTATTTTTGGACCGTTCCGATATCAAGGCCGGCATGCAGTCTATCCTGACGGCTATCGATAAGATCAAAGCAGGCATCTCGATCTGTATCTTCCCGGAAGGGACCCGCAGTCGGGAAGAGGATACTTTCCTGGAATTCCATAACGGCAGTTTCAAGGTTGCCGAGAAGACCGGGTGTGCCATTGTGCCAATGAGTATCAACAACGCGGGACATATTTTTGAAGATCATATCCCCTGGATCCGCAGGACCCATGTAGTTCTCGAATATTGTAAGCCAATCTACATGAGTGACCTGGATAAGAATGACAAGCGCCGTATCGGCGCGCTGGTGCAGGGCGTGATCGAAGAAGCATATTTTAAGAATAAAGAACTGGTATGATCGCATTGCATAGGATCGCGGACTCTTCGGAGTCCGTTTTTTGTCATATAGGATCAGGGTGTCCAAAGTTGCTCTTTTTATACTCATAGATTAAGAGATTGGAATATGGGAAATCCTTTTCATATAGACTACTGTCAAAGACAGGATCCATATGGAGGATCAGTGCAGGAACCAATAGGATAGGAAATAAGGTAATCAATAGGGTAATCAGTAGGAATAGAGCGGACAGTTTGCGAATAAATTAGATAATAAGAGTTTATTGTCGGAGAGAAACATGGGAAAAGTATATGAATATCAGAAGAGAATCTTAAGTGTTTTCCTGATCTGTATGATGTGTATGGGTGTTTACGCATGTGGGAAGAAACAGGATGGTATGGAGAAAATCAAGGATCTGGAGTGTACGGTGATCGCGGAGGAGAATATTCCGGAAGAGCTGCTTGACATGATTGAGCAGAAGAAAACAGAGGCTTTTAAGATCACGTTTGAAGACAGGGGGTTTCTCTATATCTGTGTTGGGTATGGGACACAGGAGACAGGGGGCTACAGTATCGCCATGAATGCATTGTATGAGACGGCCAATGCCATATATGTGGATACGAATCTGATTGGTCCTGCACCGGAGGAAAAGAGCAAACCGGTGGAAAGTTTCCCCTATATCGTGATCAAAACAGAGTTTATAGACAAACCGGTCGTGTTTGATTAGTTGCTTGGATTTCCGCTGCTGGGCAAGGGGATCGAAGGTGACATGGGGATGCAAGTATGGTATACTGTAGCAGACACGGATAGGCCTGTCATATGCAGCAGACTTCCGGAGAAGATCATGGGAAAAGGGGCAGCGATATGATGTTGTATCTAAAGAACGGCTATCTGATTGATCCGGCATCGGATACGGAAGGGTATCGGGATATTTTGATAAAAGAGGGAAAGGTTGCGCGTATTCTGCCACAGGGGGCATCGGTGGAGACGATCTTGAATGCGGAGGAAGGGCAGGAACCGGTGACGGAGATCAACTTGCAGGGCCAGTATGTAGTTCCCGGTCTGGTGGATGTTCATGTGCACTTCCGGGATCCGGGTTTTACGTACAAAGAGGATATTTGTACCGGCGCGAAAGCTGCGGCCCGGGGAGGCTTTACATCAGTAGTCCTGATGGCCAATACGAAGCCGGCGGTAGATAACCCGCAGACACTTGCTTATGTGTTGGAGACAGGCCGGAAGACGGGTATTCATATCCATACCTGCGCCAATGTGACCAAAGGGCTGAAGGGGCAGGAGCTGACGGATCTGGAGGAACTGAGCAGACTGGGGGCTGCCGGCTTTACGGATGACGGCATACCGCTGCTGGATGAGGAGCTGCTGCGGCAGGCATTGCAGCGCGCGGCGGTTTTGCACAGGCCGGTCAGCCTGCATGAGGAAGATCCCTCCCTGATCCGGAACAACGGCGTGAATGCCGGTAAGGCGGCGGAGCATTTCGGGATTGGCGGCTCCCCCAGAGAAGCGGAGATTTCTATGGTGGAACGGGACTTGAAGATCGCGCTCACACAAGAAGCGGACTTGTCCATTCAACATATCAGTACGAAGGAGGGCGTGGAGTTGGTGCGGCAGGCGAAACGCCAAAGCAGTCATATTTACGCGGAAGCTTCGCCTCATCATTTTACGCTGACTGAAGAAGCAGTGATCCGGCACGGCGCGCTGGCAAAGATGAATCCGCCGCTGCGGGAGGAGAAGGACAGACTTGCGATCATAGAAGGTTTGCGGGACGGCACGATCGATATGATCGCCACCGATCATGCGCCCCATAGTACGGAGGAAAAGGAAAGGCCGTTGACTGAAGCGCCCAGCGGCATTATCGGATTGGAGACAGCCTTGTCCCTGGGTATCCGGGAATTGGTGAAGAAGGGCTATCTTACCATGGCGGAACTGGTGCGGAAGATGAGTCTGGCGCCGGCCAGGCTGTATCATCTGGATGCGGGTTATGTAGCAGAAGGCGGCCCGGCGGATCTGGTGGTGTTTGACCCTGACAAAGAGTGGGTGGTGAGTAAATTTGCTTCCAAGGCGGAGAATTCGCCGTTTGTTGGGGAAACGATGCCGGGTGTGGTCACCTATACGATCTGTGCAGGGGAGATCGTGTATCGGGGGAATTAGGCCGCGTGGGAAATCATAAAGAAAGACCGGAGAGAGGCTATAAAGAGAGAATGTAAAGGAAAACCGTAGGAAGAGTCTCTGAGGAGAAACAGATATACAGGAAGGATACGACAGGATGGCACAGAAAAAGAAAACGACAGTGACAGTAGTGTCACAAAAACAGATCGCTTCGCAGATCTATGATCTTTGGCTGGAAACGGAACTGGCGGAGGATGCAAGAGCAGGACAGTTTGTGGCAGTATATCCGCACAATGCGGCGACACTGCTCCCACGTCCGATCAGTATCTGCGAGGTGGACCGGGACAGAAGCCGGATACGGCTTGTGTATCGTGTTGCCGGTAAAGGAACGGCAGAGTTTTCTGCCTGCAGGGCAGGAGACGGGCTGGAAGTCCTTGGTGTGCTGGGCAATGGGTTTCCGGTGGAGAAGGCCGCAGGAAAGAAGGTATTTCTGATGGGTGGAGGTATCGGTATTCCGCCGATGCTGCAGCTGGCAAAGGAGCTGGAAGCGGAGAAATATATTCTGCTGGGCTACCGGGACCAGGATCTTTTCCTGCAGGAGGATCTGGGACAGTACGGACAGGTCTACATTGCCACAGAGGACGGCAGTGTCGGTGTGCGGGGGAATGTGCTGGATATCATCCGGGTCAATGCACTGCAGGCGGATGCGATCATGGCCTGCGGGCCGATGCCTATGCTGCGCGCGATCAAGAAGTATGCCGCAGAGCAGGAGATCGCCGCCTATATCTCTTTAGAGGAGCGGATGGCCTGCGGTGTGGGTGCCTGTCTGGGCTGCGTGTGCAGAACGGGGAAGATCGATCACCACTCCCATGTGAACAATGCGCGAATCTGTACGGATGGGCCTGTATTTGAAGCAGGAGAAGTGGTAATTTGACGAATTGCAGGAGCAGTGCTGAGGGAAGGAAAATCTGATGAATACAAAAGTGACAATAGCGGGCGTAACTTTAAATAATCCGGTGATGACGGCATCCGGGACATTTGGATCCGGGATGGAGTACAGTGATTTTGTGGACTTAAACCGTCTGGGCGCGGTAGTGACGAAGGGCGTAGCGAGTGTGCCGTGGCCGGGTAACCCGACACCTCGTGTGGCGGAGACTTACGGCGGTATGCTGAATGCCATCGGGCTGCAGAATCCGGGGATCGATGTCTTCGTGGAACGGGATATCCCCTTTTTACAGAAGTACGATACGAAGATCATCGTCAATGTCTGCGGCAAGACGGTGGAGGATTATCTGGAAGTGGTGGAGCGGCTGGGTGAAGAGTCGGTGGACATGCTGGAGATCAATGTATCCTGCCCGAATGTGAAGGAAGGGGCCATCGCATTTGGTCAGAGACCGGACAGTCTGTACGACATTACCTCGCAGGTCAAAAAGAAAGCCAGGCAGCCTGTTATCATGAAGCTGAGTCCCAATGTAACGGATATTGCGGAGATGGCCAGGGCAGCGGAGGCAGCGGGGGCCGACGCTCTGTCCATGATCAATACGATCACCGGGATGAAGATAGATATCCATAAGAGGAAATTTGCCCTGGCCAACAGGACAGGCGGCCTTTCCGGCCCGGCCATCAAACCGGTGGCGGTGCGTATGGTCTATCAGGCGGCACATGCGGTGCAGATCCCTATCATCGGCATGGGCGGTATCGCGAATGCAGAAGACGCGATAGAATTTCTGTTGGCCGGCGCCAGCGCGGTGGCTGTGGGCGCCATGAACTTTGTGAATCCTTATACGACGGTAGAAGTGGCGGAAGGGATCGAGACTTATATGGAACGATATGGGATCGAGAATGTGACAGAGCTGATCGGGGCGGTGGAAGAATAGCGGTAGAACAGAGACAGCTTATATCGGCAGAGAAAAGCAAAACTACAGGAAAGTAGAACTCATATACAACCTCCATGCGGCATATACTTTTATTAAGTATACGCATGGAGGTTTATTTTTGTGGAATTAGTAAAAAAGAAGATACATATGGATCGGATCAACAGCAGAGCCGGCACCCAGATGGTATTGGAAGAAGATGTAAATATTTCAGATAACAAGCCTGACGCCAGTCACCTGCTCAACAGCAAAGGTGAGATCATCATGGAAGAGATCCGGGCCGGGGAGAATATGGTGAACCTGAGAGGAAAGCTGGTGGTCTCGATCCTGTATCTGACGGATATGGAGGGCACCTGTGCCAGCATGGAATCAGTACTGCCCTTTGAGGAACGGGTCAATATGGAAGGGGTTTCCGGCGGGGACGTTATCCTGACGGACTGGAGGATTGAGGATCTGACGGTGGGCCTGATCAATTCCAGGAAGATCAGCGCCCAGGCGGTTGTCTCTTTCGGGCTGGAACTGGAAGAACATATCGAGCAGGAGACGGCGGTGGATATCTACCATGAAGAGCCGGTAGAATATCGTAAGCGGACCTATCCTATGGCGGAGCTTGTGCTGCAGAAGAAGGATATTTTCCGGTTAAAAGAGGAGATGGAGTTGTCGGGCAATCTGCCGAATGTGTTCCAGACGATCTGGCATCATATCACGTTTGACCATGTGGAATTCAAGGCGCTGGATGGAAAGCTGTCGATTCAGGGCGAAATGCGGGCCTTTTTCCTGTATGAGGGAGAAGGGGATAACGACAGGACTCTGTGGTATGAGAATACGGTGCCTTTCAGTGGGATCATCGAGTGTCACGGCTGCCGGGAGAATATGATACCGGATATCCGTTATAGCCTCGGACAGTGTAATGTGGAGGTGCGGCAGGATTTTGACGGCGAGGAGAGAGTCTTCTGTGTGGAGCCGGTGCTGGATCTGGATATCCATCTGTATGAAGAAGAGAATATGGAAGTGCTGTCGGATATTTACGGCGTGGAGAAAGAGATAGAGGCGCTTACGACGGAAGTACAGTTGAAGAGCCTGCTGCTTAGCGGTAGTGGAAAGTGCAAGATCGCGGAGCATGCCAGGATACAGAATCCAGAGATGCCTATGTATCAGCTGATCCATTCGGAGGGGGAGATTCAGATCGAGGAACAGGCGATCGTGGAGAATGGGATCGCGATCACGGGAACTTTGACGGTAGTGACATTGTATCTGTGCGGCAACGGATCCAAATCAATCTACTCTTCGCGGAATGTACTGCCTTTTCAGTATGTGATCGAGGCGGAGAATATTACGCCTACCAGTATCTTTAAACTGCGCTGCAGTATCGAGCAGCTGACGGTGACGATGCTTGACAGTGATGAACTGGATGTAAAGGCGGCGCTGTTGTTCAAGGTGATCGTGTTTGCGGTGCAGAAGAGCAGTCTGATCACGGATATCCGGGTGGAAGAGCTGGACCTGAACAAACTCAGTGAATTGCCGGGTATGGTCATCTATATCGCCGGGCCGAATGATACGCTGTGGGATATCGGGAAGCGGTACTATGTGACGATCTCGCAGTTGAAGGAAGTCAATGAGCTGGTGACGGAGGAGATCAGTCCGGGGGATAAGATCCTGGTGGTCAAAGGAAGTGTGTGATCCGTCCCCCTCTGTGACGGAGAAATTTATAAATATTTTCGTGGAAAAGGGATAAGAAATTGTATATACTGGAAGACGGGGCTTGTGGATCGGCACGGCCCCGTTTTCGGAGTGCCTGGAATATTCGGAGTGTCCGGGAGCAGCAAAGCGCCGGGAATGTTCAGAATATCCGGAATTCTCAAAGGGACAGGCCTGAAAGAACGCAGGGGAGTCAAGGAAGGTAAGGAAGGGATAGAAACTATGAGTATGACGAAAACAACACCCATATTAAACAATAAATTATTTCTGTATCTGACGGAGTTCTTTGCAGGAATGTCGGTAATGGCGGTGGAACTGGGCGCAAGCAGGCTGCTGGCGCCTTATTTCAGTTCTTCGCAGATCGTGTGGACGATCATCATCGGAACGATTATGATCGCCATGGCGCTGGGGAATATTTACGGTGGACGGAGTGCGGACAAGAATCCCGATCCGGACAGGCTGTACGGCAGGATCCTGATCGCGGCCATCTGGATCGCCGCCATTCCGGTGGTGGGCAAATATATCGTGCTTGGAATTTCGGCAGTCCTGGTCTTTACGGTGAATACGAATTTCCTGATCTGGGCGGCGTTTGCAGCCTGTATGGTGATCTTCGTATTCCCGCTGTTTTTGCTGGGAACGGTGACGCCGTCTCTGGCGAAGTATTCTGTGGACAGTCTGGCGGACAGCGGTAAGACGGTGGGGATGTTAAATGCTGCGAATACGATCGGCAGTATCATCGGGACTTTCGTGCCAACCTTTATCTCTATCCCGGCGGTGGGGACGTCGGTCACGTTTCTGATCTTTGCAGGAATCCTGTTGGCGCTTTCACTGCTCTATTTTGCGAGCGGCAGAAGAGGTGCGGTGAAGGGGGCCGTGGCGGCGGTCCTGTTCGTGGTATGCTGTTTTGCCGGAAAGTCGGGCAGCTTTGCTTTCTGGGAGAAGGGTCTGACTTATGAGGGAGAGTCTATCTATAATTACCTGCAGGTGAAGGAGAATGACAGGAGTGTCATATTGTCGACAAATGTGCTGTTTGGCGTACAGTCCTTATTGGTAAAGGAGGAGGGGCTGACCGGCATGTATTATGACTATGCCATGGCAGCGCCACTGATGACCGAACAGGAAGATCCGGGTGACTGCAAGGTGCTGATCCTTGGTATGGGAACGGGGACTTATGCGACGCAGTGCCGGAATTATTTTGGGGATATGGAGATTGAAGGGGTGGAGATCGACGAGAAGATCACTGCGCTGGCCAGGGAGTATTTTGCATTGCCAAAGGACGTGCCGGTGACGACTTATGACGGCAGGGCATTTCTGAACGCGGTAGAGGGCCGGTATGACGTGATCATGGTGGATGCCTATCAGGATATCACCATACCTTTTCAGATGTCATCCGTGGAGTTTTTCACATTGGTGAAGGAGCACTTGACGGAGGACGGCGTAATGGTGGTCAATATGAATATGCGCGGCAGCGGGGAGGGCAGCATCAATGCGCATCTGGCGGATACGATCAGCAGTGTGTTTGGCGAGGTGTATACGGTGGATGTGAAGGGCTCCACCAACCGGGAACTCTTTGCTTCCGACAATCAGCAGATGCTTAGCAACCTGACGGCGCATCGGCAAAAGGTCGCGGCAGAAGATCTGGCGGCGATGATGGAGACGGTGGAGGGGCAGCTGACGGCTTATGAGGGAGGCAGCTATATCATGAGCGACGATAAGGCGCCGGTGGAACTTCTGGGGATGCAGGTCATTGACGAGCTGATCCGGGACGAAGTCGCGCTCTACAAGCAGATCTATGAGGAAAAAGGGATAAAAGGTGTGCTGGATGCGTTATAAAATACAGGGACTGATGTCCCAGGCGAAGTTGACAGGGGACGCAGGGCTGCGTTGACAGCAGAGATGGAGGTTCCTATGATCGAGATTTGTAATATCAGCAAGCGGTTCGGAAAGTTCGTCTGTCTGGATCAGGTGTCGTTGGAAGTGCCGGACGGTATCGTATATGGGCTGGTGGGGGAGAACGGAGCCGGCAAGAGCACGCTCCTTCGTCTGATCGCCGGTGTCTGCAGGGCGGATGCAGGTGAGATCAGGATAGACGGGAAGAGGTCTTTAGCGGTGGCGGCAAAACAGGAAGTTTTCTACATGCCGGACAGGCAGTACTATGACAGAAATGCAACACCTCTGACCATCGGGAACTTCTACAGGAATTTTTATGAGGGATTTTCGATGGAGGATTACCGCGGCCTTCTGGAAATGTTTGGTCTGGACGAGAATGCGCTGCTGGACTCCTTTTCAAAGGGGATGAAGAAGCAGGCATTTATTGCAGCTGCGCTCAGTACCAACACCAGGTATCTGCTGTGTGACGAGGTCTTTGACGGACTGGATCCTCAGATACGCAAGGCAGTAAACGATCTCCTGCTCAGCGCGGTGGAGGGAAGGAAGCTGACGATTCTGATCGTATCGCATTACCTGGAGGAACTTGACAAGATCTGTGGTATGAAAGGATATCTGCATCGTGGCAGGATCTTGACAGAGCAGGAATGGCAGGAATTGTTGTAAACGCCTGCAACCTGGCGAGAAGAGTAAGCGTGGACAGTTGTCCGAGCAGCAGAAGACCGGACAGGCAGGAAGAGGGAAGGACGGAATGAAGAGATTTAAGGGTCTTATTTGGGAAGACTTGAAGAGTAAACTGGGAATGGTCGCGGCAGCCTGGTATAGCATGGGGATGTTGTGCCTTGTGTTTTCCATGAAGACGACGATTCCGACGGGGGAAGTGCGAAGTCTCTATGTGGGGCCGGGCAACACTTCCTTTTTTGCCGCTATGGTGTTGTTCGGTATCCTGATGGGGGCAGGTGCATTTCGGTATCTACATTCCGGACCGGCGACGGACTTGTATTTTGGCTTACCGTTTACGAGACAGCAGCTGTTTGTGGTAGGGTGGATGAACAATCTGCTTATTTTCGCAGTGCCGCTTACGGTGTGCAGACTGCTCTTCTTCCAAATATCGCTTGCCATGGGGTACAGCCGGTATGAGGAAAGCATATTTTCAGCGTGGATGGGATGTCTTGTACCGGTGTTGGGGTTTTTATCTGTGATGGGGTGGTCTATGCTTTCCTATCTGCTGGCGCAGAACAATGGGTACCGGCTCGGCCTGTTTGTCTTATTTCTGGCGGGGCCGGGTGTGGCACTCCGGCAGATTGAGAAGCTGCTGGGGGCGATGGCGCCTTCTTTTTACCATTCCGATCTTCTGGAAGATTTGAAGGTCTATCTGTCGCCGCTCTCTTTGCTGACTGCGGCAACGGGGGTAGCGGAGTATGCGGACGGATCTGCCTGGATCTTGGAGGAGCATCTGCCTTATATCACGGCGCTTACAGGATGGGCGATTCTGTTGGCGGTCCTGTGCCTGCTGATCTTCTGCATCCGCCCCGCAGAACGGACAAGAGGTGTGTTTACCTTCCGCCCGGTGGAATGGGTTGTGCGTTATGGATGCCTTATATTAGCGGGGCTCTGGTTCGTGAATGGATTGCAGACATTTGCGTTTGGGGGATTTTCCACGGCGCTTACAGGATGCGCGGTGCTGTTTGGCGTGCCAGTCGTGCACGGGTTGCTGAATATGATATTGGCTTTTGATGCCAGGAAGTTTGTGTCTGCCAAAGGGCATCTGTTGGCGGAGCTTTGCGTGCTGGTGCTGGTACTCGGCCTGCTTTCGATGCTTGGCAGCAGAAGCGGCAAGCTGCCGGCAGCGGAGGAGATAAAGGCGATGGCGGTGGCGCTTCCGGTGTTGACCAGCGGTGATGACGGCGAGGGTGTATTGGAGCAGATGGAGATAGAAGGAGAGGCATTGACTGATACGTATCAATGGATCCGATTTATCTGCGGAGAAGAAGGCAGGAAAGAGGATTCTTATGAGCTGTTGGTCAGATACGAACTAAAGAACGGCCAAAGCAAGTATGGCAGATACTGGCTGCCTGGCTATGCACTTGACACTTTCGAGGATATTTTTGCCAAAGAAGCATATAAGAAAGGGACCTACGCGGCCCTGCGGATGGACAATTTAAAATATCGTGAAGTACAGTGGACCAACGGGATAGAACAGTATACGCTGGATCTGGACGAAGAGGAACGGCAGGCGCTGCTTATGGCGTATCAGGAGGATCTGGCGAAGCTGACTTTTGCGGAAGTCAGACTGCGGACACCCGTGGGGCGATTGGATTTTGTCTCTACGAAGAACCAGGGAGATGTGTCCGGTCATATATATCCTGGGTTCTCGAAGACGCTGCGTGCCTTGTCACAGTATGGCGTTGCTGCAGGGAAGAGAGTGAAGGATTATGAGATCGACAGGATCGTGGTGGACAGATATTTGATCAAGGAGGGGCTGCTGTATCATGTCCGCTATATGGCGGATCAGCGTACGATAACTGACAAACAGGAGATCGGAGAACTGGCAAAGGAACTCTTTGCAGAGGAATTGTGTGTGGATCCGCAGCTTGGCAGAAAAGACCGGAATACGGAATATACCGTATATTACCGGGATTCGGCCGGACAGACGGTGAGGAACGTGAAGTGCCTGAAAGGGCTATAAGATCTTTGCTAAGAACAGCAGGACAGAACCCGCTTGTAGGGCTCTGTCCTGTTGTCTAACCGATCTGTTCTTCCTACAGCGTTACCGTGACCGTATCCGCCTCCGGGGTCAGTACCGTATCCTTGCCGTCTACTGTCATGGCGGCGCCGGAAGCACTTGCCGCCTGTACATTGACAAGGCGCACCGTATACGGCTTGCCGCCTGCATTCTTGGGCTTGATCGTTATCGTATCAGCGTTCTTTGTAATGCTCACCTGCAGATCTGCCTTCTGCTGCATATCATAGACTACAGTAGCGCACTCCTGGCCGTCTGTAAGAGCGTAGACCCGTAGTTCCACGCCGTCTGCATAGTCGTAATCCGGCTTGTCATCGCAGGCGCCTAGAGCCACGATGGAATTCTCCCGCACCATCAGCGGCAGATGCAGATAATCGTAGGTCTTCTCTGTCCAGACACCACCCATTATCTCTTCCCCGGTGAAGAAGTCTGTCCAGGTGCCTTGCGGCAGATAGAAGGAACCGACACTCTCATCGTTGAAGATCGGCGCTACCAGCAGGTTATCGCCCAGCATATACTGTTTATCCAGATACCAGCAGTTGCGGTCCCCTGTGAATTCCAGCACCATACTGCGCATAGTCGGCACACCGGAACGGGAGGTATCGACAGAGGTCTTGTACAGATACGGCATGAGAGATGCCTTCAGCCTGGTAAAGGTTCTTACCACATCTACTGCCTCTTCGTCATACAGCCACGGTACGCGGTAAGACTGGCTGCCGTGCAGACGGCTGTGGGAAGACAGAAGGCCGAAAGCCACCCAGCGCTTGTATACATCTGCCGTGGAGGTGTGCTCGAAGCCGCCGATGTCATGTGCCCAGAAGCCGAAACCGGACATCAGGAGAGACAGGCCGCCGCGCAGGCTTTCTTCCATGGATACATAGTCGGACCAACAGTCACCGCCCCAGTGTACGGGGAATTTCTGGCCGCCCACGGTAGCGGAACGGGCGAACAGCACGGCTTCGCCTTTGCCGCGTTTGCGCTCCAACAGGTCGTAGACTGTCTTGTTATATAAATACGTATAGAAGTTGTGCATCTTATCCGGATCGGAGCCGTCGTGGTATACACAGTTGACGGGGATCCTCTCACCGAAGTCCGTCTTGAAGCAGTCTACACCCATGTCGAGCAGTGCCTCCAGCTTGTCCTGATACCACTTACATGCTTCCGGGTTGGTGAAGTCTACCAGCGCCATGCCCGGCTGCCACATATCCCATTGCCATACGTCGCCGTTAGTCCGTTTTATGAAATATCCGTTCTCTCTACCTTCTGCAAAAAGAACAGACTCCTGGCCGATATAGGGGTTGATCCACACGCAGATGTTTAAGCCCTTGGCTTTGATCCTTGCCAACATGCCTGCGGGATCGGGGAATACCTTTTCATCCCAAATGAAATCAGACCAGTGGAAGGCTTTCATCCAGAAGCAGTCAAAATGGAAGGTGCGCAGCGGGATACCCCGCTCCAGCATCCCGTCGATAAAGCTCATTACCGTCGCTTCATCGTAATCGGTCGTAAAGGAGGTGGACAGCCAAAGGCCAAAGGTCCAGGGCGCCGGAAGCGCAGGCTTGCCGGAAAGGTCGGTGTATCTTGTGAGCACATCTTTCATGGTAGGGCCGTTGAAGAAGAAGTAATCAAGACTGCCGCCCTTCACGCAGAAGGAAGTCTTGGTCACATTCTCCGTGCCGAATTCCATGGAGACGCGCTCGGGATGATTGATAAGTACGCCGTACCCTTTATTGGAAAGGAAGAAGGGGATGTTCTTGTAAGCCTGTTCCGTACTGGTGCCGCCGTCCTCGTTGTAGATTTCCACGCTCTGTCCGTTTTTAACAAAAGGGGTGAAGCGCTCGCCGGTGCCGTAGAGCAGTTCGCCCACATCGATACCCAGCTGTTCCCGCATATAGGTGTCTTCCAGGTCGCCGTCCACTTCGTAGAAATCGCCCTTGTAAGCGGTTTTCATCAGGGCAAGGTCACGTCCGCGGCTTTCGGTCAGTACTTTGCCGCCGCTTTTGTAGGTCATGGACCAGGGGTTCTTCGTGATGACAAGTGACAGCGTGCCGCTGGTGATGGTGATCGTTTCCTTCGACTCTTCCACCTGAAGTTTCTGTGGCGCATCCAGTTTCAGCTCAAAAGAAGGCGTGCGCTCCAGCCGGCCCATATGATGATCGGCCTGTATGCGCAGAATGTCCGGCATGGGGGAGGAGATGCGAATATTGAGATTGATGCCGCCCAGCGTATCCCCGCGGTGTCCGATCGGATGAGTAGGTGCGCATAAGGTCACTTCCGTGTCCGTTATCTTCGTATAGTAGACCTCCTGCGGTGAGAAGCAGGCCGTTCCTTCCCGGAACAGCCAACAGCCGTTGTTAAATTTCATACAGATACCTCACTTTCCGTATTATGATGTTGGTCTGCCGTGATCGGCAGCCGAAATGTACAGATCCGATACATTTGCCGTCTGATGCAGTGGCTTGTATTATTGATTATTATAGTAAAGAAAATGAAAAATGACCAGCACCATTTTTAGATGTAAAGTACATGAAATTTTTGCTGTGGCTAAGAGGGGGGAACAATGTTAAGATAAATAAGGATTTAAGGACTGGATATGAAATTTCTAAAGCCGTTACTTTATGGAAATAAAACAGGAAAGCAGCACAACAGCTATGTTAAAGAGACTACGTTTTACAAGAATTTTCAGCAAAGCCAAGATCAGGAAGCAGCTCTATCTTGTCTATGCGGCGGTCGTGGTGGTGCCGGTGGTTTTGATCGGCACGTTTTTGTTGTTCAACAATCACCGCATGATGGTCAATTACCACGAGGACTTGCTGGAGGCAGACAATCGCCGGGTCAAAAATATACTGTTTGAGATCACGACGCAGATCTACAATATATCGGAGAGTATCTCTTTTGACAGTAATATACAGAGTCTGCTGACGACACAGTTTGCCGCGCCTTCCACCTGCACGCTGGCGATCTCGCAGAATGTGCTTCTGGATAACTACCTGAGTGCATATACGGAGATCAGGAAGATTGACGTGTATACGGATAATCCTACCTTTGTAGGTGCCAAGCAGTTCCATCCCGCAAATGAGGAGATCGAAGAGAAAGCGTGGTATCAGAAGGCTCTCTCCCAGGCGGGTATCTTTTGGGAGGGGATGTCGTGGTACGACGAATACGGCAATGAGTATTGGGAACTTTGTCTGGTAAGGAAGATTCCGCTCATCAATTCGCCTTATCGCGCGGTGCTGGTGATCCATGTCAGTGATGATTATCTGCGGATGCGGCTGGACAGCGGCGATTATCTCAGCGAGATATCCGTGGACCAGGGACCGGTCTGTTACAGCTCCGACAGGATGAAGTATGGTCTGCGCCAGCCGGATGTGATCGATTACGAACAGCCTTATTTTCAGCGCAAAGGCCGTATCCGGCAGGAGGGTGTGCAGTGCTTTGTCAATATTTCCGCGCTGCACACGTATCAGTCGGATTCCCGGCTGTATATCTGTACACTGGATGCCAATGGCTATCGGAACATACGCAATATTCTCCTCTTGTGCGGCGCCGTTTTGCTGCTGGCGCTCACGATCCCACTGATCATGATCCACTTTTTTACTGCTTATTTTGTAGAGCGGGTGAGCGTGCTGAGACAGGAGATGCACAAGGCCAGCAACCAGGACTATGAGCTGATCCCGATCTTTCAGGGGAATGACGAGTTGTCGGAAGCCTTTGCAGATCTGAAGGTCATGGTGAAGAATATCAAAGATCAGGAGGCGAAGGTCTACGAGGCGCAGATCAAAGAACAGACGCTTCTGATCAGGCAGCAGGAGATGGAGTTTAAGATGCTGGCCAGTCAGATCAACCCGCATTTTCTCTATAATACATTGGAGACGATACGCATGAAGGCGTTTACGGCGGGAGACAGGGAAGTGGCGACGGCGGTCAAGTTGTTGGGCAAATCCATGCGCTATGTGCTGGAGAATGTGGGAACCTCCTTCAGTACATTGGAGAAGGAGCTGGATCATGTGGATGTCTATATGATGATACAGCATTTGCGTTTCGGTGACAGGATCCTCTACGAGAGGAAAGTGGAAGAGGGACTTGACCTGTCGGCATTTCAGATCCTGCCCCTGCTGTTACAGCCTGTGGTGGAGAATGCGATCGTACACGGTATGGAGGAAAAGGAGGAGGGGGGTCTGATCACACTTTCGGTCTATACAAGGACGCCCGACCGGACAAAGCTGCTCTTTATCGATGTGGAGGATAACGGGTGCGGCATGACGGAGGAGGTCCTTAAGAAACTGCGCCGGGATATCGAGGACCGTGATATCAGCAGGAGCAAGAGTATCGGGCTGTACAACATCAATCAGCGTTTGAGACTGCATTACGGTGACGGCTACCGGATCCATATTGATGCCAGGCCGCAGGCCGGTACAATCGTCAGATTGATGATCCCGGTAGACTCAATGAAGTGATATGTCTGAATGGCAGAGTAAAATTAAGACTGTATTTTTCATCTATTTTGTTCGGTATTTTTAATTTTATAAATTTTTTATAATAAATGCATCGCTTGGGAAGTACGATTCCTGCGGTGCATTTATTTCAATATGTGAGAGAAAGGATGAGCAGACATGAGTGTAAAAAAATCTCAAAAAGAGACAGTGGTCAAGCAGAAGTTCAGCGGGCAGCTTATGTGGAAGCAACGGTATCTGTTATTGATGTCGGTTCCGTTCGTTGTTTGGCTGATCGTTTTCAAGTACATTCCCCTGTGGGGATGGACGATGGCGTTCCAGGAGGTGAAGCCTAAGACTTTTCCGTTACCGATCTGGCAGCGTCCCTTTGTAGGATTTGAAAATTTCCTAAAAGCGTTTCAGGATCGCGTTTTCGGTCAGACGTTGATCAATACGCTTGGTCTCAGTATTCTGGGCATTGCGCTTGGGACGGTCATGGCGATCTTGTTTGCGCTGGTACTGAATGAAATCTGTTTCGTTAAATTTAAGAAGATCACACAGACGATCTCTTACCTGCCCCATTTTGTATCTTGGGTGGTCATCGCCAGTATCGCGAAGATGGTACTCAATGACGGCGGTATGCTGGATTCCCTTTTACACACGAAGCTTGGGTTGATGAGTACGAACTCCCCGCTTTTCTGGCTGACGGTATGTATCATCAATATCTGGAAAGAGGTAGGCTGGGATGCTATCGTATATCTCTCCGCTATGGCAGGAATCGACACAGGGCTGTATGAGGCGGCTAAGGTGGACGGCGCAAACCGCCTGCAGAGAATTTGGCACATCACCCTTCCGGGCATCAAGCCGCAGATCGTAGTACTGCTGATCATGGGTGTGGGTGGCGCACTGAATGTAGGAATGGAACGTCAGATGCTTCTGAGCAATGGTATCGTACAGGATCATGCAATGGTACTTTCCTGGTTCGCTTACCTGCGAGGTATCGGCAACAGTAACTATGGGTTAGGTACTGCGATCGGCATGTTCCAGTCGTTAGTCGGCATTACCCTCCTCCTTATCGCGAATAAGGTCGCAGGCTTGCTCGGCGAGAGCAGATTGATTTAAAGGAGGAAACGACCATGGCAAAAGTGAAGAGTCACAGAATCAAAAGCAATGACAATATCCTGGATTACATATTGGTGGTCGTGTGCCTGTTTATCATGATCGTCACGATCTATCCGTTCCTGAACGTGCTGGCGATCTCCTTCAACGACCCGATCGACACGATGCGCAATATTAACTTTATCATTCCCAGATCCTTTACCTTAAGCAACTATATCTATGTGTTCAAGGAAAACGATCTGATGAAGCCGATCTTCTTGTCGGTGGCAAGAACAGTGATCGGCGCCGGTGCGGGCGTGATCTGTACGGCGATGCTGGCTTATGTGCTGAGCCGGAAGGACTTCTATTTTAACAAATTGTTCACTACATTGTTCGTTATCACCATGTATGTCAGTGGTGGCCTTATTCCGGAATACCTGTTGCTGATGAGAGATCTGAAAATGGGCAATAACTTTCTGGTCTACATCATTCCGGGATTGATCTGGGTCTACAACGTGATCCTTGTCCGCTCCTTTATCGAAGGACTGCCGATCGCGCTGCAGGAGGCGGCCAAGGTGGACGGCGCCAACGACTTTACGATCTGGCTCAGGATCGTGCTGCCTCTATGTACACCGGTCATGGCTACGGTGGCGTTGTTCCAGGCAGTAGGACAGTGGAATTCCTTCATGGATACATATCTGTATGCAAAGGATCTGCCTACTCTGCAGTATGTATTGTACGAGATCATGGAGAAGGCAACAGTTAAGATCGATCCGCACGCGGCAGAACAGCTGAAGACGGCAGTTTCCCCGATGTCTGTCCGTATGGCGGTAACAGTGGTGGCGACGGTTCCGATCATCATCGTATATCCGTTCCTGCAGAAGTATTTTGTGGGCGGTATGACAGTCGGCGCGGTGAAAGACTGATACGGCAGAAGGATTTCATTGTGTGTATGAGATGTGTAAGAGAAGGGATCTAGTTATAGAAAAGGTATTAATACGGCCTGTGCGGATACCGTGCGGACGTAACAATATAAAAATAAGTGTTAAGTAAGTTCCAAGGAAACAGAAGGGAGAAGAAGTATGAAAAAAAGAAAAGTTTTTGCATTGCTGCTGGCGGCGGCAATGGCAGCAGGAACACTTACAGGCTGTGGCGGCGGTGATTCCGCTGCGACTACTGACGGCGCAGCATCCGGTGAGGAAAGCAGCAGTGAGGGCGACAGTGCAGAGTCCGGCGAGGTTATCGAATTGACTTTCTTCAGCGCAGATGCAAACCAGGACGATCCCTGGACAGATCCCGTAGCATTGGCGATCACCGAGGCGACAGGCGTTAAGTTAAAGACAGACCGTCCGGTAGGCGGCAATGATGAAAGTGAAGCGGTTGCGCTGATGATCGCTGAGGAGAAATATCCGGATATCATCTTTGCAAAGGGTTCGGCAGGCAGCCTGATCGATGCAGGTGTCATGATGGATATGACCGATCTGATCGAAGAGTACGGTCCCAATATCAAGAAGCTGTACGGCGACGAGTTCGAGAAGCTGAAACAGTCTGCTGATGATCCGGCGATCTATCAGCTGTCCGCATACGCAGTAGGCGGCGAGAAGTTCAAACATTGCGGAACAGCCCAGATGCAGTGGGATGCCCTGAAAGCAAACGATTATAAGCTTCCTGATACGTTGGAAGAGTTTGAGACGATGATCAAGGATTATCTGGCGGCAAGTCCGACCACGGATGACGGCCTTGAAAGGATCGGTATCACCTTATCTGCTTCCGATTGGCACTGGCTGATCACGGTAGGCAACCCGGCAGGATTTATCGCAGACGGCGCACCGGATAACGGACAGTGGATCGTCAACGAGAACAATGAAGGTATCTATAAGTTCCGTTCCGATAAGGAAAGAGAATATTTCAGATGGATGTGCCGTATGTACAACGAGGGTATTCTGGATCCCGAATTTGCGACACAGACACACGAAGACTATATTGCGAAACTGGCATCCGGCCGTGTGGTAGCAATATTCGATTCAGACTGGGATTACCTGGATGCTGAGAAGGTACTGAAGGCTGACGGCAAGCTGGGTGCGACCTATGCAGGTATCCCGCTCACCATGGATGCAGATACGAAGTGCGCATCCCTTATGTATCAGGGCCTGACGACCGGAACTGGCGTGGGTATCACCACTTCCTGTAAAGATCCCGTGGCAGCGATCAAGTTCCTTGACTTCCTCTGCTCCGATGAGGGTCAGGTTTTGAACAAATGGGGTATCGAAGGTGTGAACTACTTCCTGGATGACGACGGACACCGTTACAGAACAGAGGAAGAGATCAAAGAGTCTCAGGAGAACCAGGACTACGCTAAGAATACGGGTGTCGGCTTCCATAACTATCCGTTCCCGACTTACGGCGACGGTATCCTGGATCCTTCCGGCAGCACTTATACGACCACCAGCAAGCAGGCCGTGATCGATGAGTACAATGAAGAAGAGCGTGCAGCAGTGGAAGCATGGGGCGTTGAACTTCTGGTAGATATGTTCCCGCAGGCGGATGAGTTCGAGACACCGGATTACTCTCCTCTTTGGGCATATGCTATGCCGATCGAGTTCACGGAGATCGTTGATAAGTTAGATGAGATCTCCTGGTCCGCGTTGATCAAATGTATCACCGGAACAGAGGCAGACTTCGATGCGAATTATGATGAGATGATCGCTGAGCTGGAAGCAACAGGATTGAGCGAGGCGGAGCAGATGATGACAGACATCATTGCCGAGAAGGTTGCAGTCGTACAATAATATGAGGATGACTTGAGATTCCGCGAAGCGAAACCGTAGAAGTTCATATGAGAGAAACTGCCGCATGGAGTAATCCGTGCGGCAGTTTTGCAAGTCGATATATCTGTTAGGCTCCTGTTTCAGTCGCGTTTTTGAGTGGGGGGGGGTATTTTCCGGAGTCTGCATCCAGGCCGTTCCCTTTGCGGAATTCGGCCGGACTCTCTCCCACGTACTTGCGGAATTTTTTATGGAAATAGTCTACGTTCTTGTAACCGATCTGTTCTGCGATCTCATATACTTTCAGCTTGTTTTCCAAGAGAAGCTGTTTCGACAGCTCAATCCGTTTATGGTCGATATAGGAATTGAAATTCTCTCCCACAGTCTTGCTGAAGATCTTGCCCAGGTAGGCGCTGTTATAGCCGAAGAGAGGGGCGATCGTCTCCAATTTGATATTATTCTGGAAGTTGTGGTCGATGTAGAAGAGCACATCATCAAGTATCGTATCCCGGGAAGGGCTGCCGATGGCGTTCATGATCATCTCGAACTGTTCTGAGAGAAACTTGACGATCTCGTACAAGTAATTGCGTCTGTCAATGTAGGCGATCACCGTGGAATTACTCAGAAAAGGGATCTCCGCGGAGGCGTAATACCGGTTCATGCTCTCCTTGATCCGTAAGTACAGATCGGTCAGGAACAGCTTTATCTCGGCAATCTCACCGCAGATACGGGAAAGCCCATATTCCAGTTCGGATAAAGTCTCGACGGCCATTCTACGGTTATATGACTGTATGTATCCTACAAAGCGTTCCGCGAAATCAGTAAGGGTGTCTTCCGAGAGTGACATGCAGGACTCGGAACAAATATTGTGCGGGCCTGAAACTTTATTGTTCAGAGTAGGAACTTCTCTGCCGTCTCGTCGTTGATCGGCAGAGAGGTAAACCGCGTCGGATCGTGCCGGCAGCATCTCATACCCGATGGCGTGCTGCTCCTGGGCGCAGAAAAAGCGTCTGCTCAGCAGGCTGGCGGCATCTTCGTAGGAGAGATGCACTTCTTCTAAGGAACGGACCGGCCGGCCGTAAGTCAGGAACATGGACTCCATAGGGCTGCCTTCCTGGGGTGGCTGGTCCTCGTAATGATCCAGAAAATCGACAAGCTTGGAGAGCCCGTGCGTTCCTTTTAGAAGGACAATATCTCTGCTGTCTACGGACAGGTGCTCGAATACATTGTTCTCCCGGTTGATCACTTTAAACAGTTCGGCAAAGGTATAGGGAGCCGCCGCTGCATGGGTATGGAAGTCTTCACAGATCACGACCTGATAGATATCGGCCTGCAGATGGAAATGCTCAATATCTTCATCGGATAGAGGCGCGGCAAGTGAACCGGTCAAAAGCTCATGGAGAATGACGCCTTTGGCCTTATCTTTCAGCTCCGCAACGTGGTTGGAACGTTGCTTTTCGGCAGACAGTGCGGCCTTGACTTCGCCGACTACTGTGTAAAGCTCATCCTCATCGATCGGCTTGGTCAGATAGTAACTGACACCGCTGCGGATGGCTTCCTGTGCGTATTTGAAGTCGGAGTATCCGCTTAGGATGATACATTTGCCAGGATAACCGGCCTCCCTGGCCCGGCGTATGACCTCGGTGCCATGCATCTTCGGCATACGGACATCCAGCATTACGAGGCTGGGCTGCAGGGTGAGGATCCGCTCCAGTGCGTCCGCACCGTTGGCTGCTTCTCCGCACAGGCGAAAGCCAAGGGACTCCCAGTCTGCTATATATTTCAATCCTTCCCGGATAGAAGCTTCGTCATCAGCGATAAACAGTGTTTCCATAAAGAGTTAACGGACCTTTCTGCGTATAGTGGTTATTAGTACACTAGATATCGTAACATGAAACGGTATATCCCGCAAGTGAGAAGGAATATCGCGCTGTTACGTTTCATCAGCGTGGATGTATCTTTAAGCACCTGTGAGATCCTGGACAATAACACCCCGGGAATGATCAAATCCCCATTCTGACAAATGACCTTGGACACACTTGCCACATTTTACGTGGGAGGGTATAATTATATAGTAAACGGTGGGCTGAAGAAACAGTAAAGATTAAGAAGCGAGGAAATACTATGTTTTCATATGACGATTACAGAGAGATCATTCGGATCATACAAGCTGACGGAAGGTATTGCAGTTATGCGGATGCGCTTGGCAAAGAACGTTTTATCATTATGCGCCATGATGTGGAGTACAGTGTGGACAGAGCCTATCAGATGGCGAAGGTGGAACAGAGCATGGATTTTGTTTCTACCTTTTTCTTCCAGTGGACCAATAACTCCTATAATATTCTGTCGAGAAGGAATATGGATATGATCAAGGATATGCATGAGAGGGGACAGCATATCGGGCTGCACTTCGCACTGAACGGCATGACGGATATGCAGCAGGTGCGCAGGCGCATTAAGATGGAGATGGATATCTTAAGCGAGATGTTCGGGTTTGAGATCACTGAGTTTTCCGTACACAGGCCTTCCAAAGACATTCTGCGGGAGAATATCAAGTTGGATGGTATGCTAAATGCATACCAGGATGACTTTTTCACCTTTGCAGATAAAATAACGGATGATACGAAATTACAGGTGAAATATATGTCGGACGCAAATCATATCTGGCGTTACGGCTATCCTGACAAGGAAAATATCACGAGTTATGATAAGGTGCAGATCTTGACACATCCTTTTGCGTGGAGTAAGAAGGGGTGTAATAATTTTGAGAATTACAGGATGCTGCTGCAGGAGAAATATGTAGAACTGGTGGAATCGGTTGACCATGAATGTAAGGATTTCGGAGAGTATAAGGAGTATTTCCTGGAGAAGGATGTGAGGTAAGGACGGACTATGTGTGGAATATGCGGCTATATCGGCAGGAAGAATATTACGCTGGAACAGCTTAAAGAAATGAATGATACCATGTATCACCGCGGGCCGGATGACAGCGGCGAAGAGATTTATGAGATGGGTGGAGGCTGGCTGGCCGGCTTCGCCCAGAGACGGCTGTCTATCCTGGATCTTTCGGCGCTGGGGCATCAGCCAATGCATTCGCCGGACAGGAGGGTATCCATTGTCTATAACGGCGAGATATATAATTTTCGGGAATTAAGAGAAGAACTGGCGGACTATTCCTTCCGGTCTGACTGCGACACGGAAGTGATCATAGCCGCCTATTTAAAATGGGGCATACAGTGTGTCGAACGGTTTAACGGCATGTTTGCCATCGCACTCTATGACAGGCAGACAGAGGAGATCTTTCTCGTACGGGATCGTATCGGCAAGAAACCGCTCTACTATTGGTATGAGAACAATGAGCTGGCGTTCGCATCGGAGCTGAAGCCGATCATGAAATGTCCTGGTTTTACAGGCGAAATTGAATCACGTGTGTTATCCAGATATTTATTCCATCAGTATATCAATGCGCCGGAGAGTATCTGGAAGAGAGTCTTTAAGGTGGAGCCGGGGGCGATCCTTCGGTTTGTGCATGGAGAGATCAGCACCTGGAAATACTGGGATATCAAAGAGATTTATCGTCAGGCACAGTCCGACAGGATTGAAGATTTTCAAGATGCGAAAGCAGAACTTAAGAGGCTCTTAAAGAAGTCGGTGAGAATGCGGATGATCGCGGATGTGCCGTTGGGGTCTTTCCTGAGTGGAGGGTATGATTCTTCCTTGATCACGGCGATTGCGCAGGAGTGCTCAGACAGCCCGGTGAAGACCTTTTCCATCGGCTTTCATGAAGAGAAGTATAACGAGGCGAAATATGCCAGGGTGGTGGCAGAACATCTGGGAACGAAGCACACGGAACTCTATATCGACGAACAGGACATGTTTGATTTGGTGGAGAGCATTCCTCAGTATTATGACGAACCCTTTGCAGACAGTTCTCAGATCGCCACGATGATGGTATCGAAGCTGGCCAGAGACCAGGTAACGGTGGCCCTGTCCGGTGACGGAGGCGATGAGTTCTTCTGCGGATATAATGTTTATGACAATGTGGCAAAGGCACAGCGTCTGGACAGGCTTGGCGGGATGGTACACGGTCTTTGTTCCCTGCCGGGACTGCGGCAGCTGCGTATGGAGGATCGCCTGCCTTTTAAGGTGCGAGTGATAGCCGGAAATCGTGAGAAGGAGAGCAAGACGCAGTTCGGGGCCGGGAATTATCCGATCAAGGCCCGGGCTATGGTCAAGAAGATGCGGGAAGGGGAGACAGCCCTTCCGATCCATTACTTGATCGAGAGCGGTTATGGGATAGCAGATTGGCAGATTCGGCGGATGCTGTTAGACATGGATACTTATCTGCCGGGAGATATTCTTTGTAAGGTGGATCGTGCCTCGATGAAATATTCCCTGGAGTCCAGATGTCCGATCCTGGACAAAGAGGTGATGGAGTGTTCCTTCCGCATTCCTCATAAGTATAAATATGCGGACGGTAATAAGAAATACATTCTGAAAGAAATCGCATATGATTATATTCCGAAGGAATTGTTGGAGCGTCCGAAGGTAGGATTCGGTGTGCCGCTGGACAAGTGGCTGCGTGGCCCGCTGCGGGAACAGGTGTTGGATTACAGTAGTTATGATTTTCTGAAGAAACAGAATATTTTCGATGCGAGGTATGTATCGGATATGATCGGGAGCTATCTGGAGAAGGGAGACGCGGGGCCGGCAACGGGAGCCAACTACTCAAAACTGACATGGTCCTTCTTTGTTTTCCAACAGTGGTATCATAAATATCGCGCGTAATGTCGAAGCGGAATCGCAAGTGAAGATGCGAAATATTGAGCGATGTTAAACGGTAATACATGCATGAAATGGCGGGATGATTTCTCGGACAGGAATTGACAGATGTGAAAAACAGGAAAACAGAACGGGTGAAATAGGCAAAAATCGTCGAATGACAGGAAAAGGAAGACGTCAAGAAAACTGTCGGATATTTTCGTTAAATGGCAGATTGTGTAACTTGCATAATCCTAAAAGTTATGCAAAAACATAACGGATATCAGAGAAAAATAAGGAAATAAAGTCAGGCAATAACACAAATAGCGCACACAATTCAAAAGACGAAAATAAATCATGATTTGATAAAAATGAGTATTTTGACGAAAATGCAGGAAAAAAGAAGGAAATTAGGAAAAAATATCGAAGAAAAAAGTAAAATGAAGGATTTTATGCAAATGACATGAAAAAGAATGGTGGGACAAAACACATATGTTTTTATATCGGCTCGCTGCACAAGGGTGGAGCCGAGAGGGTGTTCGTAAATCTGGCAGAATACTTCCAAAAGATAGGATATCGAGTGACAATGGTCACACAGTACCAGTTTCCTGAGGAGGAAGAGTATGCGCTGCCTGCAGGTGTGAAGAGGGTGCTCTCGGATCTGACAGAAGAAGAATTAAGTAACAGCCGTGCAGTTAATCTGTACCGCCGCATACAGAAGCTGCATCGCATCTGGAAACGTGAGAAACCCAATCTGGTGTTATCTTGTATCGGCAAGAACAATTTCATGACGGTTGTTACGACAATGCTTACCCATACAAGGTCTGTGGTGTCCGTGGTGGGAGAGGCGAGGGAAGAGTATCCCGGCAGACTGATGCGCATGTTAGCCAACCACCTGTTTCTTTTTGCGGACGGCATTATTCTGCAGACAGAGCGCTCCCGGTCTTTCTTCCATAAGAGAGTGGGCAGGCGGGCGGTCATATTGCCAAATTCCCTGAACCCGGATTTCATCAAGGCGAGATATGAGGGTGAACGGGACAGGCGGATCGTCTCGGTTGGAAGAATGGACGCCAACAAGAATCACGAGATGATGCTCAGGGCGTTTGCCGCATTGGCTGACCGGTATCCGGATCACACGCTTACCATATACGGCGACGGTGAGCTGCGGGGGTATCTGGAGGAGTTGGCCGGGCAGCTGGGAATAGCCGATAGGGTTGCGATGCCGGGTGTTATTCCGGATGTGGCGGAACAGATCGAGAAAGCATCCCTTTTCCTGCTTACTTCCTATTCGGAAGGGGTATCCAATGCTTTGATCGAGGCTTTGGCTACCGGGCTGCCCGTGATCGCGACGGATGTGCCTAGCGGAGGCACCGTGGAGTTGATAGTAGATGAGGTGAACGGGCTGATCATTCCGGCAGGTGATGAGAAGGCGCTGGAGAGAGCCATGGACAGACTGCTGGGGGATGCGGACTATGCGGACAGGCTGGGCCGGGAGGCGTCGAAGATTCAGAAACGTCTGGCCCCGGAACGGGTGAACGGGCTGTGGCGGGAATATTTCGAGAAGATCATGGCAAAGTAGAAGACATAACGATTAGTGGATTCAGACAGTGTCCGGGCCGAGACGGAGGACCGGCCGCACGAGAAGCTGTGGGACGATGCCGGGAGACTTTTGTATAATTTATAGAAGGTTAAGGTGGATGAAAAGGATATGGAAAATAAACTGAAGCAGAGCAATGTGTGGGCGGCAGTGCAGATTGCTGCATTCCTCGGAATCTTTGTGCTGTTGTTGGTGCCGCTCTCTTATATGATGAGGACCAACGGCGCTGTGAAAGACCGTTTTTCCGGGTTCTATGCAGAGAAAGACCATACGCTGGATATCGTGATGATCGGATCGAGTCCGGTGTTTCCCTATTATGCGGCGCCCAAGCTGTGGGGGGAGGCAGGGATCGCCATGTATCCGCTGTCATCCAATGTACAGCGGCCAGCGGCCATGAAATATCTGGTGGAGGAGGCGGAGAAGACGCAGAGCCCGCAGCTTTACATTTTTGAAATGCGGATGTTTACGATGGAAGACGAAGGGTTGAGAGACAATATGGCTTACACCCGCGGCGTGACTGACAATATGAAGTATTCGCGCCAGCGGATGAGGACGATCCGGGCATTGGTTCCCGAAGACGACGAGGAGGGAAGGCTCAGCTATTATCTGGATATCATGAAATACCATACGAACTGGAAAATGCTGACGCTGCCATCCGAATGGGCGAACATGACCTATCATAAGGAAAGCCCGCTGAAAGGCTTTGAATTCAAGGATGAAGTGGGGCCTCAGCCTATGCCTGACTGTGGGAATGCGAAAGGGGAGAAGGCTATACCGCCGGAACAGGAAGACTGCCTGGTAGATCTTTTGTCCTTTCTGCAGCAGTCGGGAAAGGAGGCACTGTTTATCGTATCTCCTTATGGAGAATCACTGGAAGAACAGCAGATGTATAATTATATGGAAGAGATCGTGTCTTCCTACGGTTATTCTTTTCTGAATATGAACGATCATTACGGAGAGATCGGTATTATCTTCGAGGAGGATTTCGCGGATTACGGCAGCCATACCAATGCCATAGGGGCGGAAAAATGTTCGGACTTTCTGCGGGCGTATCTGCAGGAGAGATATTCTTTTGCCGATAAACGCGGACAGGAAAAGTACCGGTCGTGGGATGCGTCGTATGAGCTGTGGAAACTGGAAATGGAAGAGGCGAGGGAGACGATCCTGGACAGGATCGCCCGCGGAGAGTATGCGCAGATCGAGGATGGGCAGTGAGATTCTGCTCGTGTCCTCAGCGCAAAACGGGCATTCTCCCAGACAAATTTGTTTGTCTTCAGATTTTGTGTCGCCGCGAAGCAGCGACATGGAGGTTAGTGTGATAGGAGAAGGAGAGAGTTATGTGTGGAATTGCCGGTTTGTGTAACTGGGGTGAGAGATGGCGATGTAATATAGAGCGGATGAACGAACGGATGTATCACCGAGGGCCGGATGCATCCGGCATCTGGGTGTCGGAGGATGCTTCGGTAGTTCTTGGGCATAGACGCCTGTCTATCGTGGATCTGAGTGCGGCGGGAGCACAGCCGATGGAGTCACATAACGGACGATATGTGATAAGTTATAACGGAGAGATCTATAATTACGGTGTAATACGGAAGAGATTGCAGGAAGAAAACAGAGTGACTGCTTTCAGGGGAACATCC
>CAMWLJ010000035.1 GCA_947175055.1 uncultured Lachnospiraceae bacterium | reverse complement strand
TGTACGATTGGTTTAAATGGTGACGTTTCCAAATCGGGAAACACTGTTTTCCCAGTTTATAGGGAAAGATAGAATTTCAAATATGCAGAGTATGCATATCCGAATTAGCCCACCCTGGGCTAATTCATAAATCCGCATTAATTTGTGGTTGTACCACCGTGGGACAACCTTTTACACAACTCTATTAAAACTTATCCCCTTGTAGGCGTTGGGTTTAAACCCTTTGCAAGGTTTCAGGTTTTTCATTTTGAAAAGAAATAGGTTCTTGCCAGAATTGGCAAAAACTATATCTTTGCTCGCCAAAATGAGTGAGCAAACCTTTTAAAGTGTTCGCTTATCAGATTTTCTAAAATGCAGATTATGCACTTTCGGATGTCCAGAATTAGGACAGCCGAATTTTCGACTCTATCTGATAGTAAAATATTTACCATCAGCCAGCACAAAATTAGGTTCACTACAGTGGAGCAGGAATTTTTCGACCACTTATGGGCGAATAGATGAAATCTACCACATTGCTTTTAAAGCAAGATAGTTCAAAACCTGATAACCTCCGTACCCACAGGTACACACCAGTTACTCGCGAGGAACCACCGTCTCACGGGACTACGGCGAAATACCGCCCACCTATAATCTGCTCCGTCAATTATGTCGAAGCCGTACTTTTTGGTACATGTTGGATATATATCTTACAGTGCCCTTTGAGCGCCAGCGTCACATTTACACTTGATGTTCCAATATCCACGACAAAATATCTTCATATTCTTTTTTCCCATCTGCCACACAAAGTATCAATTCATATAATTCTTTTTGTGTGTACCTTGATTCATACCCATTTACCGCAAGAAAAACCAGCATGGTATGTGCCCCTATTCGCTTATTCCCATCTACCATTGCATGATTTTTTACAAGTCCATAACATAGTCTTGCTGCTTTTGCCTGAATGCTTGGATATAGTTCTTCACCACCAAATGATTGAAACGGACTTTCCAATGCAGAATCAAGTAATCCTTCATCCCGTATACCATCACTTCCACCTGTGGATTCTATCAATTGAGTATGAAGCATCAACACCTGTTTTTTTGTCAGACGGATCATTTTGCCAATACCTCATATGCTTCTCTATTCTGTTCTATTAACCTTTTCGAGAGATTCATAATGTCGTTATCTGATGCAACAGAATCTCGCTCCACTTTGCTGAAATCTATGACAAGATATCTCGGCACATTATTTTTCAATATTACGGCTGTCCCATGTTCATCCACCAATCTTGCCACCTTGGAAAAGTTCTGGTTTGCTTCTGTAATAGAAACCATTGTATTTGTATCAATCTTCATAGTCAAATATCTCCTAATATCGTATTTTAAATATAGTATATGCAATTTATAGGATATATTCAACCTATTTTATACAGTAATTTTTCACTGCTAAAATAAATCCTCTATATCAATATAATCTGAATCTTTTCCCGTAACGCAAAATAACTCACAAGGGATTTTTCCGCCGTGAGATTCATTTTTGCAAAGGTCATTTTGACCCATGCAATCTGTATTTGTCAGGTTCATTTGAACCTCACCCTCTGTAGGCATATCCAGTATTTCTTCTATAGAAAAATCATACTCCATGGAAACAGATTCTCCCCAGTTATCATCCGATACAGCATTAACAAGGCTACACTTTCGCTTTTCCATATTTCTTTTCTTCTCAGCCATTCTATTGACATAATCTACCACACATGAAATATCATCGAACAGATCCTCATTCTTGATTTTGCCAATAATATCATCATAAGCAGCAGTGCCTTCTTCTATTTCTCTCAGCTTTTTCTCATTACAGGCATTCTTATTATGGATATATTTATATGTTCCAATCAATTCTGCATCCGAAAAATTATCTATGTACTTATCAAAATCTTTTGCCAGTAGATTATAGATAGCAGCATATCTTTTGTTCTCCCTGGATTTTTCTGCTTTTACAAGAGTTTCCGTCTCCTTCAAGTTATAAGTAGCTACATATTCATTTGCAAACTGGATAATCCATTGTCTATCCTCATATCTGCCATAGTGATTAGAAAAGCTCATAATCTGTCCTGTTTCTTTATCTTTTTTATTCTGTTTATGGCGATAAATATAAATAATTTTCTCAGTTTCAAGAATAGAATTATACTCAATAATACGTGCCTTGGTTGTCCCACACCAATTCGCAAGTGTGTCCAGAGTCATAAAACCAACAAAATCAGTATGTTCACTACATCCAGCAGAATGATCATATGTACCTTTATCATGACAGATGGAACTAATCAGGATAATAAAATATCGTAGTATGGAAAAGTTATCTTTCTTTGTATCAATATTCATTATCCTATGTACTTCATCAAATGTAATAACTGTATAGAATAGATCTTTTTCTGTATTCTGCTCAAAGTATAGACCACTCATATCAAGGATAAATTCAGTCGCAGAAAATGTATTTACCTTTTTGACCAATCCTTTTTCTACAAGTGAATCTAAAGCAGACTTAATATGATCCATACATCTTCTTGAAATCTGCAAACCGCTATATAACTCAAATGCAACTGAATTATAGGTAACATACTGTAACTCTTTTTGTAAATCATATAAACTTCTCAATGCTACATAAACAGCTATCTCATAGTCATTTAAATTTATGTCTCTGATAACTGCATTATTTAAAAACAATTTCTTCATAATAACTTTTATTTCCTTTCAAAAATCAAAATAGAATATTGAGCAATCATTAAAATATTTAAGGAGTACTTAATTACGATAGTAATTGAGTGCGTATTTATTAATCTTGTATAATAGAATTCATCATATATATTAACAGTATCAAGTTGTACATTTTCATGTACGTTTTTGCCTATTCTAGTGGAGTAGAATGTACATCAAACTGTACGAATTGATACCACGGTGCGATTCCACAAATATTCCAATGACATTTACCATGTAAAATTTACTCTTGTGATCGCTCCTTCTGTTTGCCCTCCAACGCTATCAAATCCAACGTATTGAAATATCCCTGTGTTCCTGAGAATACCAGGAAGAATCCTCCCGATTTCGGATTGATACCACAACCAATAGGAAACATACCTTTCTTAATTAATTGGTTACTCTGTTCAATGTTGTAGTTGTAAATCACTTTTTTCTTGTTCATGCGTAAAGCCTCCTTAAAATAATCATTAAAATAATAATTCTCTACATAAATATTTCTTTTTTATGTGACATCCCATATTTACATTTCTCTATTAAATTTTCATTTAGACCAAAACTTAACAAAAATCCTATATCCAGCATTTCTAACTCGTTATACTAAAAATCAGAAATGTTAACTTTTTACATTGTAAATAGGACTGAACATTTCATTCAGCCCTTTATCATCATTGGGTCTTAAAACTATTAAGTCCCTTTTCAAATATTCATCTTCAAATATTCAGTTTTTATATAATTGAATTATTGTGTAGAATCACACAATCGACACTATTGATAGTTATTAGAATTTCTTAAATTTCAATTTTACAGTTTGTTTTGATTGTTCTGTAATGGCAATTACATTTCACAGCCTAATTTTCGACCATGAGGCAGCAGCCCTCTAATAACAATCATCTGCTACCAGAAAATCAATCGCTTTCTTAATCCTTGCTATCTCATTACTATATATCCTGTATGCCATATTTTTAGCCAGTTCTACAGAATCATACTTTTCAGGCTCTATTCTTCTGATACTTCCTTTGCCGAAAGAATACAGATAATATTTATTTTCTTTTGGTTCATGGTTTATACGGAATTCTATTTTTATCCATCCACATAAATTGATTTCACAATGACTGCAAACAGTCACGCTATCTGAAACAACATCCTTCCACACTAATTCTTTGAATTGCATATGTACTTAATCCTCCTGTAGTTCCTCTATCTTACCAGTCAACGTTTCACTTGCATGAAACTTCATCTTTCTATGTTCTGGTACAATACAGTCTGCTCCGCTTAACGGTACTCTGCCCCTTCTTTCTTTAGTTGTTTTCATCTCAAATCTGCCAAGCCCCACTAATAGTACTTTTTCTCCTTCCGCCATACATTCCATCAACGTTTCAAAGAACAGGTCAAGTCCCTGTTTTGCAGCCTTTTTGGTGATACCGCCATTCTCTGCCATCCTGTCTATAAATTCTTTCTTCAATACTGACATTATTTTTCTCCCTTCATTCTATGTTCGCACTGAAAATCCCTTACTCTTCAAATGATCTACTGCCAATCTTAGAAGTTCCCCATTATCGACTGTCATATCCATAGTATCCTGCATACATGGGGGTTTGTGATCTACTTCCATGCCACCATGTGTTCCTTCGTTGCTCCACTTAGCCACTTGATGCCCCGATACACCATAGCTGTTCAAAGAATCATAATCAATATACACAGTTGCCCGGACACCACTTTTATATGGATGTGCATCTACTTTGATCGCCGATTGTAAGTAGTCCTGTGTCCTCTGGTAGCTGGATGGCTCATATCCTTTGTAATAATCCAATATGAAATAATTCAATGTCTCATATACCCTGTCTGCCAACTGGTCAGTCATTTTCAATAATACCGGCTGCATTGCTTTTGCCAGCTCATCCATGTTTCTTATGTGTCTTGCCATGTGTTCTTTTCCTTTCTACTGCTTCGATCACCACAAGATCTCTTGCGTTGTGATCACTCCTGTCATTCTGGAACGGTTTAAAGAATACAAAATAGCCAGAGTTTATATGCTCACCGTTCAAATTTGATTGATGGATGAAATACGTGTTACCATCGTCACCCCTGATGAATCCATATTTCCTGTCATGATGATATCTTGTTACTCGTCCGTGCAATATGTTCCGTCCTCCTTTATGGTTTGTTATTGTGATCATGAAAGCTGAAATTACTATGAAATGCGTGTTTTAAGTTACATGGAATAGGATTATAGAGATAAATATGTTTACAAGTTACATGTAGATACCCCTATGACGCTCTGTAAGGCTCATACAGGCGCTTTAGGATCGTTTGTAGAATTTATGTGATCCAATTGCTAAACCACATAAATAAGCCCTCTATCAATCATATTTCTACAACTGATAAAGGACTTATTTAAATGTCCTAACATATGTGCAAATTTCTCCTTTCCTGCATTTTTTTACTAAATGGTCACTTTTTTGGTCACTTTTCTTTTAGATATCCCCGAAACCCTTGATTTTACTACATATTCATGGTCACTTGTCAGGGTTCAAGTCCCATCTTCCGCAGTAGTCTTAGAGGGCTGAAAGCGTTGATTTTTCAATGTTTTTGGCTCTTTTTATTTTTGCAAATTGGATGACATTTTGGTCACTTTTTGTATCATTTTGTGGGTCTGATGCAGCATCAAGACATAAAATCAACAAAAGCTGCATATGAGCTATTAAAGAAAATTTGAATATGAAATTGTACCGAAAAATTCCTTTTGGATTATCAGAAATTATCCGTAAGAAATGAGAACGTACCTTCATGGAAAGTGACCGAAAATCCGGATATATCCTAAACACACAAAGAATGTAAAGAATTAGAATGGTATAAGACAAACAGTGATGTGATTTGCAATAAAGCCAATGTCCTCTATATAGTTTGCCAAGAGGATTTGATTGGACAGATCATGAGTACCTCAAAACTTTTTCAAAACCCCTAGTGATCATAACTTGTGTCTATTATGGTATTTTCAATGTACTGCTTGGACCTATAACAGAGGAATTGTTTTTCAGAGGATACTTAACATCGCATTATAAAAAGCAAAAGCCTTTTACCCCAATAATGATAGACAGTTGACAAGTTGCGTAGATTTAGTCGGAAACTCATACTATTTTTCCGTTGTGACAAAATCTTCATGTCCTACAAAGACTCTGAATAGAATGAATCGGCAATTCACAAACCACAAATAGATAAATCGAAAGTTACGGAAATAGAACAAATGTCAAAGAGATCAAATGTATACTCACTTTCTTTACCATTTATTATTGGTATAATTTTAGGGATAACTGCAAAATTCATAGATGTGCCTTATGTCATATCTAAATTTCCTATATTTGATGATATAATGGGGCGGTTTGGAATATGGGTTTGAACGGCTACAATAATTTCTGTTTTTTCAAAAACAGCTTTATTTGCAGCAGTACGTTCTTTTATATTTTTTGTCGGAATGTTATCTGCTTAAGTCTATTCCTATGATCGCATTTCCTCCTGCTAATACTGATTTCTCAATCAGGCGTTCCCTCGCAGCATTTTATTGCTTCTCTTCATAGCCTTCAAAATATATTCTTAATATGGTACAATCATATCATCTGCAAGTCTATGATATTTTTACTACTTTGCAGGAATTGAATTAATCTGAAGCGATCAAACAATGTTGGAACGAGAAACAGTTGTAGGAGGATACTGATACAAGCGAAATCCCCTGTATATGGGGGGTAGATTACTGTGAAAAAAGTAGACTTTCATTACTATTTGTGCCGCCAACTGAAAGGCGGCGGAATGGAGATTTATATGAAAACACCCAAAATGGTATTATTCGATTACGGTCAAACGCTGATCGCAGAACAGAAATTTGACGGATTAAAGGGAACAGAAACTGTTTTACAGTATGCTGCAAGAAACAAATATCATTTATCGGCGAAGCAGGTACAAGCCAAAGCAGATGAGATCAATCGGGAATTCGGCAGATTTGATCCCGCGAAAAGGCATTTATCTCAGATAGAGATACCTAATTCCATGTTTACGTCTTATCTATATGAATCGCAGGGAATAGAGATTGCACTCAGTAGCTCTGAGATTGATACGGTATTCTGGAATGCTGCTGCTCCCGGAACGCCGACAGAGGGCATAGAAGAGTTTTTAGGATATTTGAAGAACAAGGGTATCCGCACCGGTGTCATCAGCAATATTTCTTTCGATCCATCCGTGGTCGCAGAGCGTATCAACAGACTGCTTCCGGATAATACTTTTGAATTTATCATCACCTCAAGTAATTATATGTTCCGCAAACCAAATAAAAGAATATTTGACCTGGCTTTGGAAAAAGCAGAATTACGACCGGATGAAGTCTGGTATATCGGGGATCAGTATGAGTGTGATGTGAAAGGCTCCTTAAATGCCGGTCTGCTGCCGATATGGTACATAGGGGCGATCGATCTGCCATATAAGGAAGACAGAAATATTCTGACAGTAAGGACCTGGCGCGAAGTAGAGCAGTATATGAAAATATAGAGCTGCTATGACCAAACAACAGCTCTATAAGGTCCTATAAAGATATTTATAAGAAATTGCGGGGAGTAAAGCTATGTTGCTAAAGACAGACAGGCTCATCATCAGACATATAATAGAAGATGATTGGAAAGAAATCAAAGCTATATGGGAGAACTTTAAAACATCTGAATTTGCGCAATATGATACACCTCATAATACAGATGATAAAGATGTGCGCATAAAAATCTCCAAATGGGCAAAGGCAAATAAAGGAATGGAACATAACTTTTTTGCTGTATGCCTTGACGATGTTATGATCGGCTATATCGCTTTAAATATACGGCAGGACAGCTATGAAATAGGATACTGCTTCCATTCGGATCATCACGGTAACGGATATGCTAAGGAAAGCCATTTAGCATTGTTTGATCATCTTCGTACTCTTGGAATAACGAAATTTACTGCAGGCACAGCTATAAATAACACGCCGTCGGTTTCATTACTAAAATCGCTGGGCTTTGAAATGGTCGGGATCGAAAATGTGTCGTTCTACAAAGATGCTCTAGGAAATGACATAGTATTTCAAGGTGGTATTTTTGAACTATATACAACTTAGCCAAATACCCCGCAGCAAGCTGAGAATGCAGCAAATTTACAACGCAATAAGCTCACAATGCAGCAAGCTGCCGGGTGTTCATAAGGTCTATTCTTTCACGGGCGTCATCTTGATACTTCCTCTATGGGCGTCCGCATAAATCACCAGACAGCAGGTTCCGGTCTCATCGATCGATATCTCATAATCTCCCCGCGGATCTTTTTCGTCAAAATAAACACGATCCTTATCCTGATCTATGATCTTTACCTGAAGCGTGCCTTCTGTCGTCACACACGAAACAGAGACTTTCATCGCTTCATCCACTTTAAAGTCGATATAAAGCGGGTTTGCGCTCATCCCCTTATTTTCCAGTGAAATACTCTCCGGCCATTCATCCGTCACACCTGGGAATCTTGCGTCTCCTTCCCCCTCGATGCCCTCCGGCAATTCACTGTCTATACGCAACAACTTTGGCGATTCTGACAGCCCACTTAGTCCTTCCGGTATCTCATCTATATCTTCCGACAACATCAGATCCTCATCCGTCTCCGTAGATTCCGATTCGGTTCCATTGCCAAATGTCACATCCATCCCGGCTTTCATCTCCAGCTTGAACTCGCACCTGCCTTCCCCGGTAAAGTAAATCTCCCCTCCTCCTTCTGACACCATTACTGTCTTCTCAATCTTATGGTCTTCCCCTTCCACAAGGATCGTCTGCACTCCGTCCGTCGCTTCACAGACCAGTCGCACATCTCCCTTCACATTCCTCACACTGCCCTGCAGGTCGATCACGGACTCTTCCGCGGACGTAAATCGGCACACCCCTGCATCCTCGGCAAACAGATACACATTCCCCTTTACGCTGCAGCTTTCATCGCTAGTCTCGGAAACATAATCCTCAAAATAACTCGACTGTTCCGAAACAGCCCATTCACCGCTTCCTCCTATTTCCTCCGGCAGCACCGTTGTACAGCTACAAAGGCATGGTACTGTCAGCGCACACAGCACGACCTGCAAGATTTTCCTTCTCATGACTGCATCCTCCATTCACAATTTTCGATCAAACAGTAAGTTCCTTGGAATATTCTTTGCCAGACATAAACGTTCTGTGAAAAGAACGGTGCCCTTACATACTTATATAAACGATCTTGCACACCTAAAATCTTCAATAACCTTTTATATTTCCCGGCATAAAATAGAACCAAACCACATAGGATTATAGGTTATTCATTATGTACGTTACTCTTTTTATCTTATTTCTGGTCGCACTTGTATGTATGCTGTTCTGTCATTACCGCAGAAAAAAGATCATCTGTAAAATTAAGTGTATGGACAAATGTCAGAAATGCTCTCTTCTGGAGGAACTGGCAACGCCCTTCGGCTACGCCTACCACTGCTGCTGCGGTTTCTTTTCTTCCACACTGGATGCGTGGCAGAAATCCGCCGGCTATACTTGGATCTACGACTATATGGCGCCCCGTTTCCAGATGGTCTTCGACGCGCTTCCTGTCTACTTTGATTATCTGGATAAAACATGGCTGATCGAATTCTGGAAAGGGCAATACGGCATCAACACCGGTGCCGAGATCGGTATCTATCATGCCGACAGACTGTTGTCCGAGGCCGAATATCAGGTAGCCCATTTCTCTGCTGCCGATGAGCATGAAACACTCTCCTGCTCTCTGCATCTTTGCATGGCGGACGGTACCTATGTCCAGCTCTCCGAAAAGCACTGGTGGCTCACCGCTTTTCTGCCGGGCGTCTTTTCCCGTCCCGGGGATCTTCGGCTGAAGGCTGCCGTCTATTTCCCCAATGAAGAAATGCTGAATGCCTTCTACGACGGTTTATGCAAAGCGGAATACCCGGCGGAGCAGATCACGATACAGAATCTCTGCCTGTCCTTCACTTTTCACCGGCCCATGCCCGTACACTACGGCCTGTTTACTCGTTTCCATCGTCGTTTTTCCCAGTGCCTGAATCGGATGTACTGCCGTCTCTTCATCTGGATCACCAGACCCTTCCTCTGCACGGAAGACCGTGTATTATATCTCTACTTCTACCTTCCGTTCTGCTTCCGGAGGCTGATGCGCATGCACCGTTTCCACAGACGCTGTCACCGAAAGAATGGCTGCCGCCGTCCCAAATACTGCCGCAGATGCCATCCTCACCACCACAAAAAGGTATGACCGGAATAATCTATTGAAATAAATAAGGAGAAGATCCATGAGTATCACCAGTCGATTGGACCGCGCTTTTGCACAGGCGCCCATACTGCCCTTAAACAAATGCTCCCGATACGTTCTTATCAGCGACTGCCACCGAGGCGTAGGCACTTCCTCTGACAACTTCCTCAAGAACCAACACCTCTACTATGCGGCTCTGGAGCAATACTATCGGAGCGGTTTCACTTATATCGAGCTGGGAGATGGAGAAGAATTGTGGGAAAACCGAAAGCTGCGCAACATCACTGAGATTCACGAAGATGTCTACTGCATGTTTGACCGGTTTGCAGAAAGAGGCCGGCTGTATCTTCTCTACGGCAATCACAACATCGTCCGTAAGAAGAACCCGGCCTTTCTGGAAGCTTTGATCCTGCGCTCCGAATCTTTGCCGGAAAAATCTCTCTACCTGACTCACGGCCACCAGGCCAGCCTGCTCAATTCCACACTCTGGCCGCTGGCCCGGTTTCTGGTGCGTTATTTCTGGAGCCCTCTCGAAAATCTGGGCTTCTTAGATCCCACCAGCGCCGCCAAAAATTATGAGGTAAAAGAAAAATGTGAAGCACGTCTGCGCAGCTGGGCCGAAAACCGACACTGTATTCTGATCACAGGTCACACCCATCGGCCTATATTGCCGCAGGAGCCATCGCTCTATTATAACACCGGAAGCTGTGTGCATCCCCGCTGTATCACCTGTATCGAGATCGAGCGGGGAGAACTCACACTGGTAAAATGGACGATGCAGTCCAGAGTCGACAGCATCCTGTATGTAGCCAGAGAGATCATTTCCGGTCCGGTCAAATTACTATAATTTCCACTTGTCATAGGGGCAGCCGTTCTTTTTCATCACCGCGCGCAGTTCCACATAGCAGCCGCAGGCCCTGCACATGCCATCTGTCAGCAGATCGCATTCTTTGCACTGAGAAAGCCGCTCCTCATAAAGCGGCTCCTCAACTTTAAGCTCATCATCCAGATTCCGGATATACGTGTGCAGATTCTCAAAATATGTCTTCTGATCCATATCCCTTGTAAGACACTTACGGCAGTGACGTCTTGTCTCTATTTCCATCTCTTATACACACTTCTTTCTTTGATCCACATTCATGATGCCGATTTCCAGAGTCGGCGGTCTGTATTACTTAATGCGGAAGCTGATCACACTGCAGGCAGGCGCTGTGAAGCAGACTTTCCCGTCCCTGATCTCATAGGCATCAAATGCCTCTTCCTTCACCTTCTCCGGCTCCTCGAAGGTATTGTATGCATGCATTTCCTCCCGCAGGATCGCGGCCGTTACCTGGCTTGGCAAAAGCTGCGCGAATGCCATTTCCACCGGCACCTCTTCAGTCACGGACAGATTGTTTAAGGTCACATTGACATATCCCTCGGCATCCACGGACACAGACTCGCTCAAAAGCGGCACCTGGTATTCCTCTTCCATTCCGATCGTCCGATTACCCTCTATATAGCTGTCCACAAGCTCCGCATCCTGATGATGTTTGTACATATGAAACACATGATAGGTAGGCGTCAGGAGCATCTTCGGCCCTTCTGTCAGGATCACAGACTGCAGCACATTCACCATCTGCGCGATACAAGTCATCTTGACACGGTCGCAGTGTTTATTGAAAATATTCAGAGACACGCCTGCCACCAACGCATCGCGCATAGTATTCTGCTGATACAAAAATCCCGGATTCGTTCCCGGCTCCACCTCGAACCAACAGCCCCATTCGTCTATGACCATACCGATCTTCTTCTCCGGGTCATACTGATCCATGATTGCTCCGTGACGCTCGATCAGTTCCTCGATATAAGCCGCCTTGGCCATTGTCTTATACCAGGTCTTATCGTCGAACTCCGTAGCACTGCCCTTCTTCTCCCATCCTTCCGGATGCACATAATAATGCAGGGAAAGGCCGTCCATAAATCCTCTTGTCCCCATACCTTCACCCGGCTGCGGCTTTGCAAAGCATGTCTCGAGCACCTTCTCCGTCCAGAAATAATCCGCTACATTCGGACCGCCGCACACTTTCCTGATCGGTGCATCCTTGTGATATTGTCTCACATAAGTCTGATATCTTCTGTACAGATTCGCGTAATACTCAGGAGTCATATTGCCGCCGCAGCCCCAGTTCTCATTGCCAACACCGAAATAGTCGATCTTCCAGGGCTTCTCATGTCCGTTCTTCTTGCGCAGATCCGCCATGGGGGACACCCCGTCAAAGGTCATATACTCCACCCACTCGCTCATCTCCTGTACCGTGCCGCTGCCAACATTGCCGTTCACGTAAGTTTTACAGCCCAACTGCTCACACAGCTCAAAGAACTCATGTGTTCCGAAACTGTTGTCTTCCACCACACCGCCCCAATGGGTGTTGATCATCTTCTTGCGGTTTTCCTTGGGCCCGATTCCGTCCCTCCAATGATACTCATCCGCAAAACAGCCGCCCGGCCACCGCAGCACCGGGATCTTCATCTCTTTCAGAGCTTCTACCACATCCGTGCGCATCCCGTTCACATTGGGAATATCAGAGTCCTCTCCCACATACAATCCCTCGTAGATACACCGACCCAGATGCTCCGAGAAATGTCCGTAGATCTCCGGGTCAATATGCCCTTTCTTATTTTTCTCGTTGATAAACAGTCTCACCATCGCCATTACCTGTCCCTTTCTTCTGGAAATTGTCCGTCTCTCCATTTTCTAAGATGCATGAAGATTTCATTCTTCAAAACATTTTAAAATAATTTAGTTATGTCTAAATTATATGAGATAGCACATAAGAAAGCAACTGCTATTTTCAATTTTTAGACAAGTAACTCGTCCCTCGTCCAAAACAACATCACAATGGACTAATGAACAGAAGGTACATATACTATAGTAACACAACTACAATAGGAGATGATCCTATGCTCTATCCTGATCGGAAAGTTCCTGTCACCATCGCCATTCTCGGCCGCAGCCGTGATACCATAAATTACGAAAACGCTCTCCGCAGGCTTAAGCATCCCTGCTTCACCACTTTAGATCCCGAATATGCTGCCACCGCTTCCCATCTGCTCCTACCCGGCGGCGGTGACATCACCCCCGCCTTTTTCGGCCAACAGGATCTCGGCTCCCGCAGCATAGACACAGAACTGGATATTCTACAGATGCAGGCTTTTGAGTCCTTTCTGCAGCAGGCAAAACCCGTACTCGGAATCTGTAAAGGGCTGCAGCTGATCAATGTGGCCCTGGGCGGCACCATCACCCAGCACATTCCCACCGCCGTAAACCACCAATGGAACGGCGCAGATCAAAACCACCGAGTCTATCACAGCGGGCTGACGCGTACCGATTTCTTCTATCAGTTATATGGGCTGAGCACACCCGTCAACTCTGCCCATCACCAGGCCATAGACAGAGTTGGTAAAAACCTGCTTTCCGTCTGCCGCTCCGGCGACAATATCATTGAGGGCATCCAGCACACGATCCTGCCGGTCATTGCCGTGCAGTGGCACCCAGAGCGCCTGCAGGACAGCAGCGGCGACAGGCTTTTACAGTATTTCGCCGAAAGCACTCCTGCCGCTGCACCGCACTGATCCGGGATAGAGCATCATGGCGCAGCCTCAAGACTGTTTCCTGAACACTGATTCCAGCTGCCTGATGGCTTCTTCCAGTTTCTCCCGCTCCGTCTCGTTCCTGTTGCGGAACCGCTCTTTCATGTTCGCGGAAATGATATCCAGAAGCGCCCGCATGATCTGCCAGATGGCCTTCTCCGTCTCCGGCTCAATCTCCTTTAAGGCCATTCTGATCCGGTGCAGGCTTTTCATCCAGTTGCCCGTAAGATCGATCAGATTATCGGTCTCCGAAGCTAAGATCACCTGATAAAAAGTATCCACGAAAGTGTGCATTTCCTCCTGGGACAACGACAGGATCCACTGATTCAGCGCCTTATCCATGAATTTCCTTCCCGTACGGATATCCTTTACGATCAGGAACGCATCTTCCTTTACCAGCCAGGTATAAGGATTATGCTGAGCCAGCCCGATGGTCTTACTCTCCACTACCTCATACTCCCCTTCTGAGTACAGAAGCATTCCCACCAAAGATGACCTGGGAACCGTCTTGCGTATCCGGCCCTCGATTTCCCCGTAAGCACTCTGCGCCTTCACCTCCGGACGGAATCCGGGACCATCATGATCGTAGATCGTCACAATACGGTCACGCACTTCCTTCCGACAATTCATCGCCGCATAGACAGCCAGATTACCGCCCTTAGAATGCCCACCCACATAGAAATCCCCGGCAAACGTCTCTGCCGTATGATTCAGATACTCCACACTCATAAGCTGTCCCGGCACCGGCTCCGAGAAAGCCAGATTCAGATCCTCCTTCCAGCCCACGATGGTTTCGTCCGTTCCCCGGAAGGCCACATAGACCATGCCGTCCGGCAAATGGACTGTCACTGCCGAAAACTGCATCTCTGTATCCAAGTCGATTTGATTTACATAATTTGTTATCCTTGTTTCATGGAACCGCCTACTGCCGTACATGCCCAAAAACAATGCCGTATTGTCCCGTCGGTACCGTTCGTCCCCATACAGAGAATCGTACTTCTCATGCCGGAACATCTCTTCCAGACTGACCGCCGCAGCCTCCGTCATTTCTGCCTTCTGCACCGCCCCATGTTCCGCTGCTTCCGGCCTGTCTGCTTCCTTCCCCTCTCCTCCTGTCGGCATTACCGGCGCTTCCGTCATAGCAGCCTGCGCCTGCTTTTCCTGTGCTTCCGGCACTATCTCGTCGAATTTCAAATAAGAGAACTGGCTGAGTATCAGACTGTCCACCTCACTGAAAGGCATCTCCGTCAGCGTATAGTCCCCGTACTCCTTCAAATAATCCAAAACTGTTCCCATAGTCCTGTCCTCCACATACAGATCCTGCCTGCATGTCTTTTTGTAACGATTCCTATTGAACGCTTCCACTTCCTCCCTGCCATAGCGCTGCTCACCGGCAGGGGCTCTCCCTACAGCCTCGCTTCCAAATGTTCTATATTCTTGATCAACACGGAGATCGTTCCGTCCGGGTTGGTGATGAATTCCACACTGTGCGGATTCTTATACTGTTCCATGGGAATCTTGATCTCGATCCCGGTGTCCGTATATAGATGCTGGCTCTGGTACTTGCGTACCGTATTCTCGCTCTGCGGCTGTATCTCTTCCTTTACCATATCATACTTTTCCATCTTATCCTGAAAAGCCACTTTCAATTCCGGTTCTTCCTCAAATATTTTCTCCGCCAGCTCTTCCACCACAAAACCACCCTTTTCCTCAATCTCTTCCTGGATGATGCTCTTGGCCCGCATCTGCTTCTCAAACCGCTCCGTCTCGTCGAATCCTTCTTTCTGTACGCTCTCTACGGCTCGGCTGACAATGGATAATTTCGACTTATGGGACATATGAGCACTGCATTTCAGAAAAAGAAAGGAAAAATAATTCGTCTTCTCCCCATTCACCTCATACTTCCTCTCGATCACCTGCAACGCCAGATCGCTCAATCGGATGATCGCCGCTTCCGTCAGCCGCTGGCTCTCCGACGGCAGGATGGACTTATGCCGTATGATCTCATTGCGGTTGCCGTCCCCGTCCTCTGCCGCCATCGTCCGATGCGTATAGAAGGCCTTATAGTTCATTTTCAAAAGCGCCAGATATTCTTCCTCCCCTTCCCGGAAACGGACCACCATCAGATCTGCCGGCGGAATGTCGATATTACCGCTCATGATCTCATACAAAAGCCCGGCAATGTCCTTGCTGACCGTCACAAACTCTTCGTCTGAATAGGCATTCAGCATCTGATAGATCTCTGACTCTTCCTTGTAAAACCGACACTCCTTGGCATCATCCCCGGAACTGATCTTAGCGATATGCTCCTTCAAGAATTCTGCGATCTCGGAGCCATACTCCAGCTCCGTATCCGACAGCACCGGCATCCCGATGGTCGGATCCATAATATGTACAATCACATTTTTGATTCTGATATCCTCTTTGTTCATTGGTATGTTGTATTCCTTTCTATAATACTTGTGCCGGGCGTTCCCTAATACTTATCCGGATAGTCGGTCCCTGTCTCGCTACGCATGGACGCCGCATACCGCTCCGGTTCCCGCTCCATCTTCAGCATCGTATCGAAAGCGGATAACAGCATCCGGTCACCGTTGTGTCCGCCCGCGTAAGCCGCTCCACTGTGGCTTAAATCCAGATTGGCCTTAAAATGATCGATCTGCCACACCATAATATCAACTACACTGTAACCTGCCACCTTATAGTCACAGAGAAACGTCTCATGTTCCAGATAATACACAAATTCCCGATAGACTCCCTCCGACTGCAAAAGCGCCGTCCAAAATCTCCGTAAAAAATCCGTGTCTTCTCCCGCACAAGAACAGAGTGCCTGCGCCCATTGATATGCCCGTTCTTCCATACCGATCCTCCCTGTCAGAGCAGTTTAATTTCTAATGTTTTATACTAAGTGTACCACATTTCAGTTCTTTTTACTTCCCCTTATCGATATATATAGAATGAAAAGGCTTACTCCGGCGTCAGGATCCCACCGGACAAAACGCCATCCGATAAGGAATATTACCGCCTATGGCTCTGCTGGAACGACTCAACGACCTAATCTGGGGCCTTCCCCTCCTGACACTTCTGATGGGAACCCACATTTATTTCACCCTGAAACTGCATTTTCCCCAACGCAATCTTCTCTATGCGCTGAAATTGTCCTTCGGCAAGGCGGACAACACCGGGCAGAACCTGTCTCCCTTCTCCGCTCTGGCTACCACCCTGGCTGCCACCTTAGGCACCGGCAATATCATCGGCGTCTCCACCGCCGTGGCTTTGGGCGGTCCGGGAGCCATCTTCTGGTGTTGGATCACCGGCATCCTGGGCATGGCTACTGCCTACAGTGAATGCTACTTAAGCGTCCTCTTTCGCAGCCGCAATGCCGCTGGCGACTATGTGGGCGGCCCCATGTATGTGTTGAAAAATGGTTTACATAACAAATATCTGGGTGGTATCTATGCCGCCTGCACGCTGATCGCTGCCTTCGGCGTAGGCTGTACTACCCAGGCCAACTCCGTCACCCAGGCGGCCCGGGCCACCTTCCGCCTGTCACCCCATCTGGTGGGGATCGTCCTCGCTTTCCTCACCGGTACCGTGATTCTCGGCGGCGTGAAGAGCATCGCCAACATCTGCGAACGCATGGTGCCGGCCATCAGCTTTGTCTACCTTTTCGGCTGTCTGCTGCTCATGCTGCTCTATCACGACGTGCTGCTCTCCGCCTGTCTGCTGATCTTACGAGATGCTTTCTCCTTCAGATCCGTAACCGGCGGCATGGCAGGCGCGGCAGTACAGCACGCTCTGCGCTACGGCATCGCCAGGGGACTTTTCACCAACGAAGCGGGCATCGGTACTTCAGCCATCGCGGCCGCCGCATCCCATGTGTCCGAACCCCGTATCCAAGCCTACGTCTCCATGACCGCAGTCTTCTGGGACACGGTGGTCATGTGCCTGGTCACCGGCATCGTCATCGTGGCCAACATGCTCTATGATCCGGCCTCCGTAGCGGGCGCGGCGGAAACCGACCTGACAGCAGCCGCCTTCCGTCACCTGCCCTACGTGGGAGATGCCTTCCTGACCATCTCTCTGGCAGCCTTTGCCGTTACCACCCTCATCGGATGGTCCTATTTTGGAGAAAAAGCAACGGAATACCTTGTAGGAAAAAAAGGTATTCCGCTCTATAAACTCGCTTATATTCTGATGATCTACTTCGGCGCCATCATTCCCATGCGCCTCGTCTGGGAGAGCACCGACCTGATCAATGCCATGATGGTCCTGCCTAACGTGCTGGCCTTGTACTGCCTGCGAAATCATATCAAGGACTAAGACCGCCTAACGCATGCCGCTCACACCCGGAAGGCGGAAGCGATCTCCTGCAGGGAACGGCTGCTCCGCTCCATGATCGACATCTTACGCAGGATCTCCTCTGAGTCTACATTGGTATTCTGCATCGCACCGGCCACATTGCTGACTTCCTCAACGATCACATTATTTAGAGAAGAAACGGTCTGCAGGGAAGCCAGCATCTCCTCGATGGAAGCACCCATCTCCTCTGCCGAAGCACCCAGATCCGTGGCGATACCGTCGAAAAAGAAGGCGTCTTTCTGGTACTGCTCCGCAGTGCTCACCATCGTGTCGTAATCAGACATGACTTCTTCCCGCACGAATTCCAACAGTTTCCCGGAGCTGTCTTTCAGATCCATAACGGAATCCACCACTTCACCGATCACCTTCTGGATCTTGTCTACCGTAACCTGCGAACTCTCCGCCAGGTTCCTGACTTCCTCGGACACCACCGTAAAGCCTCTGCCCGCGTCACCTGCCCTGGCCGCCTCGATAGCCGCATTCAGGGCGATCAGATTGGTCTTACCCGCAATCTCCCCAATTTCTTTGGAAAGATTCCTGATGACTTCAATCTTCTCCACTTCCTTCAGTGCCCTCTCCAACTCACCGGCCGCATTATGATAAACGACCGTGGCCTGTTTCTGAGATTCCACCGTACTCTTATAAAGCTTGTCTGCCCGGATATTGATATCCCGGGAAGCATCCGCCGATTCAGAGGCCTTGCAGGACACATCGTCCACCACCATACCGATTTCTCCGCTGGCGTCGCTGATGCTCTGGGTCACTTCCGCCGCCTCACGCACCTTGCCGGTAAGACCGTCCATCACCTGATCCATCTCGTCGATCTTATTATTCAGATCCGCCATCTCACTGTACGCCGCCGACGCAGTATCTGCAATATTCGCCGCTTCCCCGTTGGTGCTGGTGATGGTCTCCCGCATCCGCTGTCTGATGGCCTTGGCCGCATGGGTCACTTCTTCCACTTCGTCCCGGAATCCGTCCGCCACACCGCCCGTCATGCCGCTATGACCCTGTTCGCTGAAATCCCCGACCGCGAACTGTTTCAGTTCCGTGATCGGCCCCAGTGCCCTGCCAAGAACCGAAGACACAGCCAGATCAATAACCGCCGTTCCCACTACACCGATCAGAAATCCTGCACTGACAGCACGGCCAAACCCGGCCTTACCGGCCACCACCGCTGCCGCCGCCACGCCGACAAAAAGAACGATAAATGCTGCTGCAGAGACCGTAGCTAACAGCCTGCCTTTGATTGTTTTCATTATTCCCTCCATTCCGAAGCGTTACAAGCTCTGACTGAACTTGTTCAGTTTGTTGAACTAAATTGCTCATCAGACAATTTAGTAAACCTTACTCCTGCATCGTCATATTATGTCGATATTATACCCGAAATCACTTCCTGCGTCCAGTCCGGGATTCAGACCGTATATAGTAACAATAGAATCCCACACAGATCATTGCCGACAAAAGCGATCCAAGCGGCGCGGCCCAGCCCATCGGATAAAGGGACGCAGGAAACAGCCTGCTGGCCAGCCAGGCCCCCGGAATACGCACCAATATGATAGCCGTGATATTATGGATAAAAGAAACCATGGATTTCTGATCGCCGCAGAAATACCCGCTAAAGCAAAAGTGGACTGCCGCAAAGATACAATCGAAAGCGTAGGAACGCAGATAATCACATCCCGCTGTCAGCACATCCGCATCCCGCGTAAAGATACCTACCAGCGTATCCGGCAAAAACTGACTGTACAGGGTACAGCAAACTCCCCAGCCCACCGTGATCGTCAGGCTGTAGTACAGACTTCTTCTGGCACGATCTGCCTTGTTTGCCCCCATGTTCTGGGCCGTGATGGTGGAGATAGCTGACAGAAAAGCAGAAGGCACCAGAAACATAAAGCCGATCAGCTTCTCCACGATCCCCACTGCCGCCGATACGATCAGTCCCCGGCTGTTGGCGATCACCGTGATCACGATAAAAGCTATCTGGATCAGCCCGTCCTGCATGGCAATCGGCGTCCCCACCTTCAGGATTCTGCCGACCTCTCCTCTATCCATATGGAAATCCTGTCTGCTCACTGTAAAGCCAAGATTCTGCCTGCGGATCACAAGTAAGGCTGCCACCACGCTCACTGCCTGTCCACAGACCGTTCCCAGCGCCGCTCCCGCTGCACCCAGACCGCATACACCGATAAATACAAAATCCAGAGCAATGTTCGTCACACAGGCCATCGCCACGAAATACATGGGTCTTCTGGAATCCCCCGCACCGCGGAAAATGCCGCTGATCACATTGTAAGCCACGATAAAAGGTACTCCCGCAAAGCAGATCATCAGATAAACCCTTGTCTGTGCTACCGCCTCCTCCGGAGTTAACATAACTTTAACAATCGGTGCTGTGCCAAGCAACAGTGCCGCCGTCACTACAACTGCGAACACAGAAAAAAACAGGGCTGACGTCCCTGTCGTCTTCGCCGCTGCCTTCCCGTCCCTGGCACCCACACACTGCCCGATCCGCACCGTGGTCCCCATGACAAATCCTATGATAATGACGGTCAGCATATGCATGACCTGACTGCCGATAGCCACCGCCGTGGTAGTCTCCGATCCGTTATACAATCCAACCACGAACAGGTCTGCCATCCCATAGAAAGTCTGCATAAAACTGGATAACAGATACGGCATGGCAAAGAGTACCAGATTCTTTGCCACACTGCCCTGCGTCAAGTCGTTCTTCTCATTCATATCCCGTCTCCATTCCTCTTCTTATGTTCCTTATACCCCTGCACTCTCCTTCTCTGCCGGTTCGTAGTTAGAGATCGTCACCGTCTGGTACGGTATCTCTATGCCGCACTTACCAAATTCCCTGACCAGAGCGACCCGGATATCACTGCAGGCCCGAAAGCTGTCATTCAGGTTCCTTGTCCATATGATCGTCTTCAGGATAACCCCATTCTGCGTATAACCGCTGGCGGTGACGGCATTGGCTTCCGTGTTCAGCGTCAGTTCATGCTCCACACAGATCTGCCGCATGATCCCGATGGCCTTCTCGATATCCGCCCCGTACCCGATTTCGATCTCCACATAGTTACCGATATTCTCCGTGAAGTTAGTATTGATGACCACCGCCGAATCCATTACGGAATTGGGCACGATACAGGTCTCCCCGTTAAACTGATAGATCAGCGTATGCCGCAGCGTGACATCCTTCACCAGTCCTTCCGCGAGCACAGTCCCGCCTTGAAGCACCCGGATCTTCTCGTCCACGTTATAGGGTTTCGACACAGACAAAGAAATGCCGCTGATCACATTGCCCAGCGCCTGCTGCGCCGCAAAAGTGGCGATCGCCAGAATCAACGAACCGCTCTGCAGCAACACCTTACTAATATCCTTTGTCATCTCGAATTGCTGCGCCAGACTGTAGAAGGCAATCACATCGATGATCACATTGATCGCACTTTTCGTAAAGCGCAGATGGACCGCCTTGCTCTTCTTCGCTATGTACTTAAAGACCAGGCTGACCAGATAGTTTGAGAGCAGGATGATAACAACAAAAATACCTACCTTAGATAATAATCCCATTCTGCATTCCCCCGTTGCTAAGATTTCGCTAAGATTTTACACATATATAAAATACCACAAAAACGGGGGAATGTACAGATGCCCTGCACCGAAGTACAGAGCACCTTAAACACTACTTCCTGCACTTCTTCAGCACATAGCCTCCGATCCCTGTTAAGAACAGACCCGCCCCCAGAAGCAGCAGCCCGTCGGAAAGCGTAAATGTCTCCTGTACGAATACCGGGAAGATCCTGCCCACCTGTTCCGGATAATAAATGATGATCACACTATAAGCATTGTTGAGAAAATGCATCAATATCGCCGGATAGATACTGCCCGTCCGCCACACCACATAACATAGCGCCAGACCCAGAAGTCCTGTCGGGATAAACTTCACCAGGCTCATATGATAGAAGCCAAACAGTGCCGCCGTTATGAAGATCGCCGACGCGATCTTGTATCTCGTCTTCAAAGCATGGAGGATCAGCCCCCTGAAAAGCATCTCTTCACAGATGGCTGGCGCCAGCGCGATCACTAGCAGCGATACCAGCGCACTGTCTCCCAGGATCCCGGAAAAAACCGTCTCCACATTCCCGGCACTCCCCGGAAAAAGCTGTGTCAATCCGCTGGCCAGCATACTATTGATCGGATACAGTCCGGTGATCAATAATGAGCCGCCGAGAAACCCAGCAGCCCCTGTTCCTGTAAAGCCGTAGGTCTGCCGAACATCCTTTTTCGTGTAAAGTACCAGGGCAAGCGGTACGAGAAGCAAGATCAGCTGGGTACCGAACAGACCTGCCAGACCGTACTTCACCTGCAGCAGACTGCCCACATACAATACCAGCAGGATAGTGACTGCCACGACCAGCCAGACATCCGACACGGTGGGCACACCGCCTTTTCGCAGATTGCTCCTTTTCTCAAACAGCTGCAGACTGCCCTTCTGCTCCGAGAAAAGAATCGCCTCGCTGTCGTAGATCTTACTCAGGAACAGGATCGCCACCACCGCATAGGCCACATTACTTATAAGTACCACTGCGATCATCCCGTAGTCCACCTTGAACACCAGCATATTCTTGATCAGCAGACAGATATTCGCCACCGGCAGCATGGCCATGGCCTGGGTCAGTTCCAGATTGGGAATGAAACCAATATACCCCACGAACATCACCACCAGCATCAGCGGTGTAATATAATTATTTGCTTCTTTATAGCTTTTAGCAAAAGAAGTCACACACATGGTCACCGCACTGATAAACATGGAAAAAGCAAAAATAGCCAGCATACATACCAGGATCGCCGGAACAAACTTCGTCATGTCAAAGGATCCTATATCCGTCTGCATTTCCAGGATCTCATACATATAAAATGCAATACCACCCATAGAAAGAATATTCAAAAGCGCCGAGATCATCCCGATCACTGCCACTGTAATAAATTTTGACACGATCAGCTGTCTGTTGGTCACCGGCAGAGTGAGGATAGTCTCCAGCGTTCCCCGCTCCCGCTCGCCCGCCGTCGTATCGATGGCCGGATACATGGTGCCCATCAGCAGACTGATGATCAGCATAAAAGGCAGCACCGCGCCCATGATACTGCCAAGCGATTGTTCGCTGCTGGCCAGGTTCTCCTTCTCATACCCGATCGGATCCAGGATCTCATGCACGTCAAGGCCCGCTGCTGCAATACGCTGTCTCGTCATCTCATCTCTTAGATCATCGAAGGCATCCATAACAATACCGGCCGCATAACCGGAATTGGTCACGGAATCCAGATAATATACGTCATACTGCATCCGGCCATCCTGTACCCGGCCGGATACATAGGCATCGATCGTCTCTTCGTTTAGAGCCGTCTCATAGTCGGACACCGCTGCATCATCTACGATAGTGATCTCGTAGGCACTCTCACCTTTCGCCTCGACTGCACCTGGTTCCTCCGCTGTCTCCCGCTCCGTTTCCGCCTTTTCCAAAAGCTTCTGCAGGAAAGCATCCCCGTCTTCAGCGTCCACCGCAATCCGATAATTCTGAGTCTCCATACTGGACGCGATAAAATTCATCAACTGCATGGCTCCCACAAAGATCAGCGGATATAGAATGATCGGCACCACCAGCATCATGATCACCGTCTTCTTGTCGCGGAAGACATCCAGCATTTCCTTCTTCACCAATGTTCTGATAATCTTAGCGTTCATCATACATGCCCTCCCGTTTCGCTGTCTGTCTGCTCATACCGCCCGCAGCCCCACTCCCTGCCGACACTATATCATCCTGCAATTCTCCGTTACCGAATAAACCTTCTTTGCTGCCGTCCGCAGACAAGATCAGTCCTGAGAAGATATCCCGCAGGCTGTTCTGTCCCGTCTTACTCCTCAGTTCTCCCGGTGTACCCTCGCTGATGATCCTGCCATGGTGGATCATGACGATCCGGTCACACAGATATTCTGCCTCTTCCATATAATGTGTGGAATAGAGCACGGTCTTTCCCCGCTCCCGCTCCCGTTTCATGAAGTCGATAATGGCTGCACTGCTGATGATATCCAGTCCCAGTGTGGGTTCGTCAAAGATATAGACCTGCGGATCATGCACAAGGCATCTGGCAATAGAAGCCCGCTGTGTCTGTCCTGTCGAAAGCTTCTCGATCCGGTTATCCAGAAACGCATCCATTGAGAGGACCTGGCTGATCTGTGCGATCCTCTCCTCCACCGTCTTCTCCCGGATTCCGTAGATCGTCCCCAGCATCTGCAGCAATTCTCTTGTGGAAAGTCTTCCGTACAGCTTCGTGTTGTTGGACAGATACCCGATATACCGCTTGATCTCAATCTCATCCGTTATCTCTTCCGCACCGATCCGGATGCTGACCTGTCCGTCCGTAGGCCGCATCAGCTTGGACATCATGCGAAGCAATGTTGTCTTACCCGCCCCGTTAGGCCCCAAGATCCCCACGATTTCCCCTTCCCTTACCGTCAAGGAAATATCGTCCACTGCTTTGATCTCACTCTTCCTGTTTTTCTTTTCATTCTTGATAAAAGTCTTTACCAGATGATCCGCCATGATCATGTTATGATTCCCCTTCATTAATATAATGACCTCCATTCTGTCATTTTCTTCCATCCCATCCCCAATCCTGTTCTTATTCTTCTTCCCAGAACAGGTCGTCAAGACGCTTCCCCAATACCCGGCAGATGGCACGACACAATTTGATCGTCGGATTATACTCTCCCTGCTCGATCGCGTTCACCGTCTGTCTCGATACGCCAACAGCTTCCGCCAGTTCCTTCTGCGTCATATCCTTCTCGGCCCGCGCTACTTTGAGCGCGATGTTTCTCGCCATTTACCCCCCCCCTTTTCAAAAACAGTATAGTACGCATGGTATGATGTGTCAATTATATTTTACTTTTTATATGTTTTAGCTTACATGGCAAGGGATTCATAATGAAATTGATTGCGAAACAGCATCCAATGTGTGATAATAGAGTTTAAAGGTTTTCTATCACACAATATTTTTACATAATACTTTCAGACACGACGAGGTTTTATCATATGAAAGATAATCAGAGCGAACACAACATGGGCGAACAGATCATGGATGCTCTGTCGGACGCCCTACAGGACGGGGATTACAGCACTCTGAACCGGTTGGTCTCCCAAAGTGTCGTCAACGCGTTAAATGAAGTAGGAAAGCATATCTCCTTTATGGATTATGGAGAAACACAGAACAAGGAGCAGCAGAGCCAGGCACAGCGGAGCAAAGAGCAGGCGCCTCAACAGAATCAGACAGGCCAAACCTGGAAACAGGCATCCCGTCAAGATCAGGCAGGCCAGACCTGGAAGCAGGCATCCCGTCAGGATCAGGCGGGCCAGACCTGGAAACAGGCTCCCCGTCAGGATCAGACACGGCAAGCATGGGAATCCGGGGAGCAGGCCCGAAGGCAAACCCAGCGGCAGGTCCGGCAGGAAAGAGAACAGATACGGCAGCAGGAAAGAGCCAGGCGACAGGAACAGGCGCGCCGGCAGGCCAGACAGATGTATCGCCAGTCGGATACCCCTTACGAAGACACGCCGGGGACATCTTCCTGGCAGGCAGTCCATGGTGTTCCCGCACCGGCGAATGCCACTATGCTCCCGCCGTCACAATTTAAGAAGGTCGGAAACGTGTCCAATGTGCTCTATCAGGTCTTCGGCGGAATCGGCCTGGGCACCACCCTGTTGATCACCTTTTTTCATTTCACCGTAATAATGGTGGAACGTAGCATAAACATGCCGAGCTTGATCGCTAACCTGCTCTTTATCGCTTTATTCGCGGGTATGATCCGGCTGGGTATCGGGCAGCGCAGACGTCTGAAGCTGGCCCAGCGCTATTTGGGGCTGTGCGGTCGAAACCTCTACGGTGAGATTGAACATCTGGCCAGAAACACCGGCCGAAAAACACGCCGTGTGATCAAGGATCTGCAGAAAATGATGCGGCTGGGCATGTTTCCCGAAGGCCATTTGGATGCAAAGAAGACCTGCTTCATGCTGAGCGATGATATTTACAGACAGTACCTGGAGACAGAGAACAACTGCCGTCTTCTGGAGGAAGAGAAGAATAAGGCCGCAGTACAGCAGCATGTGCGCAGTACAGCAGAGACAGATACCGGACAGGCATCCGACCTTTCGGCACAGGAGACAGAACTCCACGCCATGATCGCAGAAGGTATGGAATGTATCCGCAAACTGCATCTTCTAAACGATAAGATTCCCGGCGAAGTGATCTCCTCCAAGCTTTTAAAGATGGAAAATCTGTTAAAGAATCTTTTTGACAGCGTACGGGAACATCCTGAACAGATGCACCGAATGCACAAGTTGATGAATTACTACCTTCCCACCACGTTAAAGCTGGTGGAGGCCTATGAAGAATTTGACCGGGTGAACACTCCCGGAGACGACATCATCGCCGCCAAGGCTGAGATCGAGAATACACTGGACACCATCAATCAAGCCTATACCGAGCTTTTGAACAATCTCTTCCAGGACGCGGTGCTGGATGTCACCACCGACGCTCAGGTATTGAAGACCATGCTGGCAAGAGAAGGCCTGATGAGTGAGATGGATTTTAAATAGAATGGAGGATATGAAAATGAGCAGTAACCTGGATGAAATGTTACAAGAAGCACCCTCTCTGACTCTGTCGCCATTTGCACAGACAGAGACAGCAGAGGACACCGTTCTCTCTGTAGTGGAGGAAGAGCCCAAGGTTCCCGAAGTGGTACTGACACCCGAGGAACAGAAAATGGTAGACGATTTCGCCGCCCAGATCGATATCACCAACACTCAGCTGGTAATGCAGTATGGCGCCGGCAGCCAGAAGAAGATCGCTGACTTCTCAGAAAGCGCCTTAAACAACGTGCGCACTAAGGATATGGGCGAGATCGGCCAGATGCTGGCAGACGTGGTCACGGAGCTGAAGGACTTTGGTGAGGAAGAGGACAAGGGTCTCTTCGGATTCTTCAAGAAGAGCAGCAATAAGCTGGAAGGACTGAAGATCAAATATGACAAGGCAGAAGCTAACATCAATAAGATCTGCAAAGTCATGGAAGACCATCAGGTGACACTGTTAAAAGATGCCGCCATGCTGGACAAGATGTACGAGTTGAATCTCAATTATTTTAAAGAACTTTCCATGTATATTCTGGCCGGTAAGCAGAAACTACAGCAGGCCAGGACTATAGAGCTTCCGGCTCTTCTAAAGAAAGCAGAGCAGAGCTCTCTTCCGGAAGATACCCAGGCTGCCAACGATTATGCTGCCATGTGCGAACGCTTCGAGAAAAAGATCTACGATCTGGAACTGACCAGGACTATTTCCATGCAGATGGCTCCCCAGATCCGGCTGATCCAGAGCAATGATACTGCCATGTCGGAGAAGATACAGTCCACGCTCGTGAATACCATTCCCCTCTGGAAAAGTCAGATGGTGATCGCCATCGGCTTAAACCACTCCAGCGAAGCTGCCAGGGCCCAGAAAGAAGTGACGGATATGACCAACGCTCTCCTAAAGAAAAATGCCGAGGCGCTTAAGACCGCCACCATCGAGACGGCTCGGGAGAGTGAACGGGGAATCGTGGATATTGAAACCCTCACCGCCACCAATCAGACGCTGATCAGTACCCTGGACGAGGTCATGAAGATTCAGGAAGAAGGACGCGCCAAACGGCGCAGCGCGGAGACCGAGCTTGTGCGTATCGAGGATGAAATGCGCCAGAAGCTTCTTGCTGTCAGCCGCTCTTCCCGTGTTTGAATTTGCACTTTGAAATGGAAGATAGTTTGAGTTTGCACTTTGGAATGGAGGATAAAATGACAGAAAACAATGAAACGCTTAAAATTATAAATCCGGCAGAAACTACAGACATGAAAACACAGCTTCTGCTCTTTCTCCTTGTGGCCTATGGCGTAACTTTCGCTATGGGTCTTCTGACCTGGTATGGCCGCTTTGTCACGGCAGATTTAAGCCCTTTTCCCAATGCGCAGATGTTCTATCCGGCCGCCGGTGTGATGCTGGCTTATCTGGTCACCCGCCGGAAAGACGATCTGCTGCCGAAATGGTTCTACTTATGTTTCCTTTTGGTGACCGCTGCTATGCTCCTCTGCGCAGTGTTCTCCGTGTTCCTGCCAGGACAGCCGCTTATGCTTAACGGCCAGTCCCTGTCAATGTGGTCGATGATAAGCCAGTATATCATGATCGGCGGCACGATCCTCTGTTGGATCACGCTGCTGCTATCCGGCAAGAAACGACGGGCTGTTTATGGACTTTCCTGGAAACAAGGACGCTCTTCTCTCTGGTGCATCCTTATCTTCTTTCTTCTGTACTTTGGCCGGGCTGCTATCACTTATATCATATCCGGTCAGGCAGATATGGTCATGACGATCTTAAAGGATCCTGCAACCATTATCTATCTGCTCTCCACACCGCTTAACTTTCTCTTGGCTTTCGCACCCTTTCTGGGAGAGGAATATGGATGGCGGTATTACCTGCAGCCAATCCTGCAGAAGCGGTTCGGTCTGCGGGGCGGCGTTCTGCTCCTTGGAGTTGCCTGGGGAATCTGGCACATTTTCCTGGACTTTTTCTACTACGCCACGCCGGCCACGGGACTGATCATGACACTGTCTCAGATCATCACCTGCGTGACCTTGGGTATCTTCTTTGCCTGGGCCTACCTGAAGACCAACAATATCTGGGTGCCAGTGATCCTACACTTTATGAACAATAACCTGATACTGGTCGTGGCCAATGAGTACTCTGCAGATATCCTGCAGGACCAGCAAGTAACGTGGTCTGCGCTCCCGCTTTCATTAATCCTAAACGGAATCTTGTTCGGATTTTTCCTTCTGGCGAAAGAATTCCGCAAAGGGCAGGCAGCGGCTCAATAATAGAAGATCGGCACATGCCGCTGCCCTCCTTGTGCCGGTTCTCTCATCACCGCTTTTCCAGCTTGATACCTAACCGCCAGACCGGCATCCCCGTCACCATGTGGTCCGTAACGATCTTCTCGTTGCGGTAGATACTGAGCAGCAACCCGATCAGGACCGCATAAGTGACCGTTGATCCCACGCCAAAGGATAGGAACGGGAACTGCACACTCGTTACCGGAAGAAAGCCGCCGTTTACCAGAATGCCTTCTACGCAATTGTCAAGTAACACCAGAAAGCAGGCTGCAGACATCATAAATCCCAGCTGATTTCTCTGTCTTCTGACAACCCCAAATACGTGAAATATCAGCGCCGCAAAGGCCCCGATCACCAACAGGCCTACAAGGAATCCAAATGTGAAGACAAGCTCGAGCAGAATAAACGGGTCTGTCCGTGGAGCCGACCACATGATCTCATCGTCAAAAGCAAACCCTTCATATGCGCCGACCAGCTTTGACTTCGCCAGCCCCTCCCTTATCCACATATAAGTATAGCCTTTCCCATACGGTTCATCTTCCGGATGCAGCCACGCATGAATCCGCTGCAGTCTGAAATTGGCAGCCGTATCCGAAGCGCTCACCAGAGAGACCAGACATACCACCAGCGGTAAGATCAAAAGAACCGTTACTGCCACTATGACTGCATCTCTTCTGTTCACCTGGAACCATCCCTTACAGATCGCCAGGACAAGCAGGACTGTCTGCATCAGATACACCGCAAAAGCCGCATGAAAAACATTAGAGAAATAGTTCGCAAAAGCCGCTGTCAAAAACTGTAATGCTATCCCCCGCAATACCGCGCTGTAACCCTTACCCCGCAGTTGATACAGGATACCTGCATAGACCGGAACATAAAGATAGACCAGCATCAGCATTACAGGATATCTCCCATTCACTTCCCCGCTCACCATTCTTATCACAAAGAAAGCCACCGTCATCATCCAATAGAGTGTCCCGGCATAACGCCCGATAAAGCTATAGTCCAGAAAATACATCCCTGCCATCACCCCAAAGGATATCAGCAGGATCAGGCTCTGTCTCCCAAATTGACTCAAATATACGGATGCACCGTTAGTCTCACCCGCCAGTGCATATCCTCCCACTATGTATTGAAGCAGCATTCCACCGATGCTGAACAGCAGTACCATAACGATCATCTTCACATCTGTCTGCGGTCTGTGGATCCGGTCCAATTCCACGCCAATCCCTACAGGATCGCCCATCTCACGGATCGCCCGGCTCACCGCCGTCTCATGCGCTTCCCCTTTCTCTTCATATGCTGCCGCCTGATCCAGAATATGATCAGACAATTCCTTCGCTACAGCCTCGCGCGCCCTGACACAGCGAATCTGCTCTGTAATACTTCTGATAAAATCTTCCATCTTGATACCCATGCCTCCTTCTTAATATGAAAGCTCATATGCCGGGGCACTGCCAGCCTCCGGACAGTTTCCCTTAACACTCACATGCCAGTCCCACCCATAGCACGTTGAGCACCGCTTCCTGATATTCCTGCCACTCTTCCTTTCTGGACTTAAGATACTTCTTTCCATCCTTCGTGATGCTGTAATATTTCCGAAGTTTCCCATTCGCCGGGCTCTCATAGGAGTTCAGATAGTTCTTCTCCTCCAAAGAGTGTAACAGCGGATACATCGTCCCCGCCTTCAACGTAAAGACATTGTTTGATTTCTTCTCCAATGTCTCAATCATCTCATACCCATACATATCCTTGTCCTCCAACAGTCGAAGCAAAAGCATGGCGGTACTTCCCGAGATCAGTGATCTGTCTATTGCCATTTCTCGATCCTCTCCTTTCTGATTCTTTATTTATAGATTCTTTATTTATAGATTCTTTATTATATAGATAACCTATATATGTCTTAATTTCATTATATATAGATAATCTATATATGTCAACCTAAAGTTTTCTCTGGTATAATCACTGTAGAAGTAATCTATCAATCAAATGGAGGCAAGTATGATCATCCGTAAACATATCCGGTTCTATGGGCAGGTACAGGGAGTCGGTTTCCGGTACCGTTCTTATTACAGCGCATTAAGTCTCGGACTGACAGGCTGGGTTCAAAATGATTGGGACGGCAGCGTAGAGATGGAAGTTCAGGGCCTTGAAGAAACCATAGACCGTCTGCTTGTTATGCTCCACAGTGAACGTTTCATCTCCATTGACTATTTTGAACAAAATACCATTCCGGTCATAGACAAAGAGCGCAAGTTTAAGGTACGATAGCCATAATAAATATTATTTTAAGGAGGAGAAGATACATGAGTAATGTGATCGAAACGATCAAAAAGAGAAGTTCCACAAGAGGTTACACCGCTGAAGCTCTGACAGATGCCCAATTACAGACCCTGCTCCACGCCGGGCTGCAGGCACCGACAGCGGCCAATAAACAGGAGATCCACTTTACCGTATTGAAAGGAGACCATCCGATACTCGCAGAATTGGAGACGGAGAAAAACCGTCTGCGCAATCTCACCGCTCTGGAACATAATTTCTATTATGAAGCCCCCGTGGTAGTCATTTTAAGCGCCGACAGTTCCTACCGCTGGAGTTTCTTGGATGCCGGTATCGCTGTAGAGAATATGGCTCTGGCTGCGGAAGACCTGGGCCTTGGTAATCTGATCATCGGTTGTATCTATGACGCTCTCAGAGGCGAGAAGAAAGAATATTTCTCCAAGGCATTGCAGTTTCCGGAGAATTATGAGTACGAGATCGCCATCGCCTTCGGCCACAAAGCCGTGACCAAGGAGCCACACACTTATGATGCGGACGCACAGATTACTTATCTGTAACCACAAGATGTCGCATTAGCTCTTGCATTCAAAATAGCCGGCGTATAAGGTATATCTTGCGCCGCCAGACCGCACTGCGACACAAAATCTGAAGACAACCAAGTTTGTCTGGGAGAATGCCCGTTTTCTGGGCATTCTCTTAAACATTAATCCCACAGTCCCATCTCTTCTGAATGCAAAGATACCCTGTCACAGACCGGACACGATGTCCTGTCCATTTCTTCTATGATATCTGCAATATCTATCTTCCGACCGCACTGTTTGCAGGAACCGATATATCTTCCGAATCCATCTTGTAATTCCAGAACAGGAGTACTCACAAGACTCTCACAATGGTGACAATGAGCCAGCCGATAAGCAAAATCAAAAACCGGATATGCATTTTGCGCCATATGCTGTCTGATTTCTCTGCTCTCCTCTTCCGAAAATAATTCGGCAATATTCCCCAAACTCCCATGCAACAATCCACATCCGATCTCATTGACCCACTCATGTCCACAGGATACACAAGTTATCTTAATGATCTTGCCCATATACCAAAACTCCCTCTCCAAGCGCTGCTTCCGTTCCACTGCTTCCCACTCCAAGACATCCTTGCAGGCTGCCGGACAGTAAACCGTGTATGACAGACATTTACTATGAAAGTCTTTGACTTTCATAGCATGGATGGCCATGCGGCCCGCCCGACGGCAGGCTGAGCATGATGTAAGTTTACTGTGAAAGTCTTCGCCTTTCACAGTATGGATGGCCATGCGGCCCGCC
>CAMWLJ010000034.1 GCA_947175055.1 uncultured Lachnospiraceae bacterium | reverse complement strand
CGCACCTTCAAAGAATAGAAGCTGCCAATCATTATGTGCTGTTGGCCTTTTCCTGCACTTCGGCTGACCCGGATACAGAATATAACCTGACAATTCAATATAACCAGATTCCCGTGACCTATACAAGAAAGGGCAGTCGCTCAATCATCAAATCAGATGATTGAGCGATACCCTTCTTCTATTTCTACTAACAAAAAGTCTAGTATTTTCCTATTTTAAGAAAATCTGCTGGATTTAGGGCGTACCTTAATAACGCTTCTAACTTTATCCCGTCTATGAATACCGTTTCCTTTGACAGTTCATCCGCCTGTTCCAGCCTTTTTACCATCTGATAGAAAAGTCTTTCTCACATAAAGTTAATTTCACGCCTGCAGGCGGTTTCGATCTTTCTCAAAGAATAGATATTTTGTGAATAAGCATATGCCAGGATCTTGAACATAGTCTTGGGGTAATTTCCCCTCCACATAATTGTTGCGACAGTGTAGCAACATTTTTAGTATGTTTTAAAAATTGTGTCTACAATAAAACTATCTACAAATCCGTTCCTTCCTCTATCCATTCCTTCAATTTTTTCTGCAGCTCCTGCTTATCAGGCAAATACAACTGATACTCTGATGCATAAATATTGGCATCATCCGGTAATGTAATTTCTACAAGGGCATCATCCTTTTCCTTACATAACAAAATTCCTACCGTTGGATTTTCCTCGGGCAGCTTCTCATATCTGTCATAGTAATGCACATACATCAACATCTGCCCCAAATCTTGATGTGTAAGTTTGTCAATCTTCAAATCTATCAGCACGTAGCAACGTAAAAGCCTGTTATAAAACACAAGATCCACATAAAAGCTATCTTCTTTGAATGTAAACCGCTTCTGCCTTGCTTCAAATAAGTAGCCCTTGCCTAACTCTAACAAAAATTTTTGCAGTTTATTGATAATTGCAGTTTCCAAATCAGACTCCACATATTTTGCTTTTTCATCTAACCCAAGAAATTCAAGCACAGTGGGTTGTTTCACAATATCCTGCGGTTTTGTAATGACATTGCCCTCTTTAGCTAGCCTCATCACCTCATCCTTATCTCTGCTCAGCGCCAACCTCTCATATAGACTCGAATTATACTGTCTTTGTAATGTACGTATTCCCCAGCCGGATTTTGCTGATTCTATCTCATAAAATTTTCGTTCATCCGCATTTTCTATCCGCATTAGCTGCAAATAATGCGACCATGAAACAAGAAAAGGTTGTTCCTTATCCAATTCCTCAAACACTGTTTGGGATTTTTTAACTGCAAATTCCTCAAACACTGTTTGAGATATTCGGTCTGCATATGTGAAATAAAATTTTCTAGCATACTCCAAGTTTGTTTCCGAAAATCCTCTTCCAAATTCTTTTGTAAGACTTTCTGATAATTTTTTCAAAACCTGCTTTCCATATTTAGCCCGTTCTTTCCCTTCCTGCTGTTCTTCAACAATCCATTTTCCAAGTGAATAGTATGTCATTAACTGCACCAGATTAACCTGTTTTGCAGTAATCTGTCGTGCATATTGGATTAGTTCAATGGAATCTGCAATCAACATATCTAAAGACTTATTCGTTTCTATTATTTCATTTTTGCTATCCATCTATTCTCCTCCAACTCTTCTTATGATATTCATCTCAGTATATCCGAACTCTGGCTGTAATACTTCCAATAATGAATGGATTCTCATAAATGGAAATACTTCTCCTATTCCAGTGAGCATCAGCACATCCCCGCGTTATGTGGTTTGTATTGTATCCTTTCCACAAAAGTCTTGTTATTTGCAAAACGCTGTATCTGTTGCAACAGGTAATCTTTTTCCTTTATCTTCTATAGCAGGCGCACCGTTTATAATGCGCTTTTCATCACATATTTCGAGAAATATCTGATACACATTGTAGCCTTTCATTTAATTCACTTATATAACCCTGTTCCTTTCACCGCCCTAATTATAACACAATGGTTGTTATCTCATAAGGAAATATCTTTATTATCACAGGAATTAATTTTTAATTCTCTACTAATATTTTATCAAGAACCTATTTCGCTATTTATATTTGTAATACTATAGATGGAGGTGTTACAAAATCTGGTATTTTCGACTACCAATCATAACTTATTATACCACGGATGGCAGGCTCTTCGGAGTCTGCTTTTCTGATTTTAGACACAAAAAAACGGGGCCATTGCGCCAGTAGCGATTATTCATCTACTTTTGCAACAGCCCTTTCCTAAACATCCATATCCCGTATTATCATGTAACGTCTTTCTCGGTTCTCAGGCTTCCTGCTTGATCTTCATAGTCAGTCCGATTCTCTTCTTGGCCACATCCACCGTAAGCACCTGCACATCCACCACGTCGCCCACACTGACTGCCTCCAGCGGATGCTTGATATAGCGATTGGTGATCTGCGAAATATGTACAAGTCCGTCCTGGTGCACGCCGATATCCACAAACACCCCGAAGTCTATCACGTTCCGCACCGTGCCTTTCAAGATCATACCCGGTTTTAAGTCCTTCATATCCAGCACATCGCTGCGCAGGATCGGCGCCGGCATATCGTCACGAGGATCTCTGGCCGGTTTCTCCAGTTCTTTGAGAATATCGGTCAGCGTGATCTCACCGATGCCAAGTTCCTCCGCCAGCTTCTTTTTATCCTTGATCTTCTTCTCTAAGCTGCTGACCGTCATATCCGGCTTATCGCCGCCTTTAGCCGCCTTCCTGCCGGCATTGCCGTTATTATTCCTGTCAGTATCTTCCCCTTCCAGCGTCATGCCGCCCATAGCAGCCGCCAACGCCTTGCCCATGGCGGTGTTGGTATTGCGGATGACCACCTTCGGCTGCGGTTTTTTCTTTTCTTTAACCGGCGCTGCTGCTGCCTTCTTACCCGACGCCTTCTGCGCGGCCGCCTTTTTCTGGGCTTCCTTCACGTCTTCCATGGTCAGGCCCATCCTGTCAAGCAGCTTCTTTGCCGCCTCGTATGACTCCGGATGCACACTGGTGGCATCCAGCGGATTGTCGCCGTCCGCAATGCGCATAAATCCCGCACACTGTTCATAAGCCTTCGGCCCCAGCTTGGCCACCTTAAGCAGCTGCGCCCGGTTGGAAAATCTGCCGTTAGTCTCCCGGTAATCCACGATATTTCTGGCGACCACCTTGCTCACGCCGGAGACATATTCCAGAAGGGAGGCAGAAGCGGTATTCAAGTCCACGCCTACTTTATTCACACTGTCTTCCACCACGCCGTGCAGCGCCTCGCTCAGTTTCTTCTGGTTCATATCGTGCTGATACTGGCCCACACCGATGGATTTCGGATCGATCTTCACCAGTTCCGCCAGCGGATCCTGCAGCCTTCTGGCAATAGAAGCGGCGCTCCTCTGTCCCACGTCGAAGTTGGGGAACTCCTCTGTGGCCAGCTTACTCGCAGAGTACACCGACGCGCCCGCCTCGTTGACGATCACATACTGTACCGGCGTATCCAGTTCTTTCAACAGTTCCACGATCACCTGCTCGGATTCTCTGGAAGCCGTGCCGTTGCCGACGGAAATCAGGGATACATTATATTTCCTGATCAATCTCTTAAGCTCTGCCTTGGCTTCTGTCACCTTGTTCTGCGGTGCAGTGGGATAGATAACTTTCGTGTCAAGCACTTTGCCCGTCTCGTCCACCACCGCCAGTTTACAGCCGGTACGGAAAGCCGGATCCCAGCCCAGAACCACCTTGCCGGCGATGGGCGGCTGCAGCAGAAGCTGCTCTAAGTTCTTGCCAAATACGGAAATCGCGCCGTCCTCCGCCTTTTCCGTCAGATCGTTGCGGATCTCCCGCTCGATGGCCGGTGCGATCAGCCTGCTGTAGCTGTCTTCGATCACATCCTCCAGGATCGGGGAAGTGACCTCATTGTCCCTGGTGATCACCTTCGTGCGCAGGTACTGTAAGATACGCTCCACCGGCGCCTCCACCTTCACCACCAGGAATTTCTCATTCTCCCCGCGGTTCAGGGCAAGCGTCCTGTGGCCGGCAACCTTTTTCACCGGTTCTTCGTACTGATAATACATCTCGTACACGCTCTCAGCCTTCTCATCCTTGGCAACGCTTGTCAGCTTACCTTCCTCTATCGTGATATTACGGATATAGATACGATAATCCGCCTCGTCCGAGATCATCTCGGCGATGATATCCTTAGCGCCCTGAATGGCATCTTCCACGGTAGCCACTGTCTTGGCGGCATCTTCATCCTCGTGGACATATTTGGCCGCTTCCTCCTCAATGGGAGCCGTCGTCTCCTGCGCCAGAATAAACTGCGCCAGGCCGTCCAATCCTTTCTCCTTGGCCACGCTGGCCCTGGTCTTACGCTTCGGACGGTAAGGCCTGTAAAGGTCCTCCACCACCACCATGGTTTCCGCCGCCACGATCTTCGCCTGCAGCTCCTCGGTCAGTTTTCCCTGTTCCTCTATGCTTTTTAAAACCTGTTCCTTCTTCTCTTCCAGATTCCGCAGATAAGTAAGCCGCTCATGCAGGTCACGCAGCACCTCATCATTGAGGGACCCCGTCGCTTCCTTACGGTATCTGGAGATAAAAGGAATGGTATTCCCTTCATCAATCAGCTTCACGGCAGCTTCCACCTGCCATTTCTCCACTTTCAGTTCATCCTTGAGTTTTAAAATAATGTCCATCCTTGCTCTTGTGCCTTTCTTCCTTAACGATATGATTTTGCTTTTCCTTTATATACTTGTGTGCTGTCCTTCAAGCACCTTAGTACAACTAGACCTGCCACTACTCACGGAGAATGCATGCTTTTTGCATTCTCCTAGACATAGTCTAGTTCTGCTTGGCCTGCGTTCTTTGCAGCCTTAGCAGAACTCTATGTCGAACATGATTTAGTTGTACTTGTGTGCTGTCCTTCAGCACCTTAGTACAACTTCATGTTCTATTATATCATGAACCCTCCCATTCCCGCCACCTAATTTATATAGAAAAGAGCAAAGTCGTAACAGTCTCTGAACACATAATTTCTGTAGTCTTTCCACATAAACTGTGGTATACTGAATCTATGTCAGCGGCCAGCATTCCATCCGCTGTCGTTTTCTATCACCGGCTACGGCAAGACAGAAAGGTATTCTATGTACGATAACAATCCATACAACAATACTAACAATAACGATAATCCCTTTGGCAACGGCAATCCTTACGGCAACGGTAATCCCTATGGGAATCCGGGCCGTGGACGCTATCCGAACAGGTTTTCCGGAGAGCGGCTGGCATCGGCAGCGATGATCATGGGTATCCTTACCCTGGCTACTTTTATCTCCATGACAATCTATCCGCCCTTCGTCTTTGGCAGTATCGCCATTGTACTGGCGCTGCTGTCCAGAGGGCGTATCCCTAAGATGAACGTCAAGGCAAGAGCTGGCATCATCTGCGCAACCATTGGCCTGATCGCCAACTGCGCCCTGTGCGGAACAAGTATTTACATGCTCTACACGAAGCCGGAGATCATGGATCAGGTCAATGATCTCTTCGAGAGCCAGTACGGCATGTCTTATGAAGAAATGCTCAGGATGATACTGGATGACGGCGGCATCAGCGCCCCGTAACCGGCCAGTACTTTTATATATAGCATCACAAACATTCAGGAAAGAAGGAAACTATTATGATCGGTTCAACCTATAATACAGTAAACGGCTATGACCGTTCTTATACCGCCGGAAATGCTGCTGCAGCAACAGGACCGGAAGCCGAACGTACCATCATCCGCAACCCGGGTCAGTCCACCGAGAAGAAAGCAGGCAAGGAATCCTCACCTGCTGAGTGCCAGACTTGTAAGGAACGCAAGTATCAAGACGGTTCCGACGAGAACGTCTCTTTCAAAGCTGCTTCCCATATTGACCCGAGTGCAGCCGCATCTAAGGTGCGTAGCCACGAACAGGAGCATGTAAGCAATGCCTACAAGGATGCTGCACAGAACAACGGCAAGGTCGTATCCTGCAATGTATCGATCAAGACAGCCGTCTGTCCGGAATGCGGCCGTACCTACGTATCCGGCGGCACTACGGCTACACAGATCAAATACTACAACGAAGATAATCCGTACCAGAAAGAAATGAAATCTTCCGATGCCGCAGGTAAGTACCGGGGAAGAAATTTTGACACCGGATTTTGATTTGGGAGGTTCTATATGAGTTTGCATCAATCTTCTGCGGCACTCAAAGCTGCCGCAAGGGAGCATATGTTTGGCCGTTACGGCAGCGCCGTAGGCGCCTGCCTGCTCGTGACCTTTCTCACGGGCTTTGCTACCGTTTCCATCACTTCAGTAGCCGGAAGCACAAATACTCCGCTCGGAGCTCTGATTCATTATGCGCTGCTCTTTGCGGTATCCGTTTTTACCGGGCTGCTGTCTTCCGGGATTGCATATTTTTATCTGAAGATCGTGACCGGACATATTGCCGTTGTCAATGATGTCTTCTACGGTTTTCGTATGCACTCTGACAAAGCCTTGACGATCCAGGCCTGGCTTACGCTGATCACTTTCATCGGCAGCCTGCCCGAATATATCGTGCTATACAGGATGCCTTCTTCTCCGGATGCTTCTGCAATCGCACGGTACGGCGTGTGTATGATCCTCTCCGGTGTGGTCTCCCTTGCATTGAATCTGCTCTACGCACCGGCCTTTTTCCTGCTGCATGACTTTCCGCAGTATACCGCCAGGGAACTGCTCTCCATGAGCAGAAAGCTGATGTCAGGCAACAAGATCCGGCTGTTTTATATTTTTCTCAGTTTCGTGCCGCTTCTGCTGCTGGGCCTACTCTCCTGCGGAATCGCACTTCTCTGGGTGTCGCCTTACATGAATGCGACGCTGGCAGAATTTTATATGAGTATCATCAACAATTCCGATCACGCGCACTAACTTTTCGAGTTTTCGCACATCATAAAAGCGGCTGACTGTCAGACAGTTAGCCGCTTTCCTATTATTCACCAAATCAAAGACCTCGCTGCAAGCAACGGGGTATTTGACCCTCGCAGCAGTCGCCAAATGTCTGCAAGCAGCCACTCGGCTCGTTGCTCGCGGGAATCAATTGATCCACCGCAGATACGCATTGATAAACGGATCGATGGCTCCATCCATAACTGCATCCACATTGCCGGATTCCTCATTGGTCCTGTGATCCTTGACCATCGTGTAGGGCTGCATGACGTAAGAACGGATCTGGTTGCCCCAGCCGATCTCCTTCACGTCGCCCCGGATATCGGACAGTTTCTCGGCATTCTCTTCCTGTTTGAGCATATACAGCTTCGCCTTTAACATCTGCATCGCCTTATCCTTATTCTGGAACTGGCTCCGCTCGTTCTGGCAGGTTACCACGATCCCCGTCGGAAAATGGGTGATCCGGATCGCCGAAGACGTCTTGTTGATATGCTGTCCGCCCGCACCACTGCTTCGATAGGTATCGATACGGATATCCTCGTCTTTAACTTCCACATCCACATCGTCCTCGATGTCCGGCATCACGTCCAGCGACACAAAAGAGGTCTGCCGCTTGCCCTGCGCATTAAAAGGCGATATACGCACAAGCCTGTGAACACCTTTCTCTGATTTCAGATAGCCGTAGGCATTCTCGCCGTTGATCTGGAAAGTCACTGACTTGATACCTGCCTCGTCACCGTCCAGATAGTCGATCACATCAAGAGCAAATCCCTTGCGTTCCGCCCATCTCGTGTACATACGGTACAACATGCTGCACCAGTCGCAACTCTCTGTGCCGCCCGCGCCCGCATTTAATTTGAGGATGGCATTATTCCTGTCATACTCCCCGGACAAAAGCGTATTGATCCGGATATTTTCAAAAGTTTCCTTGAATTCTTTCAATTCCTGTTCTATATCCGGTATGATCGCGGGATCGTTGTCCTCATATCCCATCTCGATCAGGGTCAGGATATCCTCATATTGACTGGACAAGCCGTCCATCGTGCCAACAATATCCTTCAGATTCTTGGCCTCCCTCATCTTCTGGTTCGACTTCTCCGGATCGTTCCAGAAATCAGGCGCCTGCATTTCCATTTCCAACTCCTCGATCCGCTTCGACTTATTCGCTAAGTCAAAGTGAATCCCTCACTTCCGCTAAGGGACTTTCATAAGCCAGGAGTTCGGATTTCATGTTATCCAATTCTACCACTTAACGTCACCACCTTTTTATTTATTTTGAATTATTTTATTTCCTGCCACAGCACTGCTTATACTTCTTCCCGGATCCGCACGGACAGGGATCGTTGGGATACACCTTGGCCTCCATGCGTTTTACCGGCCCCTTCTGGATCGTATCGTCCTTGTTCGTACCGGTCACTTTGGCTACCTGTTCCCTCTCCACCTTCTGCTCGATGCGCACATGGAGTAAGAGTCTGACGGTCTCTTCCCTGATATTCTGGGTCATATCGTCGAACATCTCATAACCGTTCATCTTATATTCCACAAGCGGATCCTTCTGGGCATAGGCCTGCAGGCCTGCACCCTGCCGCAGCTGATCCATATCGTCGATATGATCCATCCATTTCCTGTCGATCACTTTCAGCAGAATCACGCGCTCAATCTCTCTGATCGCCTCCGGCTCGGGAAATTCTGCCTCTTTAGCCTCATAGAGTTTGACTGCTTCCTCCTTCAGCTGCTGCTTTAAGCTGTTCTTCTTCGGCTTTAACACCCGCTCAGCGCTCAAAGGCTTCAGAGGAATCGTCGGCAGAAGCAGTGTGTTCAACTCATTGAAATCCCACTCTTCAAAATCCGTATCGTCGCCGATGCAGATATCCACGCAATTCTCCGTGATATCCGTGATCATCTTGTAGATGACATCCCGCATACTCTCGCCGTTTAAGACACGCCTTCTCTCCTCGTAGATGATCTCTCTCTGCTCGTTCATGACCTGATCATATTCTAACAGGCTTTTTCTGATACCAAAGTTGTTGTTCTCAATCTTCTTCTGTGCCGACTCGATAGCCTTCGTCAGCGCCTTATGCTCAATCTCCTGTCCTTCCGGAATCCCCAATGCATTAAACATAGTGATCATCCGGTCGGAACCAAACAGACGCATCAAGTCATCCTCCAGTGAAATATAGAATCTGGATTCACCCGGATCGCCCTGACGGCCGCTTCGTCCGCGCAGCTGATTGTCAATACGTCTGGACTCATGACGCTCCGTGCCGACGATCATCAAACCGCCTGCCGCCTTGGCTTCCTCATCCAACTTGATATCCGTACCACGACCCGCCATATTGGTGGCGATAGTCACCGCCCCGTGAATACCGGCGTCCGCTACGATCTCCGCCTCCATCTCATGGAATTTGGCGTTCAACACCTTATGCTCGATGCCGCGCCGTTTCAGCAGACCGCTCAACTCCTCTGAGGCATCGATATTAATGGTACCCACCAGCACCGGCTGCCCCTTGGCATGAGCCGCCTCCACCGCCATGACGATGGCACGCAGTTTCTCTTTTCTCGTCTTGTATACACTGTCCTGATGATCGATACGCGCAATAGGCTTATTGGTCGGGATTGACACTACGTCCATGCCGTAAATGTCACGGAATTCCTTTTCCTCTGTCAACGCCGTACCGGTCATGCCGGCTTTTTTCTCAAATTTATTAAAGAAGTTCTGAAACGTGATGGTGGCAAGCGTCTTGCTCTCCCGCTTCACCTTCACATGTTCCTTGGCCTCGATCGCCTGATGCAATCCGTCGGAATAACGTCTGCCCGGCATGATACGGCCCGTAAAACCATCCACGATCAGCACCTGATCGTCTTTCACTACATAATCCTGGTCGCGGAACATCAGATTGTGGGCACGCAACGCCAGAATGATATTATGCTGGATCTCCAGATTCTCCGGATCGGCCAGATTCTCAATCTGGAAAAAGCGTTCAACCTTGCTCACGCCCTGGGCAGTCAGGTTCACCACTTTATCCTTCTCATTGACGATAAAGTCACCTGTCTCTTCACGTTCCACACCCATGATGGCATCCATCTTGGTCAGTTCTTCCATGTCTTCGCCGCGGGTCAGCTGTCTGGCCAGGATATCGCAGGCTTCGTAGAGCTTCGTGGACTTGCCGCTCTGCCCGGAAATGATCAGAGGTGTGCGGGCTTCATCGATCAGCACCGAGTCCACCTCGTCGATGATGGCATAATGCAGGTCACGCAGCACCAGCTGCTCTTTGTAGATCACCATGTTATCGCGCAGATAATCGAAGCCCAGCTCATTGTTCGTTACATAAGTGATGTCACAATTATAGGCTTCCCGGCGCTCGTCGGATTTCATATCGTTCAGGACACAGCCAACCTTCAGCCCCAGGAATTCATGTACCTGTCCCATCCACTCCGCATCACGCTTCGCCAGATAATCGTTGACGGTAACAACGTGTACACCCTTACCCTCCAACGCGTTCAGATAAGCCGGCAGAAGACAGGTCTGCGTCTTACCTTCACCGGTCCTCATCTCAGCGATCCGTCCCTGATGCAGTACGATACCGCCGATCAGCTGCACCCGGTAGTGTTCCGTCTTCAGGATCCTGCGGGCCGCCTCACGCACTGTGGCATAGGCCTCCGGCAAGAGATCGTCCAGCGTCTCTCCTTCCGCCAGCCTCTTCTTATATTCTTTCGTCTTGTCACGCAGCTGCTCGTCCGACAATTCCATCATGCCGGGGCGCAGACCCTCGATCTTATCCACCAGACCGTTGATGCGCTTAATCTCCCTCTCACTATGCGTTCCAAATACTTTCTGTATTACACTCATGACCGCCTCGTTTCCGTGCGTCGGATGCACTTCGCCCTTCAACCCGATACACAACTTACCTTCCTTTGGCTGCTGAAATCAAATACCCGCTGCAAACTGACTAAACAGCGGCCTGCGGCACTGACAGGCTGCAGGCATTTGACCAACGTATATTGTAGCAGATTTAGAAGGTAAATTCAACCGAAAAGAAAAATCAGAGCATCTCTCTGAATTTCTTCCTCACCCTGAACCACAAACTGCCTGTATGCTTTTCGTTCCTGACCAGCAGCTCATAAGCTTCCATAACACCGAGAGAATACACATACCCGAAAAGACTGACCGCAAAGACAAGAAATACAAGCACATGGTACCCGGTCCAGGGGATGGTCCCGCTCATCGTAAGGGAAATGGCGAGAAAGCCAATGATAAACAAAGAAACACTGGGGATCGCTATCAGTCTGCACTTCTTTCCCACAAAGTCATATTCTGCAGCCAATTCCTTCAAGACATCATAGTCGAACAGAAGCGGCTCCCGTTTCAGGATCTTATAGCGGTCCTCTTCCGCAAACATTCCAAACACCAGCGCCAGAACGCCCAGGATCCCGCACACGGCTATCCCCGCCATGCGCCAAGTCTCATTCTCCCTGAAAAGTACCCAGGGCACCCCCGCCAAGGCCCAGAATAAGAAGCATGCCCCCAAATAAAGGAGGGTCTTCTTCGTATTCGCAAGATACCCTCTGGCAAATTCCCGGCTGACATAATAGCCTTTCTCATCGCTGCCGGTTTCTGTCTTTTCATCTTTTAAAAGGAAGTCTACCGACACCTCAAATACGTTAGACAACTGCAGCAGCTTCTCCGTTTCCGGAAAACCCTGGTCGTTCTCCCATTTGCTTACGGCCTGCCTGGTCGTGCCGATCTGCTCGGCCAGCGCCTCCTGCGAAAGACCCTTTTCTTTTCTCAGCTTAACTATTTTCTCTCCTAACTTCATCTTTTCCTCCATTCCGAAGCGTTTTACGCTCATACATCCTTTCTCCGTCTCCACGGAAGTTACTCTGCAGTCCCTAAGCCCTTACATCTCCGGACTCGGTCTGCTCGATCATAATAGTACAGCTGATTGTAATCTTCTATCTTTCCTGCGATGCACTTTGTCAACTTCAGGTTGCAGGGCTGCCCGCCGTGCATTTGCCGTATTGGCACTTCGTATGTAACTATTCAGCCTTCAGCTTCATAGTTACTGAATCCGGCCTATTCCTGATTTGCCTTCGGCAAAGAGGCCGGATTCTTCTCAACCTTTATGCTTTCGCACGGCCTTTGCAGTTAATGCAAAGGCCTGAGCTGATCTGTTACCATCATACATATCCCCTAATATTTCACTTCTGCAGCACTGACTGCAGTAAAGACACATAGGCTTCAAACTGCTGCAGCCCAAATTCCGTTATCGTATAAGTCGACTTGGTCTTCTTCTTCTCTATCATTTTCTCAGAGGTAAGATATCCCCATTCCTCCAGCTTGGTCAGCTGTACGCTTAGATTCCCCTGTGTCGCCTGCGTGATCTCACGCAGCTCCTTAAAGGTTCTCGCAGAACTGACTAAGGCCGTTATGATCTTAAGGCGCAGCGTCACGCTGAATGCCTCGGGTATATTTTCTATCTTCATGGTAACGATCATACCTTTCTTTCCACTCTGTCTGTTCCTTCTTATCCGGTCATTTGACCTATAGTAAACGGCATAACAAATTTCTGTTTCTGGCTCTTGCAGGAGCCATATACGGTAGCTCCTGTAAGGCCGAAAACGAAATTTCTAATGTCGTTAACTATAATTCTACGCTGGCCCTAACCCAATTCCGCGCACGTAGAGGTCTGTGCCGTACGTACCTGTTCAGCTGCATCTAGTCAAATTTGCACGTCTTCCCGACAGATACACTCCCAGTGCCAGATAGCCCAGACAATTGACCATCATAGAGTATGCCGCACTATACACAAGCAGTGTCTGCGTCTGTCCGCCGACATGAAAAGGAATGCCCGCAGAAGGAAAGCACTGCTCCAGTACCATAAAACAGAACAGATTCAAAATAGCCAGGATCATAAAGGTTCTGTTCTGCAGAATATAGGCACATATCACTAACAAGATCGAAAGCAGCAAGATACTCGAAATGCTCTCCATAAAAAGACTGCCCCGCATCTGCGCCGCTTCCACAGGCACACTTCCGTCTGCCATGAAAAACCTGATAACGTTCACAAGCGCCGCCATCGCCGGGATAACCCCCGCCATGAAACCCCAGACCCCCAGCATACTCAGGTAATATTTGTTGGAATACTTCTTCTCACGCCGGTAGATACACAAGTAGCTGGCCACCAGGCAAAGCGGCCAGAGGTAGCAGATCAAGATACCTCCTACCATCATCTGCGGCATAAACCATAGCTTCAGCAGTACCCATAAATACTTGACACCGTTAAATGCCGCCATCACAAAACACATCAGATACATCCCCCTGTAATGCACCTTCGTGTCGTCCAATGTCTCTCTTATGACCGTAATATCCTGCAATGCACTGTCGATTCTCTCATTCATGATAGTATCCTCCCTTCCCCGACCATCTGTCTTAAAAAATATCACATTACTATAGTTTATATTATAAACTAGTTTATATCAATTAATTAGTACTGTCAAGCACTTATCGACCGACCATGTAAAAAACCTTGAAATATAAAGTCTGCACCATCTCAAAAGCGAAAACAGGATGCAAAGCCTGTGATCCGTTCACTGGCCTTACACCCTGTTCTGCTCGCTATATCATTATATCTCTATATCCTTCTATCTTTACCTCAGCGATCGCTGCCGGTCTCATCCCTGGTAAAGCGTTATACTAATAAACCATCGCTGCCTCTTCCCCGTTCAGCACGCGCAGTCCGCCCTGCACCAACGCCAACAGTTCATCCTCACCGGGATATACGGTCATCGGTGCGATCCATCCCGCCTGTTCCTTAAGCCCGTCTACGACTGCCTTATCATAAGCGATACCACCGGTAACAACGATCTGATCAACCTTGCCTTCCAGAACACATGCCATGGAACCGATGTCTTTCGCCACCTGCCTGATGAACGCTGCGCGCACTTCTTCCGCTTTCGCATCGCCTTCATCCACCATCTTGTCTACATCACGCATATCGTTGGTGCCGCAGTAAGCGTTGAAACCGCCGCCGCCCACAATCTTCTTATAAACTTCCTTCTCGGTATACTGGCCGGAGAAGCACATCTTGATCAGCGCGCCGCTGGGCACCGCGCCCGCTCTCTCCGGTGAAAAAGCGCCATCACCATCCAGTGCGTTAAATACATCCACTACCTTACCCTGTCTGTGCGCACCTACGGAAACACCGCCGCCCATATGTACGACAACCAGATTCAGCACATTGTAGTCCTTGCCGGACTCTTTCGCGAAGCGCTTCGCCACCGCCTTCTGATTCAGCGCATGGAATACGCTGGTTCTGGGCAGTTCCGGTACACCGGAATATCTGGAGATGGGCTCCAGCTCGTCAACGACTACGGGATCTACGATATAAGACGGCACACCAATGGAATCTCCAATCTCTCTCGCCAGAATGCCTCCCAGATTAGAAGCGTGCTGTCCCTGTCTGCCGATCTTCAGATCCTCCAGAAGGTCATCGCTGACTGCATAAGTACCACCCGGAATCGGCTTTAACATACCGCCGCGGCCTACTACCATATTCAGGGAATTGATATCGAACGCTTTCTCTTTTAACAAGTTTACGATGATATCCTTGCGGAAATCTTTCTGATCCACGATCGTCGCATACTGTGCGATCTCTTCCGTGGAATGCCGCAGGGTCTCTTCAAACAAAAGGGTCTCATCCTCAAACACACCGATCTTAGTGGAAGTGGAGCCCGGATTAATGATCAAACTTTTTACTGACATGCTGTTTTACCTCCTGTGTCATACAGTTTGCTGTATTATACTACTGATATTCGCGCAGAACATGCCCTGTTCCCGAGCATTCTCCGGCGCAAAAAGAATCTATGATACAAAGTCTAGTACTTTAAGACAAACGCCTGAAGTTTCGGAAATATCCCGCATACTAATTCATCTTGGATAATGCTTCCGCCATCACTGCACCCAATGCCAGAGAGTTTACTTTCGTCTCGAAATCATCGGAACGGGATGTCAGAATGACCGGAGCCTTCGTTCCTGTCAGGATGTTGCCGTTCTTCACCTTCGCTGTATGTACCAGGCACTTATATACCAGGTTGCCTGCATGGATATCCGGGAAAAGAAGTACGTCAGCATCACCTACGATCTTCCTGCCCTCCGCTCCCTTATGTTTCGCTGCTTCCGGATCGATAGCCAGGTCTAAGGAAAGCGGTCCGTCCACAACACAGCCTGTCAGTTTGCCTTCCTCGCACATTTTCGTCAATTCTGCCGCTTCAACCGTGACCGGCATCTTGGGGTTGACTACTTCCACTGCTGCCAGCGGCGCTACCTTGGGATTCGCAATGCCGCACGCATGACATACATCCACTGTATTCTCGATGATATGTACCTTGTCTTCCAGAGTCGGATAGGTCATGAAAGCCACGTCTGTCAGGAAAAGAAGATGATCGATACCCTCTACTTCAAACACACATACATGGGACAGTGCCTTACCGGTCCGCAGTCCCACTTCTTTATCCAGCACACTCTTTAAGAAAGACTTGGTGTCGATCAGACCCTTCATGTACATGTCTGCCTTACCCTGGTGTACCAGTTCCACTGCCTTAAGCGCTGCTGTGTAGTCATCCTTCTCGTCGATGATCTCGAAACCGCTGATATCCACGTTATCTGCTGCCGCCACTTCCTTGATCTTATCTGCATCGCCTACCAGCACTGCCTCGGCAATGTTTCTCTCCTTCGCCGCTGCTACCGCTTCCAGCACAGCACTGTCCTGCGCTACCGCTACCGCTACCTTCTTGACGCTGCACTCGGAAACCTTCGATAACAAATCCTCAAAACTCTTACTCATTTTCCCTTCCACTCCTTTGTTTTATCATCGTACTGCTGCCCTTGCTGCCCTGCAAAAAAGTAAATCTGCTCCGCCGCAGTGCAATCATTGCTCGTGGCAGCTCCATCGTTAAAATAATAACACTATCGGCCCAAAAAATCAAATTATATGCGTATTTTCTACCTGCCGCATAAGGCAAAATTTAGTGATGGAACAGCCTAATCCCTGTAAAGCACATGGTCATGCCGTACTTATCGCAGGTCGCGATCACATTGTCGTCCCGCACGGAACCTCCTGGCTGCGCCACATACATTACACCGCTTCTATGGGCCCGCTCGATGTTATCGCCAAAGGGGAAGAACGCATCGGATCCCAGCGCCACATCACTCATCTGATCCAGCCACGCCCGCTTCTCTTCCGCCATGAAGACTTCCGGCTTCACCTTGAAGATCTTCTGCCAGGCACCATCAGCCAACACATCCATATAGTCCTCGCCGATATACAAGTCAATGGAATTATCTCTGTCTGCGCGGCCGATTCCGTCCACAAACTGCAGACCCAGCACTTTCGGTGACTGCCGCAGGAACCAGTTGTCCGCCTTGGAACCTGCTAACCTGGTGCAGTGAATGCGGGACTGCTGCCCGGCGCCGATACCGATCGCCTGTCCGCCCTTCACGTAACACACCGAATTGGACTGCGTATATTTGAGTGTGATCATGGCGATGGCCAGATCGATTCTGGCCTCTTCTGGAAGTTCCTTCGACACCGTCACGATATTATTGAAGAAATCATCATCAATCTTCAATTCATTTCTACCCTGCTCGAAGCTGATGCCATATACCTGCTTCACTTCTACCGGCGCGGGTACATAGTTCTCATCGATCTCGATCACGTTATAGGCGCCCTTTTTCTTCGCCTTCAAGATCTCCAGCGCCTCCGGCTCATATCCGGGAGCGATCACGCCGTCCGAAACCTCCCGCTTGATGATCCTGGCAGTTGCCACGTCACACACATCCGACAGGGAGATAAAATCACCGAAAGAACTCATCCTATCCGCGCCTCTGGCTCTCGCATAAGCATTGGCCAGCGGCGTAAACTCCATATCCAAATCGTCCACCCAATAAATCTTCTTCTCCACATCACTGAGCGGCAGACCAACCGCCGCCCCTGCGGGAGACACATGCTTGAAAGAAGTGGCCGCCGGAAGTCCGGTCGCCTTCTTAAGTTCCTTCACCAACTGCCACCCGTTAAAGGCATCCAGAAAATTGATATATCCCGGTCTGCCGTTCAGTACCTTGATCGGCAGCGTGCTTCCGTCCGCCATATAGATGCGGGACGGCTTCTGATTAGGGTTACAGCCATATTTTAATTCTAATTCATTCATGAATCTCTTATCCTCTTATCCCTTTCTCCATCCTGACTAGTGTACTCGTACAGCGAATAATTAATTTCTGATATATTGACGCTGAATGATCACTTCATATTACTGATTCTTATTGAGGATTCGCGTCTCATACTTTCCAGTCTCTATCTCGATAAATCTTACAAACAGCGAAACCTTATTTTCCTCGTTCAAGTTCTCCCAGATCATCTTTGTAAAACTGTCAATATCGCCCTCGATACCAATCAGGGTCGGCTCGCCTTCAAAACTCGGCAGCGGATCGCCATCGCCCATATAAGTATGGATAAACCGCCCCTCACCAGCTAACGGCTTCTCGTAAGCAAACGTAAAGCGGTTGCAGCATGCCGGATCTCCATTGTTGCTTTTCAGGATCGACATGGCGTAATTGTACCCGCCGTTCTCCAGATGCATGATACCCGAGATACGGGGGGTATAATTCGGCCCATCAGGCTCAAACTCTCTCGTACGCAGCGCCTGCTCAAATGTCTGCTGTTTATCCATCAGCTCATAGATGGTGTCGGTCTGGTCGCCGTTGGTGACGATCGTCTTATTACCAAGCACACGCACCGGTGCATAGATGATCAAACTGGGATCTTCCAGCTTAGAAGGATCGAACGCCTGCGTTCTGATCCCCGTGCCGTCTTCCACGAAGATCCTGTTCCTGCTGTTAGAACTCCTGCCCATGATAAAATAGGCCGTCACCGCATATTTCCCGTCCGCAGACTTTCCGATCACGATCCCTCTGCCCGGATATGCATTCCCGGAAAGCTCCTGTGCCAAAGATTTCTTTTCCATATCGTAAATAACCTTGCCTTCCATATGATTAAAGTTAATAGTTCGTCCTTCTATTCGTCTACGCTGTAGTTCGGCGCTTCTTTCGTGATATGGATATCATGAGGATGGCTCTCCTTCAGGGACGCCGCCGATATCTTCACAAACTTACCGTTCTGTTTCAATTCTTCTATAGAAGATGCTCCACAGTAGCCCATACCGGAACGTATACCGCCCATCAGCTGGAATACCGTATCCTCCACGGTTCCCTTGTAAGCTACACGGCCTTCCACACCTTCCGGCACCAGCTTCTTGGCATCGGACTGGAAATAGCGGTCCTTACTGCCGTTCTCCATGGCCGCGATGGAACCCATGCCGCGGTAAACCTTATATTTTCTTCCCTGATAGAGTTCAAAAGTACCCGGGCTCTCGTCACATCCCGCAAAGATACTGCCCATCATGCACACATTGCCGCCAGCCGCAATGGCCTTGGTCATATCGCCGGAATACTTGATGCCGCCATCGGCAATGATCGGAATACCATACTCCTTCGCCACCGCATAAGAGTCCATAATGGCTGTGATCTGGGGCACACCGATACCTGCCACCACACGGGTAGTACAGATAGAACCAGGCCCAATACCGACCTTGACCGCATCCGCACCCGCCTCGATCAGAGCCTTCGTGCCCTCACCGGTAGCCACATTACCCGCGATTACCTGTACATCGGGATATTTGTCCTTGATCATCTTCAGGCAGCGCAGCACGTTCTCGGAATGACCGTGGGCACTGTCCAACACGATCACGTCCACCTTGGCATCCATAAGCGCTCCGACCCGGTCCAGGACATTAGCCGTAATGCCCACACCTGCACCACACAGAAGCCTTCCCTGGCTGTCTTTGGCGGAAAGCGGATATTTGATCGTCTTCTCGATGTCCTTAATAGTGATCAGCCCTGCCAGATTGTAATCATCGTCTACAATCGGCAGCTTCTCTTTCCTCGCCTTGGCCAAAATCTTCTTCGCCTCATCCAGCGTAATGCCGACTTTCGCTGTGATCAGACCCTCTGAGGTCATGGATTCTTTAATTTTCTTAGTGAAATCTGTCTCGAATTTAAGATCACGATTGGTGATGATACCGACTAATTTCCTGCCTTCCGTGATCGGAACGCCGGAAATCCTGAATTTGGCCATCAACGCGTCTGCGTCGGCCAATGTATGATCCGGAGTCAACGAAAAAGGATCTGTGATGACGCCGTTTTCTGAACGTTTAACCTTATCGACTTCTTCTGCCTGTGCTTCTATTGACATATTCTTGTGGATAATACCGATGCCTCCCTGTCTGGCCATGGCGATCGCCATCCTGTGCTCGGTCACCGTGTCCATCCCTGCACTCATCATCGGGATGTTCAGTTTGATCTTCTTCGTAAGCCATGTTGTCAAGTCCACCTGATTGGGAATCACCTGTGAATAACTCGGCACCAACAGCACGTCGTCAAAAGTGATCCCTTCGCCAATAATCTGACCCATCTTCTCTCCTCCTGTTTGTAAAATTTAAGCAGTATCGATAGTTACATTTATGTAAAGAATACTGCCAGTTAATCTAACTGACAGTATTTCTTTTCCATGATCACATGCGCATCCGTGTCCGACACCGTCTTAACACAGACCCTGCATGAAAAGAGGTCACAAATATTCTATAAATAATTAATCTGTAAACACCTTGCGCGGTGCAATGCTCTGGATCGCTTTCACCATCTCCGCGTTTGGCTCGAAAATAACCTTCAGATCTCCTTCACAGACCATCATATATCTCTTCTCCGGCTGCGCAGCAACACCAGAGCTGTAATCCAGCGTCTTGGAATTACGATTCCTGTAAGAATCCAGCCTATGGGAATTCAGCGGCGCAAGCACTTCCATCTTATCCACCGAAAAGGTATTGGCCTTCTTCCGGCGGCTTTTCGCCATCACCTTATCCACACTAATCTCCCTGTCCAGGTACAGGTACTCATACTCAATATTCGCGTTCATGGTGGCAAAATAGGCACCTATTCCCGTAATGATCGCCACCACCAGACCCGGAAGGAACACACCGCCTACCATAAGGAATACCACCGTCAGCATGATCAACAGTATTTTCAAAAAAGACAGGAGCACCGAAGGTTTCCTGGCCACCAGACATTCTACATATGTTTCACTCATTTATGATACCTCCTGTATTCGACCCGGTCCTGAACCCGGCAGACCCTACCGCTTCGATCCGCAGACATATGAGACATCGCTTCTGGCCGCAGATCCTTCCCGGAACTGTTTTGTCGAAAAATATATCTTAATCATATAACAAGCCGGACAAAGTTTCAAGCAAGAGGTTAACAAAATAAACCTCAAATGCATAAGGAACATGTCCGATAGATAAAGTATATAGAAGCATACCACGACAAATGACAAATTTCAATATCTAATTTTTTATCTTTTATAAAAATGTAACAGTTCGTTACTATTCACGATGCCCTGCACCCTGCTGCACATCCGAATCTTGATCATGACCTTGATCCTCTCATGTTCTCCATCCCAATCACAATCCGGCTGATGGGCATCATCCGGAAAGACGATGACATAATACCCCGCAGACAGATAGGCCGCGCTGCAGTCCGCTGGCTCATGAAAGAAAATAATATCCTCCCCGGCACGCGAGTCATCCTTTACCTGCAGCGTATCCTTTGGCGTCCAGTATATGATCTCCTGCCCTTTCAGCAGGATCTGCCAGTCAATAAACGTCTCATGTGCTTCCCACCGCACCTTCTCCTTTGGCTTGCTGTTGTCTTTCCATACTGTTGCAAAGACATGATCCTTTACCAGCTCTACCTCCTCATTGACCGGCAGGCTTTCAGGATCCATTGCGCTCACTTTCTTTAAATACTCATATGCGACCGGAAAATACGGATGCATGGACAAGTACTTTTCACTGTTTCTCAAAACATCTACTATCATTCTTTCCTCCATTCCGTAGCGTGTTTCCTACTTATGTCTGTGGAACCGTGCCTGATATTCCGTAGGAGACATCCCACTATATAGCTTAAATCTCTTACTGAAATAAAAGGGATCCGCATAGCCTACTGCTTCCGCCACATCACTGTGACGGACATCGATATCTGCCAGCAGTTCCTTTGCTTTCTCCATCCGGATCTCTTCTAACCGCTGCACAATGGTCTTCCCGGTCTGCGACTTAAAAACTCTTCGTACATAGCTGTTTTCAAAAAAAAGCTCCCTGGCGATCTGCTCCACCGACAAGTTGGACTGCCGATAATGGACACACAGATATTTCTCTATTTTATTGGCAAGTATATCCCCTTTTTTGGGAAGCTGGATCGAAATACATTCACTGAAAACTTCATGAATATTATTCTTAAGGATCTCCGTGATCTCTTGTGTGTTCGTACAGATTCCCAGTTCTTTCAACAATTCCTTCTGATCCACCGCCGTATAAGCTTCACGCGATCCTTCGCAGGCAAAATGTCCAAGGATCTGCACTACGATCGAATAATAGATTGAGACTACATACTGGAAAGAAAGCATCCTTTCCTCCGAAAGTCCAAAGATCTTTTCGATCGCTTTATCGGCGCTTTCATACTGGCCGTTTTCAAACAATTTGATCAAAAGATTCATGTCCTGCTGGCTGAACATCGTCTCCGGTACGTGCAGGTCCTCCACATCTTCATACGCAATGACAGACGTACCTGTTCTGCTTCGATTCTCCAGCGCCGTTAATGCCTGCTGATAGCTCACGGCGATAGCATCCGTATCATCTACGAGCTTTCCTAGCGCCACACAATCCCTGCCCTCTTCTTGATCGCATATTCTCGACAGGACTTCTGCCCACATGCTTTTCATGCGCTTAATATCCAAATCCCGCGTCAGTAGATGCACGACCGTAAATACCCCGTTGCGCAGTCCGATCAGATAGCTCTTGATCTTATCATCCCGATCTAACCCTTCCTTTATTTCCCGGGAGATTCTCATAAGATTTTCATGTTCAAGATATTCCAGTTGCACCACCGCCGCCAGAAACCGCGTTTCTCTGGAGAGCTGGATCTTCTTTCCGGTCTCGGCGCCGTCCAGATCCAGCAGATCTTTAAAATAAGCTTCCGCTTCTCTTGTCTGCAGCCTTTCCTCAATTTCCCTCTGCCCTTTCTTCATCCGTATATCTTCTATACATTTAAGCAGCGCTTCCGTCAGCTCTTTTTTGTCAAACGGCTTCAACAGATAGTCAAATATTCCCATCCTGATCGCTTTATGGGCAAAGCTAAATTCCCCGTGCGCAGTCAATATGATGACATGGGGAGCATTTTTCCATTCACGGATGATATCGCAGACTTCCAAGCCATTCTTATGCGGCAGATTTATATCCATAAAAACAATATCCGGATTCAGCTCCTCCACCGCCTGTAAAGCTTCCCGTCCGTCCCGCGCACTGCCACAGACAAGACAATCAAACTCTTTCCATTCCACCGTTCTGTATAAATGAGTTAAAAATATATCCTCGTCGTCTACCAGCAGTACCTTATACATCTATATCCTCCGTTCCAAGACAGATACGTATTATAAGAACAGTCTCCCCGTTCTCTCCTTTCTCCAAAGAAAGTCCGCTGTCACTGTTATAGAACATGGCGATCCTCCTTGCACTGTTCTTAAGTCCCAGACTATCACCGTCACTGTCTGCCCTTCCCTGCTCCAACACCCGATAAAAGCTCTCTTCCGCAAAACCGATCCCATTGTCCGCCACCTTAATGTAAGCCCAATTCCCGTCCATTTCTCCGGTGATCCGTATCCGCCCATCTTTCCCCAGGGGTTTTATACCATGATAAATAGCATTCTCCACCAATGGCTGCAATGTTAATTTCGGTATCCTCATCTGCATGATCTCATAAGCCACGTCTATTTCATAAGTAAATAATCCCCTGTATCTTATCTGCTGTATCTGGATATACTTCTCCACTGCCTCAAGTTCTTTCGCTACGGATATCCATTCTTCTCCACGGTTAAGCACACTGCGGTAATAGTCCGCTAACAGTTTCAAGATCTTCTGAGCCTGTTCTTCCTTCCGATCCGCCACCAGGCAATACGCACTGTCCAACGAATTGTACAGGAAGTGCGGTTTGATCTGGGCCTGTAATAATGCAAGCTCAAAATGTCTCTTCTGTCGTTGCTGTTCATACACTTTCTCGATCAGCTCCCTGTTCTTGGTTATCATAGTGTTAAAATTCTCAGTCAGAATACCAATCTCGTCACGCCCTTGATAAGGCGGCAGCGTTTCCGGCAGATGATCGGAAAAACTTACCATATGCCTTGCCATCTGCCTGATCGGACGGCTGATCCTCTCTGCCATCAGAAGAATCAGAATATCCGCCGCCAATGTCAGAAACAACCCGGCCAATAAAACACTTCCAGTAATAAGATTGACACCTTTTTGTACGATATCCCGGTCTATGATAGATATGAGTACCCATCCTCCATTTCCGGCGAGACTCATTTTTTCACAATAATACTGCCTGCCCTGCTGTTCGATCGGAAATGATTCTTTCTCCTGTCTTTGCAAGATATCGGCTGGTGACAGTATTCCTTCTTCCTCCAGAAACTTCATCTCATCAGGAAGCAGCATATATCCGTCTTCTCCCATTAGAGCATATTGTATATAGCCGTTACTCTTTCCGAATTTCATCATGCTCTCCAGAAACTCCGGGGCAATACAGATGATCACGTAACCCACATCCTCATTTCTGTCAATATATCTCATTCCCTTAACATAAGAAATACTGCCAAGTTGACTGCCAAAACGCTTATCCAGTCCATAGTACCAGCAACCCTTCGTTCCGACGCCTTCCTCCCGCAGAAATTCGTAAACATCCTGATCGTTTCCGAAACTCTCCCGCATATTAGCCCTGCTTCCGCTGTACAGTGCGCCCGTTCTCAGCACCACCGAGATCCTTTCCACTTCACCAAACAGCAACAGGTTACTGATCAATCCGTTTACAAACATCCGGCTGACCTCCGCCGTGGAATAGCCTGTAAATTCCGGCACGGTTGGATATTGACGGAACCCTACATTCAGATTCAGTATGACATTGTTACAGCAGCTGTTAACACTCTCCGACAGCCGCTCAAGCTGTTGGACCATCAGCTGGTTTTCATATGCGGTCCTCTCCCGCAACTGCTCATCCATCAGCCTGCGATAGGTCACGTTGACCACGAGCGTGACACCACACACCAGGAGGGTACAGAGAACAATAAATGAAAAACCAATTCGCTTTGATAAAGAAACCGAATTCCACTTTTTTCTCCAATTCATCATTCTGCCGTATCCTCCACCTTTTACATAGCTGTCTTAATCTTACATCCGTTTCCCGTCGATCAGTTTTTCATACCGGATAATACCATTGCATCCCCCACCTCATCACTGAAAAAGATGTACAGTAAAATAACAGGCAGACTGGCCATTACCAGTGATGCCCCCACCGGTCCCCAGTCCGTGGAAAACTGCCCCGTAAATGCTACGAGTCCCAAAGGCAGCGTTTTTAAGGCATCTTTTGTGATCAATACAAGCGCAAGACTGAACTCATTCCAATTTGACATGAATTGATAGATCAACAGAACCATGATCACCGATTTCATCTGCGGCAGAATGACCTTGAAATAAGCCTGATAAAAACTTGCACCCTCAATATAGGCTGATTCTTCCAACTCGATCGGCAGGCTGGCATAAAACCCATAAAGCACCATCACCGCAAAGGGAAAACTAAGCGCCGCATAGGGAATGATCAACGCCCAATGTGTATTTGTCAGATGCAGGCTTTTTACCATCACAACGAGCGGTGTCATCACTGCCTGAATAGGAATGAACATGCCCAAGATAACGATAGAGCGCAGACTGTCAGTCGTCCTGGTCTTAACTCTGGCCACTACATAGGTAAACATCAGCGCACACATGATCCCTATGAATAAAGCCGCTGCGGAGATCAATATACTGTTCTTAAAATAGACCAGAATATTAAATTCTGTCGCTGCCCGGTAATAATTACCAGGCAGCGGCTTCAGCGGCGGCCCGAAAGGGTTTGTCACGAAGATCTCTTCGTTGCTCTTCAGGGAATAAAAAGCCATCCACACCAGCGGATACAGTGAGATCACGGCATAGATTCCCAGTAATCCATACAAAAGTGTTTTTCCGATCTTTCTTTTCGTCATGCCGCTGCCCTCCTTAATATTCCACCTGCATATTTTTTGTTACCCTTTCCACAATGAGCATGATTGCAACACAGATCACGACAATAAGCATGGCGACTGCATTGGCGTATCCGTATTTCTGCATGCCGAACAGCGATTTATACAACATGATCGACAACGTATATGTATAATTCCCCGGTCCGCCTTTCGTCATGATAAAAATCTGCTCAAAAGCACGAAATCCAAATGTAAATGCCATGATAAAGCATGCCTTTAAAGTCGGTGCGATCAACGGAATCGTGATATTTCTGAATTGCTGCCAGGCACTTGCCCCGTCAATAGTGGACGCTTCATAATATACTTTCGGCACATTATGCATGGCTGCATACAGGATCAACATATGATATCCCATACCTTTCCACGATTCTGCCGCCACGATGGCTATGATCCCCTTAACAGGCTCACTCAGCCATTGCTGCCGCCATTCCAGCCCAAGCGCTGCTGCCAACTGATTGATCAATCCGAAATCTCCATGATAGACAGAGATCCACAATTGCGCTACGACAGACACCGAAAGCACTTGCGGCAGAAAAAAAGCGTCCTTAAAAAATTTTTTTCCTTTTATTTTACTGTTTACGAGGATAAAAGCAAACAGTAACCCTATACCCAGCTGATAAACCGTCAGAAACACTGAAAATATCGCGCTGTTTTTCAAGGAGATCACAAGATCCGGGGAGGTAAACAGTTTCTTATAATTAGTGAGTCCCGTGAACGCAGCTTCATTCACACCATCCCATTCGGTAAAGCTCATCACAAAAGCATGCCCCAATGGAATGATGATGATCACCATAAAGATCATGATCAATGGCGCCATAAAAACGATCAGCGCTCTTTTGTTTCGTTGAAATAGAATATTCATCCAGACACCTGCCTTTCCAAATCATATAGACACATAAAGAGGGTGGTTGTCTGATCACATCCACCCTCCCTCCTTCTATTCAATCTCGGAAATCAGTTGGTCGAGTTCCGCAATGTATGCTTCCGGTTCAACAGTTCCGGTAAGCAGTTTCTCAGTAGAGGACTGAAGAACTGTATAGAGTTCCGGACTCTCCAAAGCCCATCCGTACTTAGACATATTCTCGTAACTTGTCACACTTGTCGCATACCGTTCAAAAGATTCGCTCCTGGGCTGGTCAGGCTGTACATCCTCACTCAGCAGGTTGATCGCGGAAGTTGCCTTCGTCGCCGCTCTTGTCTTCTCTATGGAAAATTGAAGTGCTATCTCTTTGATCAGATCGGGATCTTCACAGTTTGCGCTGACCCCGTAGCCGCCTGCCGCCGCCTTACCGCCGGATTTATACCAACGCAGTTCCTCTTCTTTTCCGGCGTCCGCAAAGGGATTGTAATCAAAGAAATCAATGTTATCTCCATATTCCGCACAGTCGGTCAGATACCATGCTCCGCAGAAATACATGCCGGCATTTCCAAGTTTCACATTCTCCATCGCCTGCGCACTGTTGGTACTGAAAGCGCCGCTTCCGATCAGCCCCATCTGTACCAGCTCCTGTAATTTCTCCGCCGCTCTCAGATAAGCCTCGTCGGATGTAATGATATTCTCCTTTTCCAGCGCGCCTATTCCTTCCACATTGCCCTCTGCGATCACCGCAAGATCATACATCTGCAGTCCCGGCCACTGCTCCTGTCCAAAAAGCGCCAACGGTATTTTCCCGGCATCTTTCAGAGTCTGTATAACATTCTTAAATTCATCATAATTCTTCGGAGCGCTCAATCCCAATTCCTCAAAAACCGCCTTGTTATAATAGAACATGGCATTCTCGGGAATAGATGGGCCGATCGCGTAATAGTGTCCGTCCGCGAACTGCTTTCCGTCCAACGCGCCGGGAATAAACTTATCCATAAACCCTGTGCGTTCTATCGCATCGTCCAACGGCAGGATATCATCCGACTGCACAAAGGTCTCCGTTAACGCACCTGTCAGTTCCATGATCTCCGGCAGTTCTCCGACCGCTGCCCTGGTACGGAGTACGGAACCGTCCGCATCCGTCCTATGCTCAATATGGAATGTAACATTCGGATAAAGTTTCTGCATCTGAGGCAGAGCGGCATCGATCGTCACTTTTGCCGCCTCCGAATAGTAAGTATAGATCGTGATCTCTGCTTCCTTGTCACTTCCCACACTACCGTCTTCTGCAGACTGTGCACTGTCCTCTGCCTGTGTACTATCCTCCACCTGTACACTTTCTTCCGCAGATGCACTTTCCTCCGCCGTCTTTTCCGGCTGTGCTGCAGGCGCTTTATCTGCCTTTCCACACCCTGTCAAAGAAACTGCCATCACCACCATGCCAAGCATCAAAGCTGCAATTCTTCTTTTCATAATTACCTCCATTTCTGCGCTGCTTTTTGCGCATATCGAGTTTGTGGCAAGCAACGCGCAGACACAAATCTCGCGATTGAAAATTTTGCGTTTTGCTTATGTACGCGTTCGTTTTGTGTATCATGCTGTCAGTATACCCGCCCTCATTCGCAAAAACCATGGATAGAACGTGTTCCAAATGGAATATCCGTGCATAAGCATAAATATTCTTCTCATGCTCCCCCATAAACGATCGCATCGATCCTCGCCAGTTCTTCCCCACTGAAGGAGGTGTGATCCAGCGCCTTGATATTTTCCAGGATCTGCTGAGGCCTGCTCGCACCGATCAATACCGATGTGACCTTATCATCCCGCAAGAGCCATGCCAGTGCCATCTGGGTCAGAGACTGTCCTCTTTCTTCCGCAATTTCATGGAGTGCCTGTACCTTATGCAGCATCCCTTGATCCAGATCACTTTCATGCAGATAAGGACTTTTGTGCTGCCCGATCCTGGAGTCTTTCGGAATCCCTGTCAGATATTTTCCCGTCAGAATCCCCTGCTGCAGAGGACTGAACGCGATACAGCCGATTCCCTTCCCGTACAGATACTCTTTCAGTCCGTCCTCTTCGATCCATCGGTTTAGCATGGAGTACGAAACCTGATGTATGATAAACGGCGTTTTTAACTCCTGGAGAATCCTGTAGGCCTGCTTCGTCTGCTCTTTATTATAATTGGAGATTCCCACATAGAGTGCTTTCCCCTGACGCACCAGCAGATCAAGCGCCATCATAGTCTCCTCCAAGGGCGTCTCAGGATCGGGACGGTGATGATAATAAATGTCCACATAATCAAGCCCCATTCTTTTCAGGCTCTGATCCAGACTTGCAGTCAGATATTTCTTCGATCCCCAGTTTCCATAGGGACCTTGCCACATATCATATCCTGCCTTGGTGGATATCACCAGCTCGTCCCTGTAAGGCAGCAAATCGGACCGCAAGATCCGCCCCATGTTTTCTTCCGCACTCCCATATACCGGCCCATAGTTGTTCGCCAGGTCAAAATGAGTAATCCCGTTATCAAACGCCGTGAACAGTATTTTTTTCATATTCTCCATACTGTCAACCGACCCGAAATTATGCCACATTCCCAGAGAAAAAGCCGGAAGCAGAAGACCACTTCTGCCGCATCTGTTATAGATCATTCCTGAATCATATCGTGTTTTCTCAGCTTGATACATTGTAATTCTCCTCTCTTTTTATGATCATATTGCAAATACTGTTGCTATATTATATTAATTTTATACTCCAAAAACCAGCATTTTTCCCAACTTATCATGCAAACAAAAGTTGCTATTTTTAACATTATCCTTTATAATAAGACACTATGAAAACAACGAATTTATCTGGTCTGGTCTTTAACCCGGACAATGCCTATATCAATTCCGATTGGAAGCACTATTCCATGTCACCTCATGCCCATGGATGGCTGGAACTTAATTATATCGTCGAGGGCTCATGCACTTATCTGGTCAATGATGTCCCCTATGACTTATCGTGCAGGAACTTGCTGGTCCTGGATTCCAGTCTGCCTCACCGTAAAATTTTTCATCCGGACACTCCCTGTACCGTGCTGGGTGCTTCCTTCACCATGCAGGAGGGAATCATCGGCCTGGCAGATGCAGATATACTTCTTCACAAAGATCCTGCCGCCCAGCGCTTCTGGTCTCTTTTTACTGCTGCCCGGGTCCTGCCTGACGGCCGCAGTATTTATGCTGACCTGCTTAATCTTTACGAAATCTTCTGCAACGAAGAAAGCAGCTTCTATCTTACATGTGCGACGGCCAAACTGCTGATGGATATTCCCCGCCTTTTCACGCAGTATGATACCAACCGGATTGACTATATCAGGCAGATCAAACTCTATATCCAATACCATTACAGCAAGATCCGTTCCGTTGCCGAGATAGCAGAGCATGTCAATCTGAACCCCACTTACATGGAACGTATCTTCAAAAAGTGCACTGGCAATACTATCTGGCAGTATCTGACTTCCCTGCGCCTTGAAGCAGCCAAAAACCTGCTTACCCATTCCGACATCAGCATCGGTGAAATAGATACCGTGATCGGTATGGGTTCCCGGCAAAGTTTCTACATTCAGTTCAAAAAAAAATACGGGATCTCTCCCGCAGATTACAGACAGGCGCATCGGCCGCCTGTATCGTAATATATTGCTTTTTGTCATATAAGATATATCAAAGAGCGCCAGATCATATCTGACGCTCTAAAATTTGCCTACTTCTCTTCCTTCGGCAATTTGATCTCAATATGCACATCCTTAAGCTGTCTTGCATCCACCTGCGCCGGTGCTCCCATCATGATATCCTGCGCCTGCTTGTTCATCGGGAAGGGAATGACCTCCCTGATACTGTCCTCGCCTGCCAACAGCATGACCATCCTGTCCACACCGGGTGCAATGCCTGCATGCGGCGGTGCGCCGTAGCAGAATGCGTTGTACATGGCCGGGAATTTCGCCTTCACGTCTTCCTCGCCCAGTCCTACCAGCTGGAACGCCTTCACCATGATCTCTGGGTCGTGATTACGGACCGCCCCGGAAGACAGTTCCACGCCATTACATACCAGGTCATACTGGTATGCCAGAATGTCAAGCGGCTCCATCGTCTCAAGCGCCTGCATACCACCCTGGGGCATAGAAAAAGGATTGTGGCAAAATTCCATCTCTCCGGACTCCTCCCCAATCTCATACATGGGGAAGTCCACAATCCAGCAGAACTCATAACAGGCTTGCCTGAAATGTCCCTCCGACTTCATGCCCAGCATCCTGCGCAGCACACCGGAAGTCTTCACTGCCGCGTTCTTATCACCGGCCGTCACGCCCACGAAATCGCCCGGTTTTAATCCAAGCAGCTTGTCTACCTCTTCTTTGCGCTCTGTGAGGAACTTGGAGATACCGCCCACATAATTGCCACTCTCATCCACGCGGAACCAGTAAGCCTTGTTGCCGGTCTCCACCTCCACATCTGCGCACATCTTATCGATTTCTTTCCTTGTAGCCGTATAACCGTCTGTCACCACTGCCTTGATCACATGATCCTTGAACGGTGCAAAGTCAAGCTGCCCGAACAGCTCTGTCACATCCTGCACCACAAGATCGATCCGCAGATCAGGCTTGTCAGTGCCGTACTTCTCCAATGCTTCCAGATAAGGGATCCGCACAAACGGCGCTATGGAAGCCTGATCGTACGTACCATACTTCTCAAATACCGGCGGCAGCACCTGCTCGATCACGGCAAATACATCTTCCTGGGAGGCAAAAGCCATCTCCATATCCAGCTGATAGAATTCACCCGGTGAACGGTCTGCCCTGGCATCCTCGTCCCGGAAGCAGGGCGCGATCTGAAAATAGCGGTCGAACCCGGAAGCCATCAGGATCTGTTTAAACTGCTGCGGTGCCTGGGGCAGCGCATAGAATTTGCCCGGATGATTCCTGGCCGGCACCAGATAGTCTCTTGCCCCTTCCGGCGAAGAACAGGTCAAGATCGGCGTCGTGATCTCCACAAAGTCCAGATCATTCATTCTCTGGCGAAGCTCGGTGACAATACGGCTGCGCAGCAGGATCTTATCCTTCACTTCCGGATTACGCAGATCCAAATACCGGTATTTCAGACGGATATTCTCATCCGCATTCTTAGACTGCCTGATTTCAAAAGGCAGTACATTATTCGTACACTTACCCAACACCTCCACGCGGTCGGGCACCACCTCGATCTCTCCGGTGGGAATAGTATTCGTCTTATTGGAACGCTCCCGCACCGTACCCTCGATCAGCAGAGTAGACTCCTTGTTCACACCCTCCAACCGTTCCATCATTTCTTCTGTCTCGAAAACAATCTGTGTCACCCCGTAAAAATCCCGGAGCTGCAGAAATCCCAAATTCTTGCTGACCTGTCTGATATTCTCAAACCATCCGACCAATGTCACCCGGCTTCCTGTATCTGACAGTCTGAGCGCATTACATGTGTGTGTTCTTGACTGCATCATATTCTCCTGATTCCTTTCTCTTCTGACAAATGCTTTTCTCATTCTAACACCACAGACCAGAAAATACAATAAACTTTCTGCGCGCCCGTGCCATTAGCCCTGCGAAAGGGATGCAGCAGAGCAAACACTAACCTGCTACTGCAACAGAGACAGCGCACTCTGATTACTCTGATTCGCCTGGCTGAGCATAGACTGCCCCGCCTGCGCAAGAATATTGTTATTGGCGTACTTCACCATCTCCGTAGCAATATCCGTATCCCTGATGGCCGATTCCGCCGACGTGGTATTCTCCACAACATTATCCAGATTGCTGATCGTGTGCTCTAAGCGATTCTGAATAGCCCCCAGGTTGGAACGCACCTCCGACACATCGGCGATCGCACTCTTGGCAAAAACATTCAGCGCCTGGAAATCCCGCACATCAGGCGCTCTGTCGGACAGTGCTTCCTCCATACCTCCTGTCGGACTCGGATTACTGGCGCCGTCGATCGTAAGTCTGTTCTTCACCCTTTCATCTGTGATCGAATCATAAGAAAAACTATGAAAAATAGTCAAATCTCTTGCCGCCAGAAGATGCGAATGTCCCGCTGCACTCCATGGCTGGATCGTGTTTAAATTTACATATTCTATTTTCGCATGCGTAGAAGTAAACGGGCGCGCATACTGATAATACAGTCCATCCGGCCTCTCTGTCCCGGTCGGCGGCAGATCCTGTCCTGTACACAAGGGTGTCTTGTCATTCGTCTGGTAACAGATTCCCTTCGACAAGGCACTGGCGATCAGGTCATTCGTGCACATATTCCCTATCGTGATCGCAATATGCTGCCCGGATTCCGCTCCAACCTGCAGCCCGATATTCTGAAAAGAACCATCAAGCAGATTCTGTTCGTTAAAAGTGGTGGTGGACTGTATGCGGTCAATCTCACTCATCAACTGTCGGACTTCCATCTGGACATAGCTTCTGTCCGTTGTAGTCAATGTCCCGTTTGCACCTTTGACCGCAAGCTCATTCATGCGCTGCAGCATATCGTGGACTTCATTCAAAGCTCCCTCCGCCGTCTGCACGCAGGAAATACCGTCCGCTGCATTGGCAGACGCCTGTGTAAGGCCCCTGATCTGACGACGCATTTTCTCTGATATCGATAAGCCTGCCGCGTCGTCTGCCGCACGGTTGATCTTATAACCCGAAGACAATTTCTCCGTAGATCTGGCCTGACTCTTGTTTGTCAAGTTGAACATGCGATTTGAATTCATCGCCATGATATTATGTTTTACGACCATATTTTCCTCCATTCCGAAGTGTCAAAAAAGGGTGTAAAGCTGTGATCCTGCCTGCATGCCTTACACCCTCATTCTCTTCTATCCGTGAAGCAGTTCAATCTCACACAACACCTACTGCAGCAGCGCCAGCGCACTCTGATTGCCCTGATTCGCCTGGCTGAGCATGGACTGCCCCGCCTGCGCAAGAATATTGTTGTTAGCGAACTTCACCA
>CAMWLJ010000033.1 GCA_947175055.1 uncultured Lachnospiraceae bacterium | reverse complement strand
TATGTGTGATCATAACGATGGTCTGTGCAAGTTTCTGGCTGCTGATCTTCAACAGGCTAAGCACATCCTGGCTGGTCCGGGAGTCCAGATTCCCGGTAGGCTCATCCGCCAACAGGATAGCAGGTTTCGCCGCCAGGGCACGGGCGATCGCCACTCTCTGCTGCTGCCCGCCGGACAGATTGCCTGGTAAGTTCGACAGCTTCGCAGATAGTCCCAACATGTCGATGATGGAATCGATATATTTCCGGTCCGGCTCGTTGCCATCCAACTGTACCGGCAGCACGATATTCTCGTACACATTAAGCACCGGTACCAGATTGTAATTTTGGAATACGAAACCAATCTTTCGACGCCGGAAGATCGTAAGCGCCTCATCCTTTAACGTAAAAATATCTTTACCATCCACGGTCACTGTTCCGGAGGTGGGCCGGTCAAGTCCGCCCAACATGTGAAGCAGGGTGCTCTTTCCGCTGCCTGACGTCCCCACTATAGCTACAAACTCCCCCTTATCCACCTTAAGATCCACGCCGTCTAATGCGTGTACTTCGTTTTCTCCTGCACCGTATATTTTTCGTAAATTCTTAGTTGATAGTATCGTCATTTCTTTAACCTTGCCCCTTTCTCAGTGTGCTTTTTTTGCATAAAGTCCTTTTCTGCCGGAATAGATTGCACTCGCACAAAAAAATCTGCATCATGAAGTATTTCTCTTCACAAGACAGATTATCGCATAATATTCTTACTATCTTCTTTCCATGGCAAAATAAAATCTAACAGTTTTGAAAGATTGTGCCATCCTATTACAGAAATTCTGCATCCTGCCCAACGGACCGCTGTCCGAAAGCAGAAATCCAGTATCCTGTCCTTAATCCACCGGCAAATATATAGAGAAAGTCGCGCCCATACCTTCCTTGGATGACACCTTGATATAACCGGACTCCTGCTTAAGGATCTCCCGCGTCAGATAAAGCCCGATGCCCAGACCTTCCTGATCCGCCACTCCCAAAGAACGATAAAACCGCCCGAATATCTTCGCCTGCTCCTCCTCCGAGATTCCGTCTCCGGTATCTGTGACCTCGATACAGATAAAAAGCTTATAGTTCTTCAACCTGACCGTAACACCGCCTCGCTCCGTATATTTGATGGCATTGTCTATGAGATTACCAAGCGCTTCTTTCGTCCATTTCAAATCGAAACAGGCAGTAATCTCCTCCGCCCCTTCAGAGAAGATCTTCAGATACAATCCCTTTTCCTGCGCCTTTCCCGCAAATGCTCTCTCCATCTCTAAAAGAAGCGGTAAGACGGCAGTCTTCTTCGGCTGCAGCACAAATATCCCCGTTTCCAATCTCGAAAGCCTGACAAGCAGATCGACAAGGAATTGCAGCTTCTGCGCCTGATCTGCCAGAAGTTCCAAATTCTCCCTGTTCTCGTCAGACTCTGACTGCATCTGCTCCTGCAATAGTTCCGTATAGAGCATGATATTGGCGAGCGGCGTTTTTGTCTGATGGGAAATGTCCGCGATCATTGTTTTGATCCGCTCTTTCTCCTCCGCTGTTTTTCTAGCAGAAATCTCCAAAGCACTCAGATATTCTGCCATCCTGCTCTCCAGCGCAGAATACAGCGACTCACTAAACACACTCTCCTGGAATGTACCGTCTATAGCCGCCTCCAGCATACGCTTCATTCGTTCCAGGCTGTGTCTTACTTTATAATGATCCACGATCACGAGGATCACTGCGCCAAGCAGGCAGGCAATGCCTGTTATCAATATGATCATTGCCTGCCTGTCATCTGCCATGAGGTATCATCTCCCGTCTATATGCTGTGTTCAAACCTGTCTTCCTCTTACTCAAATCGATATCCAACCCCATACACTGTCCTGATCCTGTCCTGTGCTCCCAGCTTGTCCCGCAGACGTTTGACCGTGACGGACAGCGCATTCTCATCCACAAATTCCGCCTCCGAGGACCAGATACGCTCCAAAAGCCGTTCCCTCGTCAGAGAAATCCCCCTGTTGTCCACCAGAACACGCAGCAGCTTCTGTTCTGTCCTGCTTAGCTCGACCTGTGCATTCCCGTGGTAATATTCCATCCGCTCAAAGTCAAACCGATAGTCATCGATCACGACCACCTGCGCCTGTCTGTTGTGCTGCACCGCCTCTGCCTGCTCCCGCACACGGCGCAGCTGGGTCGCCACACGGGCCCGCAGCACTGCCAGACTGAAAGGCTTGGTGATATAGTCGTCTGCTCCCAGTTCCAGCCCCGTGACGATATCAATCTCCATATCATTGGCCGTCAGCATGATAACGGATACGTCATACTTTTCCCTGATCTCCCGCAGAAGATCAAGTCCGTTTCCATCCGGCAGGTTGATATCCAACAATACAAGATCATATTGGCCCGAGAACCCCTGCCCGCTAAGCCGCCTGCGCGCTTCTTGTATAGTACCACAACTGTCTGCACTGGTCTCCTCGCTGCGCAGCGCCCGACACAGCCCGGCCGCCAACGCCTTGTCGTCTTCCACGACCAGGATATGCTGTTTCTTCCTGCTGTCTGATTCCATATCGTCCTCCTTGCCGGAGCGCAGCTATTATTCACAGTCCAATGTCAGTTCACCGCGTCTGCCATTTTATAGTTCTCCTGAAGACCGTTGCATTTGAGATCGATCGGAAGCACATCTCTACTTAAGCTCATTCGCCGTCACATAGAAATGATGATAGATACCACCCAACGCAAGCAGGCTCTCATGCGTACCCTCTTCCACGATCCCCTCCTCCGTCAATACCAGAATCCGGTCGGAATTCCGGATGCTGGATAACCTGTGGGCGATCGTGATGGTCGTCCTTCCCTTTGCCAGTGCCTCCAAAGACCTGGCCACCTGGAACTCACTCTCATTGTCCAGCGCCGAAGTAGCCTCATCCATGATCAGTATAGGCGGATTCTTAAGGAAAACCCTGGCAATGCTGATCCGCTGTTTCTGTCCGCCGGACAACTTGACGCCGCGTTCACCCACATAGGTATCATACCCGTCTTTCAGCGCACGGATAAATTCATCGGCTCCGGCGCGTTTCGCGGCTTCTATCACTTCTTCCCTTGTTGCATTCTCTCTACCGTAAGCGATATTCTCATACACCGTACCAGAGAACAGATAGACATCTTGCTGTACCATACCGATATTCTGCCGCAGGCTCTTGATCGTATACTTATGGATATCCTTTCCGTCCAGCAAGATCTCCCCCTGGTCAATATCATAGAAACGAGGGATCAAGTTGCACAATGTTGTCTTGCCGCCGCCGGAAGGCCCGACGATAGCGATCTTCTCACCCGCGCGGATCTCCAGGTTTAAGCCCTTGAAGACCACATTGTGGTCGTCCGGATACTCAAAACTTACATTATGAAAAGCGATGTTCCCCTGCGGATGCTCGCAGGGCACTGCACCCGGCTCATCAAAAATCTCGATATCACTGTCCATGATCTGCACAAACCGCTCGATTCCCGTCATACCGCGCTGAAACTGCTCCGCAAACTCGATGATCCGGCGGATCGTAGCAATCAGCGTGCTCACATACATCACATATGCCACCAGATCCCCCGGCACGATCTTGCCCCTGATCATGAAAAGACCACCGGCCACCAGCAGCACCAGATACATTACCCCGTCAAATGCCCGTGTCGTCGTATGGAAAGCCGCCATAAATTTGTAAGTTTCCTTCTTGATACGGAAAAAATTAATATTGTCCTCCTCGAATTTCGCTTTTTCCTTCTCTTCGTTGGTAAAAGCTTTCACCACCTTCTGCCCCAGCAGACTGTCCTCAATGCGGGCATTGAGCTCACCGATCTGTACACGCTGTTTGCGGAACGCTTCCCGCATACGCAGATTGATCATCGTGCATGTCACCACCATCACCGGTATCACCGCAAAAAGGATCAGTGTCAATCCCAGACTGATCCGTGCCAGGATCACGAAAGAAATGACCGCCTTGATACCCGCGATAAAAAACTCCTCCGGGCAGTGATGGGAGAACTCTGTCACGTCAAACAGATCATTCGTGATCCGCCCCATGATCTGGCCTACCTTCGTGTTATTATAGTAAGTATTAGATAACTTCTGCAAATGGGCGTAAGCGTCCCGCCTCATGTCCGTCTCAATACGCGTTCCCATCACATGACCGGTGTACGCCATATAGAAATTGGCCATCGAATCTACGATCCGCAAGATCAGGTACAACGCCCCAAGCCGCAATATCACCGCCACCGTGAGTGACGCAAGATCGTTCATCCCCGTATTGGTAATAAAACGGATGATCATTGGCAATACCAATTCGCAGATCGTCGTCAAGCCTGCACAGAACAGATCAATGACCACGATCTTCCAGTATTTCTTATAATAGGGCAAAAAACGCCTGAGCAATTCACCTGATTTATATGTTTTTACGTTACTCTGTATTTCCATGCTAACCCCCATGATTTCGCTCTGCGGAATCTCAATTAATACTAAAATCGGCGGTCATAAAACCGCCGATCGTAGTACTTGTATTTATGTAACTATTCAGCCTTCGGCTTCCCAATTACTGAATCCGTCCTGGCCCAAATTTGCCTTCGGCAAAGATCCGGGCTAAACTGTTACGTATTTATGCCAAAGCTTTCAGCTTCATATCATGCATCTTAATATACATATCCTGCATCTCCTGCTTGGCATCCACGTCTAAAGCAAGCTTAACGTATTCGTTCAGTTTTCTGTTCAGATCCAAATGCCCTTCGGCAACCCGCTGAATATTGACACGGATCTCGTTCTCAACTGTCAGCTCTATGTTGATCACCCTGTCCTTCAGTTCTTTCACGTCAATCTGCAGCTTCTGTACTTCAGACTTTACCTCCTGCATTTCAGATGTCATACCTTTGACATTGGCCCTCATCTCCTGCATACTGTCTTTCATGCCTACGGCATCGTCCCTCATTTCCTGCACGCTGGCTCTCACGCCTTCGATGTCAACCCTCATCTCCTGCATACCAAACTTCATGTCTGCAATATTGGTATTCATCCCCTGCATTCCATGCTTCATGCCCGCAGCATCGGTCTTCATGCCTTCTACATCGGACTTCATCTCCTGCATACCGAGTTTCACGCCTTCTACATCGGACTTCATCTCCGCAACGCCGGTCTTCACATCCTGTACTTCATCTCTTATAGGCTGCAGTAAGACTGCGATTGCCTGTAAATCTTCCTTTGTCAATGCCATAGTGTCTCCTCCTGTTCATTGTCTGCTCTCCGAAATCATGTTCTCACAGAACGCACCATCGATGCACATTCCCGTCCCATAACTCGCAATATTCTTTTTATCGTTTACAATGCTTCCGCTCATGGTATGTTCCCGCTTTCATACCAGTCGCTCTCACTTTCTATCACGAACTCTCTTTGGAAGATAAATTATACACTAAAGCAAATGAAAATGCAATATTAAACCGAATAACTATTCAGATATTTTTCCTGCTCCGGCGTGAGGACGTCGATCTCTTTACCGAGGAAAGCCAGCTTACGCTTCGCCACATCTTTGTCTACTTCTTCCGGCACATCAATCAGCTTCTCTGTAAGTTCACTGCCGTGCTCCACGAGGTATTTCGCAGACAGCGCCTGGATCGCAAAACTCATATCCATGATCTCCGCCGGATGGCCGTCGCCTGCCGCCAGATTTACAAGACGCCCCTCTGCCAGCACGAAGATCCACTGACCGCTGGGCAGCTTATAACCCATGATGTTCTTGCGCTGTTCCTTCTTCTCCACCGCATTGGCTTTCAGCCACGCCATATCGATCTCACAGTCAAAATGGCCCGCGTTGCAGAGGATCGCACCCTCTTTCATTACCGCAAAGTCTTCCTTATCGATAACACCGTTGCAGCCCGTCACAGTGATAAAGAAATCACCGATCTTAGCCGCCTCCTGCATGGGCATTACGTCAAAACCGTCCATCACTGCCTCAATCGCTTTGATCGGATCAATCTCCGTGACTACCACTCTCGCGCCCAGGCCTTTCGCTCTCATGGCCGTACCCTTACCGCACCAGCCATATCCTGCTACCACCACGATCTTACCTGCCACAATCAAGTTCGTGGTCCTGTTAATGCCGTCGAATACCGACTGTCCCGTACCGTATCTGTTATCAAAGAAATGCTTGCAGGCCGCATTGTTAACGCGCACCATCGGAAACTTCAATTCACCTGCATTATTCATAGCCTCCAGGCGGATGATGCCTGTGGTCGTCTCCTCGCATCCGCCGATGATGTTCGGGATCAGATGCGGCATCTCCGTGTGCACCATCGTCACCAGGTCTCCGCCGTCATCGATGATGATATTCGGCTCCGCCTCCAACACATGGCGGATATGCGTCTCATATTCTTCCGGTGTTGCACCGTACCACGCATGTACTTCCAATCCAGCCTTCACGAGTGCTGCTGCCACATCATCCTGTGTAGATAAAGGGTTGGAACCGGTCACATACATCTCGGCACCGCCTGCTGCCAGCACCAGACAAAGATAGGCGGTCTTAGCCTCCAGGTGCACTGACAAGGTCACCTTCTTACCCTCGAAGGGTTTGCTCTCCGAAAATTCCTTCTCCAGCGTACGCAGCAGGTCGCAGTTCCTTTTCACCCACTCAATTTTTCTCTCACCGGATTCGGCAAGATTAATGTCTCTGATTTCGCTACTCATTTCAATAGTTTCCTCCTTAAAATTAATCAGCCGAATTTTTATTATAGTGATGGTCGTCTGTCCTATCATCACTTTGTAAAGCATCGAACAGTTGTCTGCCGATACCGATATATTTTCACAGGCGTTCCCTATGGATCCTCCTGTAAAATACCTATCCTGGAAAACTAGAAAAACATCTCCTTATACCAGCGCACAGCCGTAATATATGCCTTAAATACCGCATCATTATCGATGCTCTTTAAAATCTGCAACCGGCTGACTTCCTGCCAGTCCGCATTCTCGTAAGCTATCATGAAATCATAGATATCCGCAAACTCACCTGTACGGTTCAAAAGTGCTTCCCTGATCTCCTTGGCAACGTTGACCTTATCAAGCGCCTCCGTCATAGGCATACTCAGGATAATATCCAGCACCGAGAAAAGCCCCATCAAAAATAGCTCAGGTGCTTTCATCGCCAATCCGAAAGAAGGTGCCAGGCATTCCATGAATTTAGCCCGCAGAAGAGAAACTCTTGTGATCTCATTGGGTCTGTCCGCACACAATTCTTTCGTGATCACGGTATTGATCCATTTCTTTAATTCCCGCTGGCCCAGCAGCGCCGCCGCGTGTCGGATCGACGTCACCTCGGACTTCACCGCAGTGCGGTTCACCATCTCAAGCAAAGACACTACGAGTGCCGTATCTCTGCCGATCACATCAGCCGCCTTCGTCAGTTCAAAATCCACATCATTGACAATATTCATCAACTCCAGATAGTTGACCTTAAGAGGTTCCACCTCTGTCTGCCCCTTAGTCACCGGGATACGATAGAATGCGCCCTCAAAATAGTGGAAAGACCGGTCCATCCTGACGTCGTCGAAAATCTCCTGCTTCTCGATATTGCCGACACAGATCTTGATATGCGGATATTGATGCCCAAAATAAATCTTGGCCTTGTAGACATCTACCTTCTTATAGTCCAGAATGATATAATCCATCAACGCAAGGATCTCTCTGTAATTCTCCAACTCCATTACCGGAAGTTTCCTGATCGCCAGCTTATACCCCTTCTGCTTTAACTGCTTGAACCGTTCCTGATAGTCCGGTGTGTTAGTGACCGAATTGTCAAAAAGCAGCACCAGCCGCCCCAGCATCGTATCGCTCTGGGACTCAATATCCGAGAACACCGCAATAGAACCCACCGGGACAAGCACGTCGGTGCCCGGCGACAACGTATCAATACCGATGCTCTGTAAAATATCAAGGCCCTCCACCCGAGCAGCGCCGTCATTTACAGCTGAGCTCTGGAGCGCCGGATTCAACAGCAGATTCGCCTTCTGCGAGAAAAGCGAATAAGCGCACACCTTCATGTCTTTATCAAAAAAAGGAATCAATGTAGCAAGCATACTCTATAGTCTCCTTTCAAAACTATTACAGTCCGTTACAAATTTCTTATATTATAGCAGACTTTATTTGTGATTGCTACGGTATTTTTGCAGGGATTTTCAATCCTCAGTGCCCTGTTTGACAGGGGGACAAAGTTGGGCATGGACAAAAAAAGAAATGTTGTGGAAATCCGCCATATTATGGTAGAATGATACACATGAAATCATAAAGATAAATAAGGTTTTGCAAAGCGCTTCGGAATAGAAGAAAAACGAACCTGTACAGAAAATGGAGGGCCTATATGAAACTGGTTGTATTAGAACGTAACAGCGCGGGAAAGGATGTTGACGTATCCTGCTTTGAGAAATTCGGAGAAGTGGAATATTATCCGAATACGGTAGCGGAGAACACGGCACAGCGTGTAAGAGAAGCAGATATCATCATGGCTAATAAAGCGCCCCTCAACGAAACTACCCTGAAGGACGCTCCCAATGTAAAACTGATCTGCCTGCTCGCCACAGGCTTCGACAATGTAGATCTTGCCTACTGCAAGAGCCGCGGCATCAAGGTCACCAATGTTGTCAATTACTGTACATCCACAGTGGCACAGCATACGCTTCTGCTGGCGCTGGCGCTTTCTGAGAAACTCGCCTTTTATGACGACTATGTAAAGTCCGGCACCTACAGCGCACAAGACCGCTTCTCCAACTTCGACAGGGCTTTCTATGATCTGGAAGGCAAAACATGGGGCATCGTCGGTATGGGGACCATCGGCCGCAGAGTCGCCGGACTGGCCAAAGCTTTCGGCTGCAAGGTCATCTTCTACTCCGCCTCCGGCAAGAGCACCTGCACGGATTATGAAAGAGTGGAATTTGACACACTTTTACAGGAATCCGACATCCTGTCCCTGCACTGCCCGCTCAGCGACCGGACAAGAGGATTGATCAACAAAGATGCCCTCCTCAAAATGAAAGAAACCGCCATCTTAATCAATGTAGCCCGCGGCCCGGTCGTAGACACGCAGGCGCTCTATGACGCCCTCATCGCGAACCAGATCGCCGGTGCCGGACTGGATGTGCTGGAGAGGGAGCCCATGGCGGAAGATAACCCATTGGCACAGATCAAGGACAGCACAAAACTGATCATCACACCTCACATGGCATGGGCAAGCGTTGAATCCAGAACCAATCTGGTGCAGGAAGTTGTTAAAAATATCGAAGCTTTTCTGGCCGGAGAGAACAGGAACGTCGTGAATTTGTAGATTCCGGGCAGCTTCCCATACCGCCCTACCAGATCGGATCCATCTCCACCGCCTTCTTTGCATCCTGCATTTCGTCTTATCTTCCTGTTCCTTATGGATCCACTGCCGGAGGCTCCATATACTCCGACGGATCGAGGAATGCACCGTCCCGGCTCAAGGCGAAATGCAGATGCGCGCCGGTCGATTGCCCGGTACTTCCCACAGAGGCAATTCTGTCTCCGCGATTTACCTGCTCTTCATTCGAGACGGCAACATCCTGGCAATGGCAATAATAGGTCATATCACCATTCTGGTGCAGCAGGACAACATAATTGCCGTATTCCGCAGAGTAACCCGTCTCATACACGATGCCATCTGCAGCTGCCGTGACAGCAGTGCCTGCCGCAGCTGCAAAGTCTATCCCCTCGTGTACGCGGACTTCCCCGGTGACAGGATTTACTCTCTCCACATAGGAATCTGCGATACGATCATATTCACAAGGATAGGTATATGTGAGCAGGACGTCATGCTTCGCGTTATCGGAAACATAGGGAAACTTCCCGGCAGTCCCGTCGGCCAGCGCAGATCCTGCCGTGTCCTCATTCCACAGTTCAAAGACCATATCATCCCAGACGCATTGCAAGTCACCGAGTCTTGTATTCCCATAGACCGTGAGATAGATATATGCAGTCTGCAGTCCCTTTTCATCTTTATACTCTTCATACAGATAATTGGACTGCCATGTATCATGCGGCTCTCCCTCTGTCACCAGATATCTGTCAAAAAGGTTCTGCGTCTCCAGATCGACCTCAAAACTCTTCACGATCGGCAGCTGCCAAAGCAGATCCTTCTCCACCTCATAGCGGAACATATACCGCATCTTGAGCGGATGCAGCCAGACACTTTTTCCATCATCTGACACGGCAACCTGGCAGACATTATCACCCTGCGTAAATTGACACCCGATCGCTGCCAGATCAAGGCTGCGTACTATCTCCCTGTCCGTCAGGTCATAGACGATCAGTCCGAAATAATCGTGGAATATAATGACACTGTTGTTCGTACCGTCCAGCCCCGGATTTCCCGCATAGTCCAGTGTAGGGCCGTCTGCTCCCCATTCTGTCTCAGCGGATACCGCCGCCTTCTTTACGGCCAGCTGGCGCATTTCGGCAATCTCCTCCTCCGGATCAAACTCCTCCGTCTCCTGTTCGCGGCCGGATGCACTTTCATTCCCTGAAACTACATTATCCCCTGTAGTATTGTCACTATGCAGATCTGCATCGGTGTTTCCCAGTTCCTCTGACTCCTGCAATGCAGTATCTCCTGCCGTTTCAGACGTTTTGTCCATTCCGGCATCTTCCGTATTCCCCTCTTTCTGGGACGTTCCTGTAAAAGCGCATCCCGCCAGAGCAAGCATGAACACGACCGCAGCGATCCCCGCCGACAATCGGGCACCGTTTGCCCTCACAAGCCGTGAGATCCTCTCTTTCAACTCGGAATTTCTCGGGCGCAGCATAGTTCCATATGAATAGATTCTCCTGCCGCAATTTTTCCTGGAAAGATCCAGAAGCATCTCACCATAAGTCAACCGTTCTTTATCGCCAAGCCGCCGTATCGTACCATGATCGCAGGCAATCTCCCCGTCCCTGGCAGAAGCCGATGCCGCAATCCATACCAAAGGATTGAACCAGTATACCGTGACCAGCACGGCACGCAGCAGCGCCCAAATATGATCCCCGTGAAGGTAGTGTACCTGCTCATGAGTCACCACATAGCGAAACCTGTCGGTGTCTGTCCGGATGTCCGTGCCAATATAGACCGCCGGATGCAGCACACCCACAAGACAGGGCGCTTCCAGCCTATCCACCCGATAAACCGGAAGGCTCCGGCAAAGCTTCGCCATCCCTCTCCCGTTGCTCACATTCCGTTCCCCGCCGCCCTGGCATAATTGCCGTGTCCTGTACAATCTTCTGCGGAATCGAAGATGGGCAATGCAAAGCGTCCCTCCCACAAACAGGCTGCCGGCGATCCAGATCCATCGGAAGACTGACGCGCCTTCCCTCACCGGTAAGTGCTCTGCTGTTACGGCATTTCTCTCTGCCGCTATCGCCGGCCCTTCTTCGATGACATCTTCCCCTGCTGTCCGCAACTCCTGCGCCCTGCTCTCATTCTCTCCCTTCAGGGGCAGTTCCTGTATTGCCATATGATCACGCCCGCCATTTCCCAAAGGGCTGCTATCATCCCCACCGGCATAGGAGGCTTCCACATATTTTCCCGTTACCGCATCTACCGCACGAAACACACTGACCGGGCTGTTTATAAAATTAACCGGAATGAGCAGTCTCAGCACTACGAACAGCCATAACCCATACCTGATATACACATGAAGTTTCTCTCCGGATAGTTTCCGCACGCCAAGGATCGCCATCACCAAAACCGTCGTCCGTATCATGATCCCCATCACCGCACCCATCACGATTCCTCCTTCCTTCGTTTCTCTTCCCTGGCCTCCCGAATGATTCGGTACAACTCCTCCATCTCTTCTTCCGGGATATCCTGCTTTTTGACCAGCGTGTTGACCAGCAATCCCAAGCTGCCATTGTAAATACGGTTGATAAAGTTACTCGTCTCTGACTCCACAACTTCTTCCCGCTTCAAGAGCGGATAATATTCCCTGGCTTTCACTCCCTCCCGATACCGGATGCATCCCTTCTGCTCCATCCGTTTCAAGAGCGTCTTCGTAGTGCTCTTCGCCCATCCGGTCTCAATCTCCATGGCCTTGATCAGCTGCGTTGCCGTCTTCGGCGCCTGCTCCCACAGATTTTCCATGATGCGCCATTCACTGTTGGATAGACTGATCATTTTATCTTCCATACTTTCCTCCATTCCGAAGCGCTTTGCGCTGAGGCCGCGAGCCAAATTTCAAATTTGGCTCTGCGATCTCGAGTTTGTGGCTCCGGCACAAACTCGCAGTTGAATAAATTGCTCATCAGAGAATTTATTCAACCTTACACTCTCATTTCAATCTGGACATGTTCCCCAGCAAAAGGTCTACTGATGTAACCCTATGACATCAATATAGCACTTAGGGCTACACATGTCAACCTATAAGAGCACCACTTCATATACTTTTTACTGCCATCGGCTGTAATGTCTCCGAGAGCTATATCGTTAAACGCAAAGACAGCCGGAACCGTTATCTATCCTACTCGATAACTTGTTCCGGCCGTCTGTTTGTCCGGGCGTGACACATATGCCGTATGATCGGCCCGCTTTATAAATATTTCTTCAGATTATCCAACACCACCTGATATCCGTTGGCATACATATGAATGCCTTCGATCGTGAACTCCCTCTTCAGTTTGCCGCGCTCATCGGTCAGGCCCTCATTCACATTGACAAAACGACAGCCCTTCTTCGCCGCCAGCTTCTCTACGGCTTCATTGGCAATGGCAATATTCTCATTGGTCCTCGTGACGAAGGCCGTCTTCCCCCATTCACCTTCCGGCAGCTTGTCTGTCTCATTGACCGGATAATAAGCCATCATCGTGATCTCCGCTTCAGGTAATCTCTCCTGGATACGGGTGATGATCTCCTCATACCGCTCCATCAGCGCCTCCAGCCGATAGTCCGGACTTCCGATATCATTGGTGCCGATATTAATGAAGATCCTGGACGGCTCCGTCCCGAAGACCATCTCTTCCATGTACTCCAACATATCTGACGTAGTAAATCCGCCGATGCCCCGATTATAAATGACCTGATCCATGCCGTTCGTCATCAGCAGCTCATTGACCGGAAACTGTTCCATCAGAGAAGAACCTGTGAAAAGAATCTCGCCCTTTCTCACATTCCGGTTCAAAATCCGGTATCTCTCCAGTTTGTCCTGTTGTTCCCTGTGCATAAATTCTTTGAAAAAATCCATAACTTCCTCCAATCTTTGCTGTTTACTGTAAAAATATGTATTATAATATATCTATCATTACCACCATACCTTTAGGAGGCTTATCCATGGAACTGTTACAGCTGCAATACTTTCAGGTGATCGCGCGGACACAGAATATTTCCACTGCCGCAAAACAACTCCATATCTCCCAGCCTTCCCTGAGCCAGATCCTCAAACGGCTGGAACAGGAAGTGGGCGCTCCCTTATTCGACCGGATAGGTAAACGCATCGTGCTCAATGCCTATGGCGCGGTACTCTTAAAGCATGTGGAAGAAGTGTTTGCCGCCTTGGATAATGCTGCCCTGGAAATACAGACACTATGCGGCACCGCTTCCAAAACCGTCAATCTAAGCATTCTGTCCGCCTCCATGCTGCTGCCGGATCTCTATCGGGAGATCAGGAATGCCGATCCTTCTATACTGCTGCATATCCTGCAGGCCGATCAAGAACACTTGCCCGATGCCAATGAACTCATCGTCTCCTCCGACTGGAAGCTGCCGACAGATACTGCCTCCTGCCATCTCCTGTTGGAAGAGGAGATCCAACTCGCCGTGCCTGACGGACATCCTTTGCTCAGCAAACCTTATATCTGTCTGGAAGACTTAAGTGAGGAGCCTTTTATCAGTCTGTCCTCGGACAGCTCCCTGGCCCGCATCCTCTCTCATTACTTTACAGACCGGAATTTCCGGCCGAATATCACCACCTACATCGACAATCCCGATATCATGCGCAAACTTCTTGCGGCGAAGATCGGTCTGGCCTTCGTTCCGACCCTTACCTGGCACGGCCTGGCCGCTAACGGCGTTCACATGAGACAGGTGGAGAACCTACCCATGAAGCGTTTTCTACTGCTGCACTGGAACCCAAATGCTTTCCTGACCCCCGCCGTTATACAGTGCAGGGATGTGATCATTCGATATTTTGCCGCCTACTGGCAAGATTTCTTCCACCCTGTATGACCGTGCTCTTCCTGACAGGGTTTTCACGATATTGCACTACCATAGATACTCGGCAAGCCCGATCACTACCGGCATTGTCAAAATACTCAACACCGTACTCAGGCATACATCCTTCACCGCATCCGTATACTGCTTATGATAGATCTGTGCGAAGATCGCCACATTCGATCCCACCGGTGCCGCTGCCGCGAGCATCACCGCCAGGCGCACCGTCCCGAATCCATCCGGGATCAAGAACAGACACACCATCGTCAAGATCGGAATAAGCAGTAAACGTACCGCCGCACACAGATAAGTCAGTTTATCCGTAAATAATTCCCGAAGCGGCACCTGCGCCAAATACGCACCCAGCACGATCATAGCCAGCGGGCCATTCATAGACGCCAATGTACCGATCACTCCCGTCACGACGACCGGCAGCCTTACAGGCAGGAAAAACAGCAAAAGTCCGATGACCAGACTGACAGCGATCGGATTTGTAATGATCTTTTTCAGACTGATCTGGGACTTATCCCCTGTCATGATAAAGACACCGTAAGTCCATTGCAGAATATTCAGAATAGCTACAAAAGAAGCTACATAGAATACCGCTTCCTCTCCCAGCGTCATCTGTACCAACGGAATACCGATAAATCCCGCATTGGAAAACGCTGCTCCAAACTGCCGGATCGCCGATTTGTTACGAAACACCAATCCGCTGACTAACATCGCAAGCAGTAATGCGCCAAGCGCCGCTCCGAAAGAGACCAGAAAGCCCGCCAACATTTCTCCCGAGTAATCCTTTATGTATGACTTGATGATCGCCGACGGCATGATCACATGCAAAAGCAACCTACCGATCTCGCCGCTCCCCTGTGCCGTGATCACCTTCTTCTTATAAAGCACATACCCGATAAAAAGATATAGAAACATGATCACATTCTGCCGGAACAGTAAACTTACGATATCCATTATAAAAACTCCTTCTTACCTATTCACGTGTTCTGAGAAGTTGATGCTTTTACAAAAACTATCATCATTTCCCGCCTCGCGATATATTTAAAGACTCATTTATCATATCATGGCTATTATTATAATGTAAAATATATATATTTATATATTATCATAATTTTCATGTTATATATTTATACCTTTCATAAACTATATATGAAGTTCAGCTTGCGTTGCTGAGGTTTTTCACGAATTTAGTACGCTGCGTTTTATTCAACCTTCATATATTATGTGCTATACTTATACTAAACTCCCATCATGAAAGAAAGGATATCCTACCCACATGAATGACTTATTAACCCGCATCAAAGACAACGTATCAAGAGTGATCATCGGCAAGGAGCATGTAACGGAGCTTCTTCTGGCCTCGTTGGCCGCCGGCGGACATGTTCTGCTGGAAGATGTGCCCGGAACCGGCAAGACAGTGCTGGCGAAATCCCTGGCCCGTTCTATGGAATTCTCCTTCGGACGGATTCAGTTCACGCCGGACCTGCTGCCCAGCGACGTAACAGGGCTTTCCTATTATAATCAGGAAAAAGGAGTCTTTGTTTTCAAAGAAGGTCCCGTGTTCACAAATCTCCTGCTGGCGGACGAAATTAACAGAGCCACCCCCAGAACCCAGTCCAGTCTGTTGGAATGCATGGGAGAAGGACAGGTCACCGTGGACGGCACTACTCGTTCTCTGGGCGTTCCCTTCTTCGTGATCGCTACACAGAACCCGGTGGAAACACTGGGCTGTTATCCGCTTCCCGAAGCGCAGATGGATCGTTTTCTGATGCGGATCAGCATGGGCAGCCTGAGCGAAACGCAGGAGCGGCAGATGATCGACCGCTATATCAACGACCAGCCATTGGAGACCATCCGTCCTGTCTGCACTCTTCAGAACATGGCAGACCTGCAAAAAGAATGCCGCAATATCTTCGTGCATGAGGATCTGCGGAATTATATCGTAAATCTGGTACAGGGAACCCGGAAATACGGTTCCTCCTCTGGTGATACCAACACCCGCAGCATCGCAGAAGGAGTCAGCCCCCGCGGCACCCTCGCTCTGCTTCGCGCCTCCCAGGGTTATGCCATGGTACAGGGAAGGGCTTTTGTCGTCCCCGAGGACATAAAGACAGTTGCTGTCCCGGTGCTGGCGCACAGGATGATCTCAGAAGCTACCTACACCGAACAGAAAGAATCAATGATCCGCGGGCTGTTAAGCAGCATTCCCCTGCCCACGGAAGATTGGACGCGGCCATGATCAGTTTATTTCTCTTGAGTTTTTTGCTTTTGACATATCTCTGGAATCTCTATTATGCAACACACTGGAGCCGCAGCCTGCTTGTCACATTACGCTTCCTGCAGGATTTCGTCTATGCAGGAGAGCAGGCAGAGATGACTGAGCAGATCGAGAACCATAAGAAGCTGGTAATCCCCGTACTAGAAGTGGCCTTTCATGTGGACAAAAGGCTTGCCTTCCACGACTGCGAGAATACCAGCGTCAGCGATTTTACATACAAAAGGGATATCTTCGCCTTACTTGGCTATCAGCGTATCACAAGAAAGCTGACGGTAGGCTGCACGAAGCGCGGCTGTTACCGGATCGATAAATCATACCTGACAGCCTTTTCCATGCTGCACCGGCGCCGTTTCTCCATAGATGTCTCGGCAGACACACACCTGTATGTCTATGCCGCGCGGACCAACGTCTCGGATATCCTTGTCACCTGCGAACGGCTTATGGGCAGTGTACAATGTGCCAAAAGGCTCTTTGAAGATCCTTTTGCCTACGCCTCGATCCGCGAGTATACCGTCACCGATCCCATGAAGACGATCAACTGGAAAGCCAGTGCGAGAACGGGTGAGCTGATGGTCAACACCTTTGAATCCACGCATATGGAGAAAGTGCTGCTCTTCCTGGACGTGGAGGACAGCGGCATCCTGAAATACGAATATCTGACGGAAGATGCGATCTCCGTGGCTGCCACCCTGGCCCAGAAGATGATCGCCCGGGGAATGGAGGTCGGCTTGTGTACGAATATCACGGCAGAACCCGATGCCGCTTGCCCCTCACCGCACCAGGATTTTACCTGCCTGCATCCGTCTGGCGGCAGGAAACAGCTTACCGATATCGAACGGCTGCTGGCCATACATAGGTCCGACGCGAAAGTGCTTCCCCTGCCTGCCATGCTTGACAGCTTTGCCACTGAATATGCAGACCAAACGGAAGATGCGGTCATGATCTTTATCTCCAAAAATACAAGCGCAAACCAAGCCGCTATCGAAGCCTTTACCGGCAGAGAACAGGCCGTATGGGTCGTTCCCTGTCCGCGAAATGAAACCTGCGGCATACATACTGCAGACAATATCCGTCTGATCAGCAGAGAAGTGAATGATTTCTGACTATCTCTACACAAGCAAAACCTGTAACCACAAATGCCCGACAAGATCCTATCTGCAGATTGCCGGCCATTACTTTATTCTCTCAGAAAGGGGTCAGCTATTTTGAGAAAACTGATCAAAACAACCGCAGGATGGATCCATACCACACTCATCCTGGCCATTATCATACCGCTTCTCTATGCCCTCTGTGTAAAAGATCAGGCCGCAGTCGGCCCGTATCTGTACCTGAAATGCCTTGTGATCCTGTTTCCTGTCGTGGTGACCGATCTTGCCGCCGATAAATGCAGAAATCTCCTCTCCTACCTGTTCTTCTCTGCGCTGACTTTAGCCGCCACGGGGGCCATGGGCTGGGTGGCTGCCGGTTCCCTGCGCAACGGTTTTCTGCTCTTCGGATATATGTTATTGCTGGCAGGCGAAACGCTGTTTGTGATCGTGAACCGTCTGACTGCCCGCCTGCAGAAGAAAAAAGAACGGGAAGCCGCACTTGAGGCCGACCCGTCCTATCATCCCTTTTACGACATATTAAAAGAACCTGCTTTTCCGGTTCTGTTCTATTTCGGCGCCGTCTATGTCCTTGCGTTGAATTTCAACAGCCCTTCCGTATGCAATGCCGCTCTGTTCAGCGCTGTTTTGTACGCACTCATCACCTTTTTATATCACTATATATATGAGACTGACCGCTATCTTGCCCTGAATAAGAGAACCTGTAGCCTGCCTTCCCGCCGCATCTACGGCATCGGAAGCGGTATGCTGGCGATCTACCTGGCGCTTCTTATGGCGCTTACGCTGCCGTCTCTGTTGACCATTGCCAACCGGCATTACCGTGATCTCCGGGAGCTGAAATTCGATGTCGAAATAGAACCCATGGAAATGATGTCGGAGCCCACCGAAGAGCCCACTGGGGAAGACCCCATGGCTATTCTTATGGAGCAGTACGGAGATATCAAGCCTGCACCCTGGTGGTTGGACTATATTTTCTATGGTATCACGATCGTCATATTTGCAGTGTTGATCCTGGCATTGATCAAAAAGGTCTACTCTGTCTTCCAGGACTTTAGGGCAGTCAATGACGAAAACGGAGATATCGTCGAAGAACTGCAGGACACGGACGACATCATCAACATAACCGCTCCCTTACGCCGCCGCAAGCTTTCAGAGCGGGAACGCATCCGCCGGGAATACCGCAAAGTCATAAGACGGCACCGCAAGGACCGCCCTTCCGTCTACGAATCCCCCGCCGAGATCGAGCAGAACGCGGGTATTGCGCAGACGGAAGACGGCATGACGCTGCACGACAGGTATGAGACGGCACGCTATGCTCAGGGAGCGGATGTTTAGAAACATATGCCAGTTACTTCTATGTAGATTAACCTTTTGATACCCTAACCCTATATATTAATGAATTTGGATCAGGAACTTCAACACATGATCTCTCTCCATAGGATAACAGTACTCCTTCGCCGTCTTCGGACCACAGATCCCGGTGCCGATGCCCATCTGGAAGGCCGAGATCGTAACATAAGTGCCTGTCACTGTTTCATCCTCCCGATGCTTCATCGTCAGAAGCTCCCTGTCGCTATAGGGCTTGATCCCCAATTCAAAGGGTCGATCAAGCGCGGTAAAGGTCACTGTCTGCCGGCCGTTACTTACACTTGCCCACCGACAGTCACAGCGGTTGCCGCTCTCCTGCGGACGGATATTGGGCTCCGTCATGTCCAATACCTTACAAGACACTTCTTCGATCTGTGTCTGTTCTTTCATATCGGCATAAGACTCCCCGTTTCTTCCCAGATACACGACTTCCCCGTAACTCTTATCCAAACGGAATGCCTTACCAAAGCGAGGCAGATCGCCATGTCCCTTTTCGCAGTGCAGACGGCTCGTGACGACGATTCCCTGCGCGCTGCCTTCATAGCAGTCGATGCAGATAAAACTCTGCTTTCTGCCAAGGATCCGTGTAGTGACCGTGATCCGGTCCTCCTCCCTCTCTATCGCCAGCACCTCTTCCTTCTGTTCCAGGAAGTCTTCCATACAGTTATGCAGTGTGAAATTAAAATCGTTGTCCGTTGGCGCACGGAATAAGATCGTGTAAGGATCTGCGGCCTCCAGGCAGCCATCATTCAGCTGTATCACCGGCCTGCCGCCGTTGATATCAAACCTTCCTGTTTCCAAAGCAGCATCCTCTGCCTGACCCGCACCGTTATGCATATCCACGGCACTCTCTGCCTGACCCCCTGCGGCCAGAGCCTTAGACAGCTTCACACATCCTGTATCCTCCGGGGCCGCAGCGATCCGCTCCTCCAGAATGATCTGTTCCTTCGCCACTTCCCGGCCAGCCCCGTCTTTCGTATCGATGGTCACTACCGTCAGCGACAGATCCTTTCCTGCTGCCTCAGCTGCCTCTCTATGCAGCTTTGTATCCAGCATGGTCTCCACTCTGGAAAGCGGTCCGGCCTCGGGCACAAGCGTTATTTCGCTGCCGTCACTCCACTTACATTCCAGACGGTAACGGCTTCCTGCCGAAAAAGCCGTCGTATTGAAAATCTCAAACCGATCGCCGCCCAGATGCCGCATTCTGATCGGGCGGTAAATATACTTCATGATCCTGGCGCCGGTAGAAGGCGTCCTGTCAGGATAGAACATGCCGTCCACGCAGAAATTGCCATCGTGCTCCCACTCCCCATGATCGCCGCCGTAAGTATAGCTGCCGTCCTCATGGCGCACCGCATGATCCACCATCTCCCACACGCAGCCGCCCATCAGATTATCATACGCATAAATCTCTTTCCAGTACCCTTCCGCATTTCCCGGCCCAACGCCCATGGCATGGGCATACTCGCAGAGGAAATAGGGCCTGTCACACAACTCCCGCACCCGGTAAGTCTTCTCTCCGATCTCGTGCACTCTTTTGATGGGCGGATACATCTCGCTTCCCACATCGTAAGCCTTCTTCTTCGTGTGGATCGCGCTTTCATAGTGCACCGGCAAGTCCGTATGCTTTTTCAGATAGGCATACATCCTGTCCGTATTGTAAATACCGCCCGCTTCATTTCCAAGGCTCCACATAATCACGGATACATGGGTCTTGTCGCGCTGGTACAGCCGCCTCGCCCGGTCAACGTAATGTCTCGCCCACGCCGGATCATTGCTGATCCTGTTGTAATCCGGCGGCAATTTGTGTGACATAGTACCATGCGTCTCCAGATCCGCCTCATCCACCACATAGATGCCAAGCTCGTCACACAGCTCCAACAGATACGGATCCGGCGGGTAGTGAGAGGTGCGCACCGTATCGATATTGTATTCCTTACAAAGCCTCATGTCCCGTTCGATCTCTTCCGGTGTCAGCGTATACCCGTTGTCGCAGCTCGTATCGTGATGGTTGACGCCGTGCAGTTTCACTTTATGGTCATTCAGATAAAAGACCGTGCCCCGGATCACCACATCCTTAAACCCTACCCGTGTCTTTACACAGCTTCCGGGTACTTCGTAGTACAGATCGTACAACACCGGTGCCTCCGCATTCCACTCTGCCACCGCCAGATCATCAAACACCACCTTGGCCACCTTATCCCTGGACCGGACAGTCCTGCGCTCGCAGATCCCGTTTCCTTCCAGGGTAAAAGTAACTTCCCTGTCCGCATAAAGTTTAACGCTGGCTGCCGCCTGATAGCCCCGCTGCGTTTTCCTGGTCTTGAAGCCGATATCCCAGATATCGCCCTTCTCACTGATCCGCAGAAGTACATCCCGGAATATGCCGTTGTTGCGGAACATGTCCTGACATTCCAGATAAGTACCATTGCACCAGCGGTGCACCACCGCCACCAGCTCATTTGTCCCAGAATGGATATAGGATGTAATGTCGAACTCGGCCGTATTGTGGGATCCTTCCGAATAACCCACGAAACTGCCGTTTACATACAGATCAATGCAACTGGCCACGCCAAGAAAGGAAAGCACATGGTTCTTCCCACAGTCCTCCACCTCAAAACACCGGCGGTACACACCAACATAATTATATTCATCTACCGGTTCCTGCCTTCTCGGCTTGATGCCCTGATCCGAACCGATCCAACAGAAACTCTTCCCTGCCTTCTCCGTAGTCGGGATCTCCGGCGGCTGATAGGGAAACTGATATCTCATATTCACATAAAAAGGTTTCCCATATCCGCGAAACTGCCAGCAGGAAGGCACATCCAACTTATCGAACTGCATATCGTCCGTGTCAAGCACCTTGGGCAATTCGGACGGCTGCGGGTAAAACTTAAAGTCCCACTCCCCATTCAGACAGATCACCTTCGGAGAGCCGTAACGCTTCTGTGCGCCGCTCACCCTATCCGCCTGCTCCCTGTCCGGGTAGGGGATAAAATAACTCCTCGGAGGCAGTTTATTCACCTCAAAGATATGAAAGTCCTGATAATTTGTTGTGTTGATCTTGTATTTCATGATATCTTCCCGACCTTTCCTAAAAATCCTCCATCTGTGCGGTTGCAATCCGATGATCTGTCTGTATGCCGTTTGCGGCTCTCTTACTATCAGTATAACACATAGGATCTGCTCCTTGCACTATCCATGCAATCGCCCTGGCAAATCTCCCGGCCATATCATGAAAATGTCCGCCTTCATTCCATTCCAGACAGACTTCTCCGGTTCTATACCGTTCAGACGCACATATCTCTCCAAAGCTTACCAGGCTGCCCACGCCTAAACTACCTGCTCCTGTCAACCGCTCCTCCAGGATCTCCTTCGCTCGCTTCGTACACTCCCCTACTCTCCTCATACGGGGATCCCTGCTCTGACTCTCCTTCTTCCCCAAAGACAGATATACATTCCCTTCAGGCCGCAGCGGACTCTTCTCTTCCATAAATTCGCAGAAACCGTCATACCAGAGAGAACCGGAAAGACTGCCGATCCACCCGAAACGATCCGTTACATACATCGAATAAAGCGCTGTCAGACCACCTAGAGAATGGCCAAACAACGCCGTATGCCCCGGACTCGGCTGTGTCCGGTAATTCGCATCTATATAAGGTTTGATCTCCTCCGTCAGACGACCAAGATAGCGTTTTGCCCTGCCCTGCGGCGGCATTTCTCCCTTACGGAATGACGGTGCACTCCACGGTGTAAAATCGTCGTTCCAGCTCTCCGGCCTTACAGCCACCAGGATAAATTCTGCCGGGATCTTCGCCTTGTCCAGGGCTGCCATGATCTCCGCAACCGGTATTTCTCCATTGATGTAGAGAACCGGCCAACGGTCCGTCCCTGTATCGTAGCCTTTAGGCAGAAGCAGACTGCAGGACAGGCCAGCGATCTGCAGTTCCTGGACTGTCCGCGCCTCTTTACTATGAAAGTCTTCGCCTTTCATAGCATGGCTGGCCATGCGACCCACCGAAGCTTTACTTCTAACGTCTCCTGTCAAAGTCTCTTGATTCTTCACTTCCTGCCACTCCTTTTGTCGGTAGAATCTCTCCATGGTCCTTACATTCCGGCTCTTGGCTTTCCATTTTTATCGAACTTCTTGCGCAGGGCCCGTTCCACAACCGGTATCGTCAGGACCATTGCCGCACCCTGCAGAAATACCCACAGGCCAAGTATTCCTCCCACGGTATCTTCTCCTCCGCCTCGGACAGCCAACATAACAGGCAGCGTAAGAATACCCATGCACCAGCCGCTCTTCCACCATATCTTACCGCAGCAGAAATGGGCAAAGTCCCATGTCTGCTGATTCTTTCTGGACATGGCTGTCCTGTAGCCGTACGTATCATTGATAGTCTTTGGCGGATGCTTGACAAACCAATAGCCTATGACGATCATCAGAAACGGTGTCATCATACTTACGATCGCCATAAAGATCCAGAATCCCATTCCCTCTTCCTCCTGAAACTATCTGACCCGATATTTCTTCTCTATCACCGTCACATACACGACCATTGCCCCGATCGCCTCCACCATACACCCCAGAATAGACAGGATGATGTACGGCGAATTCTGGCCTGTCAGAAGAGGAAGTCCCAGCAGGGCAAACACAGAGCCGAAAACGCACCACAATTTCCCCACTGCACGGTTATACGCCCGCACATCCCTGACCTCGAATACTTCCGCATTCGCCCAGAAGCCAAACGGCATGGTCCTTTTTGAGAAAAAAGCATAAATACCAAAAGCGACCATGACCACACTACATAACATCCAGATCACAAACCCCGTCATCATCGTATATACAGCCCTCCCAACTTCAGATCCTCATCAAAAGAAAGCGTATAGACAACGCTCACATTCTCGTAGATCGCATCCGTCTGCGTGACTATGATAAGCGTTCCCTTCTGTTTCATACCCTGCACATATGTCTTTCCGATCGACTGCATCTCACCCCAGTCTTGGGAAATCTGCTGCCGCACCGGATCGATGACTTCGGGCGTCAGCTTACTCTTCAACTTATCCACCGCCATATCCTGCAGACTGTCAAAATCCCCCTCATTCAACAACGTAATCACTTGTTCCACACTCGCGGCAATCTCTTCCTGCGTAGGATTGTCTCCCAATGCCGCCGGCTTCGGCATCAGCCACCAGGCCAGGAGCGACGAAGCTATGAGCGCCAGTATGATCTCACTGACGGTCCTTACGATCTTCCCTCTGCGGTATGCCTTCTTATCAGCGTCGGAAAGATCCTGCCAGAAAGCATCCGCGATCTCCTGCGGCTGCCCCATACTCTCCATGATCTGCTCCAACGTTTCCCCCTGTTCCCTGCGGGCAGCAATATCCGAAAGCAGCTGACTGCCTATCTCCTTCCTCTTCGCCCCCGTACATTTTAATCTCTTAACAATTTCCTTCACATATTTCTCTGCATTCATTTCGCTTGTTCCTTTCTCTTTAATACTTCTCTTTTGCAAACTATGAAGCTCACTCCATCAATTGCTCTACGCCTTTGGCGATCTGCTGCCAGCTCTGATACATCTCGCACATGATCTGCCGGCCCCTATCCGTCATCAGATAGTACTTCCGCGGTAACTGCTTGTTCTCCGCCTCGGACCATCTGCTCTCTACCAGGCCTTCTTCTTCCAAACGATAGAGGATAGGGTAAAGCGTCCCTTCTTTCAAACAGAAAATATTACCGCTCTTCTCCCGCAGCTCCATGATCAACTGATAACCATATTTCTTGTCTTCCGTCAGAAGTCGTAGGACAAGCATGTCCAATGCACCTTTTTTCATCTGTCGTTCGTATTTTTCCTGCATCCTTTCCCCCATTCTCTGTGCTCTATATATGATATAATATAATTCGCTAAATACTTTGTATTACTAAATATACTAATACTTACTGTTTATACTGTCAATCATAATTCTTATTTTTTATAAAAATATGTAACCTTTTCCCCCTACGAGTTGTACTATTAGTGAAAGGCTTTCAATTATAGTAAACGACATGGCAAATTTCTGTCTCTGATATCGTTGACCATAACTACCAAAGGAGCACTCATGAGACTACCAACACAGGAACTGTTTGAAAAATACCAGAACAACCTTTACGCAGTTGCCTTTAATGTCTGCAAGAATGCAGAGGATGCGGAAGACGTTGTGCAGGACACTTTCATTCAGTACTATTCATTTAAAAAGCAATTTGACAACGAGCAGCATATACGCGCATGGCTGATCCGTGTGACGATCAACAAAGCCAAGAATATGAACCGCACTTTCTGGCGGAAGAATAAAATGTCACTGGAAGAATATATGGAAACATTGACATTTGAGACGCCGGAGTCCAGTGAATTATTCGAAGCGGCTATGAGTCTCCCGGAGAAGTACCGCATTGTGATTCATCTATTCTATTATGAGGACTACACCGTACACGAGATTGCCGGGATCCTGAAACTGTCGGAAAGCAATGTCAAGGTAAGGCTGTCGCGCGCACGTTCGCTGCTCAGAGAAAAGCTGCAGGAGGACTGGGAAAATGACGAATAAAGAAAAATATAAACAGGCGTTTTCGGTATTACATGCCTCCGGCAGGATTTCCCTGGAGGAAGAAAGGATGAAGATCATGAAGAAAAAAGCAAGATTTCAGGCTGCGGCGGCAGCAGTGGCTGTCTGCCTGGCATTCGCGGGCGGCGGCAGTATCGCCTACGCGGCGGACTTAGGCGGCGTTCAGAGAAAGATCCAGCTCTGGGTACACGGAGACCAGACAGATGCAGATATCGTATACAATGCAAACGGAAGCTACGATCTGTGGTTTGAAGAAAACGGTGCACAGGAGGAACGCCATGGCGGCGGTATAGCGATCGATGAAGATGGCACCGAGCGTTCGTTAACAGAAGAGGAGATCATAGAGCATTTGAACCAGCCCGAAGTAGACTATCGGGAAGACGGCAGCGTCTGGGTATATTATTACGATCAGGAAATCGACATCACCGACCAGTTTAAAGACGGTGTGTGCTATGTTAAAGTGTCAAACGGTGAAACCACCCTGTATATGACCATTCTCTATCAAGACGGTTACTGCACAAGCCCCCATAAATACGAAAGTCCCGATTCTTTCAACTGAAGCAGGAACACAAGAGCCGGCCGGATGGATCTTAACTCCATATCGGCCGGCTCCTTTTCTATTTGATGTTCTCTCCGAATGCGGTATCAAAAAGTTGACCACCTGCTCTTCCTGTCACGATGCATCTTCCCCGCGCATATGTTCCTCGATCTTTAAATCGGTATAGCAGAATCCCCCGATCAGAACTACAATACCGATCCCTCCGCCAATCCCCAACGCCCAGCCTACAGAAACCCGCGCAAGCAGCAGGGCAACATTCAGAACGGCCTCTGCAGCCAGCAGATATTTACCCAGGCGGATAAAAATCTCCGGCGCGATCTTCTGCGCATAGTCCCAATGAACCTGGGACCTCCTTGAGACCGGCGTATTGTATCCGTTATGCGATCTCATATCGGCCACGGGATGCTTCCGCAGCATATTTCCCACCAGGATCATCACAAACGGCACGATAAAGTTTTGCAACAACGTTCCGATCGATCCAATCATTCCAACCATTTCCGGCACCTCCTAATACGCCGCAATGCGGATCATTGCCTTGATCCACTCTTTAAAGAAAAACCATCCCCCGGACACGTTCTCATCGATCACCCGCAACACCTCCTGCGAATCGAAGCCGCCCTGTCTGCCCGTGACCTGCTGGAAAACGGTTCCTGTCGCCTCGCTGAATCCCAGCGCGATATCGCCCCTAGCCACATCGCCCACTGCTACCTGCTGCCCGATGGCTATAGCACCGAAAGAAAATTGCCCCACCGCCAGCGCACCCATAGAGAAAAGGCCAACGCAGACAGCGCCCATGGCCACAATGCCAAATGCGAATTCTCCCAACGCGATACCGCCGATCGCTACCATCCCTGCAGAGAAAAGAAGACCGATCCCAATCGGCGCCACCGTGATCACACCCAGGGCTGCCAATCCGATGGCAACGATCCCCTTCGCGGTCAGCCCGATGGCGATCACGCCCTTCGCCCGTCTCCCCAATCCTAAATTGACATGCACAAGGGGCAGCCCCCGCCAACTTCTCTTACTCTTATATTCATAAGAAAATCCCTGTTTTACTATCTCACGCGCCTTGACTGTATCGGCATCCCGCTCCGTACCCGAAGCCTCCTGCCGCAGTGTCCATTGCTCCTCTATGGCAGATTCCTTCAATAAATAATCGGTACTGACTGCAAACAGGTCACTGATCATCACGATCTTATCCAATTCCGGGACAGACTGATCTGTCTCCCACTTTGAAACGGACTGTCTGGACACTCCCAGTTTCTCCCCGAAGGCCTCCTGCGAAAGTCCCTCCCGCATCCTGAGTGCATAAATTTTTTCTCCAAGTGTCATAATATTCCCCTTTCCGCGTAATACCTCGGATCTTCTTCGGCAACGTCATACAGATGTTTTGCACATACTTAAGAAAATCTCTCCACGCCACTCTTCTTATACCCCTTTTATACCCCAAAAGAACCTAAGAAAGCTATATATGGCACTTGGAAATTTGTCAACCGACAGTTGCACCGCCCAAAAACCGCCTGTTCTGTGTCTAAATACACTCTTCCGATCCGTTCAACTCTCATCATTTAGTGACAGCCGCCACAGCGTCCGCAGTCCCCGCCGCATTGGATCGATCTGCCTGCCTTCTTAGTCTTGATCATGCTGCGGACCGCCAGTGCCACAGCGCCTGCCACGACCGCCAACACAACTACTGTTCCCATATCGTCATCTCCTTATGATCTCAATCCCATTTCATCACCATTTCCATCTTTCTGTGCGGCCTAAACAGTAGGTACAGGAAACCGGCCACCAGCACAAATGCCGCGATCGTGTCAATTCCAACTCCACCGCCTGCCGCCAGTGTACCAATCTGATAGATGCACATCGACACCGCATAGGCCAATGCCGTCTGATAGCCGATGGCAAACCAGAACCACTTTCTGTTGTTCATCTCCCGCCTGATCGCGCCGATAGCCGCAAAGCAGGGCGCACACAGAAGGTTAAATACCAGGAATCCAAAAGCCGCAGCCGGCGTCATTACCGCCGCCAGGCTACCCCACACTTCGACGCCATCCTCGGCAACTTCTGCAAAGCCGAACAACATCCCGAAAGTCGCCACCACGTTCTCCTTTGCGATCAGACCGGTGACCGCCGCCACTGCCATCTTCCATCCTTCCCCTGCCTGCGTCCAGCCAAGGGGTGTGAAGATCCATGCCACCGCGCTGCCAATTTTCGCCAGAATGCTGGAATCCGGCTGTTCTGCCGACAGCATGCCAAATCTGCCTTCTGTCCAGCCGAAACGCATCAGAAACCAGAGTACGACAGTGGACAGAAGAATGATCGTCCCTGCCTTTTTGATAAAGGACCAGCCCCGTTCCCACATACTGCGCAAGACCGCACCCGCAGTCGGCATATGGTAAGCCGGAAGTTCCATCACAAAGGGGGCCGGATCGCCCGCAAACATTCTCGTCTTCTTCAGGATAATGCCGGAGCAGATGATCGCCCCGATTCCGATCAGCCATGCGCCCCACGCCACCGCGCCGGCATTATCGAAGAATGCGCCCGCGATCAGGGCGATGATCGGCAGTTTCGCACCACAGGGGATAAAAGTGGTCGTCATGATCGTCATCTTCCGGTCTCTGTCACTCTCGATGGTACGGGAAGCCATGATACCCGGGACACCGCAGCCCGTACCGATCATGATCGGGATAAAAGATTTGCCCGACAACCCAAATTTCCGAAAGATCCGGTCCATAATAAAAGCCACTCTCGCCATATACCCGCAGGACTCCAGAAACGCCAGCATAAGAAACAGCACAAGCATCTGCGGTACAAACCCGAGAACCGCTCCTACGCCGGCCAGCATACCGTCCAGGATCAGTCCCTGCAGCCAGGGAGCACAGTCTAGACTTACAAGGATGTTTTCCACTGCAGGCGGGACGATCTCTCCGAAAAGTACATCGTTGGTCCAATCCGTCAGAAAACCGCCCACTGTCGTCACCGACAGATAATAGACGACAAACATCACCAGTGCAAAGACCGGCAGCGCCAGCCATCTGTTTGTCACGATTCTATCAATTTTGTCCGAAATCGTCAATGTATTGTGTCTGTTCCTGACCACACACTCAGCAATAACAGCCGCAATATATCTATACCTTTCATTGGTGATGATACTCTCCGTATCCTCGTCAAACACCTCCTCCAAAGTCCTGATCTCACCGCTTATATCAGGCACCCGTCCCATCTGCTGTTCTATCTGCTCTCCGATCCTTGTATCCTTTTCCAATAATTTAATGGCAAAGAATCTCCTCTGTTCCTCTGCCACACCCTGCAGCATCCCGGCTGCATTACGAATGGCGCTCTCCACACCGTCATCGAATCTGTGCACTGCCGCCTGGCTTTTGCTGCCAGCGATTCTGACTGCCCTGTCTGCCGCTTCCTGAACGCCCGTACCTTTCAGGGCAGAGATTGAAATGACCTCGCAGCCAAGGCACCTGCTCAGCTTATCGGTGGAAATATGATCGCCGTTCTTGCTTACAAGATCCATCATATTGATCGCTATCACCACCGGAATACCCAGCTCCATCAGCTGCGTAGACAAGTACAGATTCCGTTCGATATTCGTGCCGTCAACAATGTTTAAGATCACATCCGGTCTTTCACTGATGAGATAATTTCTTGCCACCACTTCCTCCAGCGTATAAGGTGAGAGGGAATAGATACCCGGCAGATCCGTGACCGTCACATCCTTGTTTCCTCTGAGTCTGCCTTCCTTTTTCTCCACCGTAACACCCGGCCAGTTTCCTACAAATTGGTTGGAACCGGTCAACACATTGAATAACGTTGTCTTACCGCAGTTCGGATTCCCTGCAAGTGCGATTTTAATTGCCATTCTTTCTATCCTCCATTCCGAAGCGTTGTAAACTCTTCTATCCTCCATTCTTATCACGCAGACTCTCAAAATCTCTCCTGCACCTGCCTGTACGGCTTAACTTCTGCCGGCTGTGCACGGATCAAGTCCGCTTCTGTCTCAGAAAAAGTATAAGTTATACCTCTACTCGACTTCTATCATCTCCGCATCCGCTTTGCGCAGAGATAATTCATAGCCCCGCACTGTCACTTCCACCGGATCCCCCAGCGGCGCCACCTTACGCACAAAGACATGAACCCCTTTTGTAATGCCCATATCCATGATCCGTCTCCTGACCGGCCCTTCTCCGGTCAGCCTCTTCACCGTCACGGTTTCTCCGCAGGATATTTCTTTTAATGTTTTCATCGTCTCCTCCTTCACTTCTCTGCTTTCAATTGAGTTAGTTATAACTTACTCCTGGTCATAAAAAAACTACACCATAATACGGGCAGCCATATCCCTGCCAATGGCAATCCTGGAATCTTTGATATTCACGATCAGGCTGCCTCCCACTGTAGAGACGACCGTCACCGCAGCGCCTGTCACAAAACCCAGCTTCTCTAAGAATCGTCTCGTCTCTTCCTTTCCGCCCACTTTCTTGATCCGAGCCGGTTCCCCTGCTTTTGCCAATGTCAATGGCATACTACACATCTCCTTTCTTACTTTATATCTGCTTTCTCGTAGTTAGTATATTCTAACTTCATTGCCAAATATAGGTTAGCATACACTAACTCTATCTGTCAAGCTTAAATACATATTTTATATTTACACCGTAACAGTTCAGCCATAAAGTACTCTGTAGACTGTGTGGGCGCTTGCACACAGAACACGGGCTGCAGAGTATTTTATGAGCGAAGCGCCCTCATAATGAAAAAACGAACATAGTTCGTTTAAATATGAGCCGCAAAGCGGCGTCGGCTGCGCAGCAGACGCTTTTATGAATGATGAGGGCTGAACTGTTACTTTACACCCAACCTGACTGACTTCCGCGTACGAATATAGCGCCGCTTTCCCTCACGGGATCACGACGCTATAGTAAATACATTCCTTAACACAAAATATCTGTTATTTATGATATCTGCCGACTCTCACGTCTGCGATCACACCGTCAAAGTTCATGCCAAATCCGAAATCATAGATATGTCCTTCTTCGTCCTGGTAGCATTCCATGTCAAATGCCACGTCTTCCTGATGCTTCTCCACAGTCTCCATGTTTGCAGGCATCTGTATGGGAAGCAGACCCTGGGGCGTAAATCTTCCGGTGAGCACGTCCAAAACCGCCTGCGCACTGACACCGTACTCCACAAGAAGCGCATCCGTACATGGTTCCAGTTCGCTCATCACCGTGGGATTCTTCAGGGCAACGATCGTGATCACAGGCTTATCGCCCATCCGTCTGTGCATCTCTTCTACCAGATCGAGGTCTGCTTCATTGGCGGCGCTGTTCCACTTATCACGGTAATTGCGGTCCGCGGATTCTTCCAACGGATCTCCGCCTGCCAGACTGGGTTGTCTCGCGCTCACTGCCTGATAAGGGCGGTACTGTAATGTCACCGGCACGTACCCACTGCCGCCTGTCTTCCTGTCTTCCGGATCATAACCGCAGGAGATCGGGGATTCTATGAAGCAAAGCGCCGCATCGGCCTCCTCCGGTGTATCTACCACCGTAAAATATTCTGCCGCCGCCTGTTTTCCGGCCGAAACCATCGTCCGATCGCCGGTGGGGGTACTCATAAAGCTCATATGAGACTTGATAAATCTGTCCGGTATATAAACCTTGATGCCCTCTTTCAAAGGCAGTACATTATTCTTATTCTTCAGCAGGGTCACCGATCTCAGCTGGGACTGGTATCCTTTTTCCATATAAGAAGGACACCCGACGGTACGCAGCGACTCCTCCAGATTAAGATAAGGATTCTCAAATAATCCCGTCCGGAATATATTCAGAAGCAGTCTGTACGCAGACCGTCTGAACCGGGCGTCCGCTGCATCCTTGCCGTATTTCTCACACAGCATCCGATAAGCTTCCATCACAGGCTCCCCGTCGTTGTTTCCGCCGAACTGATCCACGCCCGCTTCCAACGCCTTACAGTGCCGCTCTGCTTCCGTCAGTCCTTCCACGCCCCAGCATTTTCCGGCAAATGTTTCCTCTGCCTCGCCGATATCATGGGTGATGCCCCAATCCGTGCAGACTACCCCTTCGTAACCAAGCTCCTCCCGGAGCAGATCATTGATCAGATACTTGTTGAAGGAGTTTCCGACATTTTCCCCGTATTTCTGATCCAAGTCGTAAGAGATCGTGTAATAAGGCATTACCGCGCTGGCTTTGCCTGTCTTTCCATCCAGGGAAAAAGCACCTTCCGTGAACGGTTTCAGATGTTCCTTGTCATTTCCGCCCGGATAGACCGCATACTTCCCATAAGCATAATGAGCATCCCGGCCGCCCTCACAAGTACCGCCGCCCGGAAAATGCTTGACCATCGTGTTCACACTGTCCTTACCCCAGCCCGTCTCGCTGTCCTTCGTCGTCTGAAAACCGTCGCAGTATGCCTTCGTCATATCGATCGTCATCTGCGTGTGCTCACCAAAGGTATCCGCGAAGCGCATCCATCTGGGCTCCGTCGCCAGGTCGATCTGCGGGGAAAGCGCGGTGGTGATCCCCAGCGCACGATATTCGGCGGCAGCGATCTCCCCGAATTCCTTCACAAGCGCAGGGTCAAAGGACGCGGACAACCCGATACCGTTGGCCCATTTAGAGATCGATTCCCCGGTCACGCCCATGTATTCTGCTGTGGAACCTGCTCCGTGCCGCGGATCCGAGCTGTTGTTCGCCGGAATGCCGAAGCCGGAGTTCTCTGAAAGTGCCTGCAGCTTATTGTTCCAGCGTACCGCCGTCTCCGTGCTCTCCAGTCCCATGATTAGGACATGCCGCACTCTGTCCTTGACTATAAACTCTTTCTGTTGGTCTGTCAGCTCCCAGGGATCCACCCCGCTCTCCTCATAGCTCTTACCACCGTAGGTCGCGCCAAACACTGCCGCTCTCGGCCCTTTTGCCGGAATCAGCTGGTGCGCGCTGTACAGCATAAGCCCTGCAATATCCTCTATGGATACTCTCTGCGCCAGATCTTTGGCCCGCTCCTCGTAAGAAAGCCGCCAGTCCTCATAAGGGGCCAACTCTCCTGTGCCCAGGAAGTCCTTAAAAGCATAACCGTCCACCGTCAGAACCTTGACCTTGCTGTCCGCGGCAAGTCCCAGTGTCTGTCCGCCTTCATTTTCGATCAGAATGTAGCCATCCTGCTCTGTTTTGGTCCATTTTTGATCCATCTGCTCATCACACTCCTTTACTCTGTCACATTTTTCCTTAATAAAAAGTATAGCACGCTGGTTTTTACCCTGTCAAAAAAGGATTCCGCTTTTTGTTTCAGGCATCCGTCCCTTCGTCAAAGGTGACTTGGAATGGGCTGGGATTGAATCTCAAAGCTGTCTTCCTGATGCCACGTGATAAGGGCTGTCGTGTCAATCTGTCATGACACAACAGCCCTCTTTTTAATCCGCAAAACAGCTGGATCAGCCCTTCGTCTTCCACACTCTGTCTTTCTTGTACACGATATTGCCGACGCCGCCGT
>CAMWLJ010000032.1 GCA_947175055.1 uncultured Lachnospiraceae bacterium | reverse complement strand
CAGACCGCAGAGGTTCTCCAATATCAGATCTTTTTGATTATAGTTTTGATTATAATGAAATATCACTCGCCCTTCCTCGCGATCACGCAATACCAGTCTGCCTCATCCACATCCTCCCTCTGCACACACGCCGGAAAGTTCATGATCTTAATATCTTCATAGCGCAGTTCCTTCAGCTTATGCAACAGCAGTTCTCTTTTGACCGGAATGTAATGCTCCTCGAATTTCTCCTTTTGGAAGATCCTGTTGTCCTTCTCAAAAGTATAGAGCAGGTGGAACGTCATCGAATCGTCTTCGTGATAATCCCACACCTGGATCAGATTGACCCTCGTATCCCCGTCAAAAAACGGGTTGTACAGATAGAATCTGTTCCGCTCCCGCAGGATCTTATCCCAGTTTCGCACGTCAAAATACAGATACCCGCCCGGGTTTACCAGCCGGTCCATCTGCCCAAGCGTCGCCAGGACATCTTCATTGCTCACATAAGGCAGCGAATTTCCCGTGCTGGCGACACAGTCAAATCTCTCCGAAAACTGTTCGGAAACCGAGCGGAAATCGCAGCACTTCACTTCTATATCCACATTTTTCTTCTGTGCCTTTTGCCTGCACCGCGCTAACATCGTCTCGCTCAGATCGGAACCGTACAGACGAACGCCCAGCTCCGCCAACGGCAACGTCACATTACCGGAACCGATGCTCACATCCAGAAACGTTTTCACCGGTTTGTCCTGCAATACAATCTCCCAATGTTTTCTGTATGCCTCGTATCTGCTTTCATCCTCCAGCAGATCATAAATATCCGCCCTGTCGTATACACTGGCCATAATAATTCTCCTTCCGTTTTTGATCAATCCTGTCTTTCTTCTTCGCTTTCTGACTGCTTGTCTAGCACTCGTCACTTTCCTTAAATATATAGTAAGTGGCATAACAAATTTCTGTTTCCAGCTCTTGCAGGAGCCATATAAGGTAGCTCCTGCAAGGCCGAAAACGAAATTTCTAATATCGTTAACTATAGCACTTCAAGGCGGCCGTTATGCAGGAAAACATTATCCCCCGTCTCCCAAATACCCGGCCAGCAATTCCCGTGCCCGTCTGATCCTGTACTTTACAAGCGGCAGCCCGATTCCCAGCATCACCGCGATATCCTTTTGCTTCTGTTCCTGCAGAAAATAGAGCACAGCAACTTCAAGCACCTCCTCCGGCAGCCGCTTAAAAGCCATCTGCACATCCAACCGTTCCTCTGCCTTGTCCGCACGCATATCCACCTGCTCCGGCATCGTCTCAGTCACGATCTCCTTATACTTCCTGTGATAGTCATTACATGCGTTGGCAGCGATCACATACAGATAATTCGCCGCCTTTCCATAATGCTTATACTGCTTCAACGACCGAAAAACCGCTCAAAAGTTTCCTGCGTCATATCCTCCGCATAACCATGATCCCCGATATGTACCTGACAATAGGACAAGATCCGCGGATAATATTTTTCCACAAAAATCTCAATCGCCTTTTCGTCTCCCATGCGCATCTTCTGCACAAGCAAGAAATCTCTGTCCATACCGGACATCCCCTCACTTTGTAAGTACTGGCCCTTGCACTCTGTTTCTGCATTCTACCTTTGCCTTCTATTCGTGCATCCTGCTTCTGTATTTCATCTCCTGAAATGCTCTTTCTATCAATATAACGCTGCCAGTCAACAAAAAGATAGTTTCCGCGCATGAAAAATATACTGCCCCATTCGGCCACACATGATCAGCTGTTTCACATGCTCAACTATTTCTCACGATCGTCGCACCAAACGGCATCAGTGCAAGTTTTGCGATCTTAAAACACTGCAGGCCAAAAGGGATACCGATGATCGTTATACAAAGCAGCAGACCATTCACTGTCGCACCCACTGCCAGTGGAATCCCGCTGACGATCAGCCACACGATATTCGCCAGCAGCGATATGGTCCCACCGCCATATTGTACTTCCTTTCCAAAAGGAAAGAACGCCACGGAAGCAAATTTAAAGCACTGTCGGCCAATCGGAATACCGATGATCGTTATACACCACAGCAGACCGGCAAGTGTCCATGACAGTCCCTGCAAGATCCCTCCACAAAAAAACCAGATTAAATTTCCCAAACATCCCATACCGGTAATATCCTTTCTACAAACTATGCTGCCCCTGTTTACGTGCAAGAGCAATGACTTATCTACTTTTTATCATACGTCTCCCTTTTGAAAAAGTGTTTCACAAATTTACTACTGTGGTGTTATTACCGGCTTTCCTTCTTTATCAAGTAGCGGCGTTAAACCTCCTGCATTCCCGCTCCTGCGAAACACATAGTTTACGCCCGTCTCTACATCGACCCAAATTTCAAGAACTTCTAACATTCCCTGATCATAAATTTTTTTAAATCGATCCATAAGTTTTCCTCCTGTCAATCCCAACTCATCTTATGCAAATAGTAGTACATTCAGCAAGTACACTTTTCGCAAAAGGGAGGACTAAAAAGAGAGTTAGCTCAAATATTTCCCTCTCATTTTTAATCTGTTATAGTATACTATTTACACGCTGCAGTTTCAACAAACCAAATCTATGCGACATTCCTTATTCTATGGACTTAAGCGACTCCGCCATATTGATCTTCTCCAACTTAAAGTACATCACTCCGTTCACCAGCATGGCAAAGACAAAAGTGAGCAGCAGACTCCACAAATAGCTGAGCGGAGCGACCATAGTTTTAAAAGAGATCATATCAATATTGATCTCATACATGACAAAACTGTGTAGTCCTTTTCCAAGAATAAGTCCTACCACTGCTCCCATAGCAGTCAGAACCAGATTTTCCCTGAATACATAATCAGCCGTCTCCCTGGCATAAAACCCTAAGACCTTGATCGTCGCGATCTCCCGAATGCGTTCCGTGATATTGATGTTCGTCAAGTTGTACAGCACGATAAAGGCAAGGCACCCGGCACAGGCAATGATCAGGAATACAATATAGTCCATACTCTCCATCATAGTCGCGATACGCTGCCGCATATCTACCGTGACAGAGACCGCCAGCACGTTATCCATATCTGATAACACTGCTGCTGCCTCATGAACGTCCACACCGTCTTGCACCAATGTGTATGCGCTCTTATATTCCGGCTCTACACCCCTCTGCCCGGTATAGGTCTCCTTACTAATGTAGATATAATTATAGACAAAATTCTCGCACAGCCCTGCTATCCGCACCGTGAAGCTATTCCTGTCATTATCCCGGAAGACTACCTGATCTCCTACTCGTATCCCCAGATTCTTCGCCACTTTCTCTGTCAGTACTGCCTCTCCCTCGCCAGGATAAGCAATGGATTCTCCCGCCGTCGTATGCAGATTCAGAAATGTTCCCATTTCTTCCACATCCTCCGGCACTTCCAAATAAATGGATTTAACTTTTCCGCCAAATTCAAGCTCCACACTCTCTTCGTGGTGGTATGTCGTCTGCGCCAGCAGATCTCCTGCCCTCCGCAGCATTTCCTCCCGATCCGAATCCTGTATCCTATCTGAATAAGTAATCCCGATATCATAGGTCTGCACTTCACCGTACTGCATATCTGCCACATTCGTCACCGAATCCTTGACACCAAATCCGGTAAGGAGAAGCGCGGTACAGCCGCTTATTCCCAGGATCATCATAAAGAACCGTTTCTTATACCGTATAATATTTCTGATTGAAACCTTGTGCAGAAATTTCAGCCGGCTCCAGATCAGCGGGATTCTTTCTAAGAAGATGCGTTTCCCGCTTCTTGGCGATTTCGGGCGAATCAGGCCGGCCGGCACCCCCTGCAGTTCATGTCTGCAGGAAAAATATGCAGCCCCCATGGAACACAAAAGCGCTGCCGCAAGCGAAAGCAGAGCCATCGGAATATCAAAATAATACTGAATGTCACCCATGCTGTACATAATGCCGTATCCCATCCAGATAACACGCGGAAACAGCCATGTACCGACCACACAGCCAAACACTGCACCGACTGTCGCTGCCGAACCGGCATAAAACAGATATTTTCCCATGATCGCTGCATTACCGTATCCCAAAGCCTTTAACACACCGATCTGGGTTCTCTGCTCCTCCACCATCCGGTTCATAGTCGTCATACAGATCAACGCCGCCACCAGGAAGAAAAATACGGGAAATACATTGGCGATAGCCGCAACAATACTGGAATCACTCTCATAACAGGCATAACCGATATTCGTATCCCTGGTCAACACATAATCATCCGGCTCCCCGATCTTAGCCAGTTCTTCTCGCGCATCATCAATCTTACGCTGCGCATCCGCGACCTCTTCCTCAAATTCATTCTCCGCATCCGCGTATTCTATTCTTGCATCTGCAAGCTCGGCTTTTCCTTCCTCCAGATCTTCCTTTCCTTCTGCCAGCTCCACCTTCGCATCTGCCACATCCCTTCTGGCCTGCGCCAGATCAAGCTTGCCCTGTTCCAATTCGGCTCTGCCCTCTTCTAAATCAAGCTTCGCCTGTGCAAGTTTCGCCTTTCCATCCTCCAGTTCGTTCCGGGCCTGCTTTACCTGTTCCTCGGCAGACATAAGCTCTGCCTCCGCTTCCAAAAGAAGCTGCTCCTGAAAGGCAATCTCCTCCATTGCCTCTGTGATCTGACGTTTTCCTTCCTCAAATTCACCTTTTCCCGCCTGTATCTGTGCCAGGCCTGCCTGTATCTGTGCCAGACCACTCTGCACCTGCTCAATTCCCTGTTCAAGCTCTGCTTTCATGGATAAAATCTGTGCAAGCGCCGCCGTAAGTTCCGCTTTTTTCTGTTCATATTCCGCCGTAACTGCATTCCGCGACTCTTCATCCGGCGCCTGCGAAAGCGCATAAGCATACCATTGCTCCAACCGCTCCAGTCCGGACGTGATCTCTGCTTCCTTCTTCTCCAGCTCTTCCTTTTGGCCGGGCAGAGCCTCCAACTGGGCACGCAGCTGTGCTTCTTTCTCCTTCAGCTCTGCTTCTTTCTCAAGTACCTGCGCTTCCTGCTCATGCAGCTTGGCGGACTTCTCCTCCAGCTCACGCTTGCCCTGTTCCAATTTATCTCTGGCAATCAGAAGCTCCTGTCCATTGGCAAAAATCTCCCATTCATGAAGACTGACTTCCTTCTCTGCATCCAGAAGTTCAGGTTCTTTCTCCGCGATCTCTTTCTCGCCATCCGCGATCTCCTGCTCACCGTCTATCAGTTCCTGTTCCCCGTCCGCGATCTCCTGCTCGCCGTCTGCGATCTTCTTCTCAGCGTCCAAGATCTCCTGTTCCCCATCCGCAAGTTCCTGCTCACCATCCAGGATCTTCTGCCAGGCGTCATCCAATTCCTCCCTGGCCTCTGTTCTTTTATCATCAAGTTCTGTCTGCGCCTCTTCAATCTTATCCTGCGCTTCCACAATGACCCATTCATACCGCTTCACAGTGAGATCATGGGCGATGTCCTCTATCTTCCCCTGCAATCCATCAATGTAATCCTCATACTCATCCGTGTACACTTTATATTTCAGCTTGGTCGTGGCATATATTTCTGTCAGATAATCACAGTCAAATGCCTCTTCCTGCACATAAAGAAACGCGGTGATCTTGCCGTCACCGATCGAAGTGGTCCCCCGCTCAAAATTAATATAATAAGGAGAACGCACGATACCCACCGCCGTAAACGTACGCTCCTGAAACATCTCCAATGTATCTTCCTCATTACTGTCCGTCACGGTGATCTGACTGCCGAGTGCTTCCTCCCCATACAGAGCTGCATCCAGCAGACATTCGTCCGCAGTCTCAGGCATTCTACCCGCAGTCACTACTACCCGGTTGATCTTCTCCGGCAGCGTGTGAATCTTATAGACCGACTCATTGCCTTCCCCGAAAGAACAAAGTACGTCAACCGATACTGCCCCTTCCACATCAGCTATCTCATTCAACGCCAAGACTTCCGACACAGCCTCTTCATCAAATCCCACCGTGGACAGCAGCCGAAAATCAAAGAAATCCTGTTCGGCCAGATAGTCGTTCTCCGTAATGATCATAGCCGGAGTAGTCGTCTTCAATCCCATGAACAATCCTACCCCCAGCATTACGATCGCCAGAATCGCCATATAACGTCCAAGACTTCCCTTTATCTCTCTGATCGTTGTTTTGAACATTCCGTTGCTCATAGATCTGACTCCTGCAATAAGTATTCTGCACCGGTTCAGTCTTCATTACCTAAGACCGGATCATTACAATACTCTACCACTCAATATCCTCTACCGGAACAATATGCTCATTCATCTCCATCTTCCACACAGTCCCGCTCTTCACCGTGATGACCCGGTCAGCCATGGCAGTCAACGCCTGATTATGCGTAATGACTACTACTGTCATTCCTTTCTTCCTGCAGGCATCCTGCAGAAGTTTCAAGACAGCCTTGCCGGTGTTATAATCCAGCGCACCCGTTGGTTCATCACAGAGCAACAGCTTCGGATTCTTCGCCAGTGCTCTGGCGATCGCTACTCTCTGCTGCTCTCCGCCGGAAAGCTGCGCCGGAAAATTGTTCTCCCGCTCCTTTAGACCAACCATCTCAAGCACCGTCCCGGCGTCCAGAGGATTCTTGCAGATCTGTGCCGCCAGCTCCACATTCTCAAGAGCCGTCAGATTCTGCACCAGATTATAGAACTGAAATACGAATCCAATATCATACCGTCTGTAAGCTGTCAACTGCTTTTTGTTATAGGCAGAGATCTCGTTTCCGTCCAATAACACCTGGCCGGAAGTCAGACCATCCATACCCCCTAATATATTCAGGATCGTCGTCTTGCCCGCGCCGGAAGCACCCACCACAACACAGAACTCACCCTTTTCGATGGTAAAATTGACATTCTTAAGCGCCTCGATGTCGACCTCACCCATATGATATATCTTACCCACATCCTTAAATTCCACAAACGAACTCATCTTGCCATACCTTCTTTTCCTCTGGTTTGCAGTTTCATTATAACAGTTAGTGTCATCTTTCCGCAACATTCAAAATAACTCAGCTCTCCTTAAATGGCACCATGAATATTAGCCCCTGCTCATCTAAACCGTTCTCATAATTGAAACCTGCAAAAATCCATGTTAAAATACCTAAAGTGCCAAACTTGCCATCCCCGAGGTGTACTTATGAATAACAATTCCTATGATAATCTATCTTCCAGACAAAACAGACAAAAGATACGACAGGCCGCCCGACAGGCTTTCCCGCCTACCATTCCGATCTTTGCAGGATTCTGGTTTCTGGGCATAACCTACGGTGTCTACATGAATGTATCCGGTTTCAACTTTCTCTACCCCCTGTTCATGAGTATGGCCATTTTCGGCGGCTCCCTGGAATTTGTGGCGGTGGAAATGCTGCTTTCTGCCTTTGCCCCGGTGCAGACCCTTATTATGGCATTGATGATACAGGCCAGGCATCTTTTCTATGGAATCGCCATGCTGGATAAATTTAAGGGTACAGGCCTGAAAAAGATCTATCTTATTTTCGGCATGTGCGACGAGAGCTTTTCGATCAACTGCTCTGCTCAAATCCCCGAAGATGTAGACCGCGGCTGGTTCATGTTCTTTGTGACCCTGTACGATCAGATCTACTGGGTGACGGGCGCTGCTCTTGGCGGCGTATTGGGCTCTCTGATCTCCTTTAATACGGAAGGACTGGATTTTGTCATGACAGCAATGTTCGTCGTCATCTTTCTCGAACAATGGCTCAAAGAAAAGAAACACTATACCGCTGTTATCGGTGTACTTGCCTCCGTAGTCTGCCTTCTTATCTGCGGACCGGATTCCTTCCTGATCCCCACAATGGTCTGCATCCTGTTGCTGCTGACCCTGTTTCGCAAACCAATTGAAAAGGCAGGTGACATGATATGACATTAACCCAACAGGTCATTACCATCGCCCTCTGTGCACTCGGCACCATGGCTACAAGATTTCTGCCCTTCCTGCTGTTTTCCTCCAGGAAGCCGACCCCCGGGTACATACAGTATTTAGGAAAAGCGCTTCCGGCTGCCATCTTCGGTATGCTGGTCGTCTACTGTCTCAAAAATGTCAGCTTCTTATCAGGCAGCCACGGTCTGCCAGAATTGGCTGCCATACTTGTTGTAGTGGGACTGCATCTATGGAAACACCAAATGCTTTGGTCGATCGCCGGCGGTACAGTCTGCTATATGCTGCTTGTACAGTTTATTTTCTGAACACTGCCCCTCTACCTTGCTGCGAAAATATAACTCGCTATTTTCATTCATAAGCTGTGATACGCTTTCATGGCATCGTTGCTCTTTTCAGGAAGAATGCCTGCGCAGCGCAAGTAAGTCAGCAGACCATTGTCGCGCACTCTGCTCTCTGTATGTTTTCGGTGCAAAACCGGTCACCTTCTTAAACTGCCTGTTGAAATTGGAAAGATTACTGTATCCACAAGCAAGTGCTATCTCCGAAATCTGCTCTTTTGTACAGGCAAGCGCCTCGCAGGCGGCATTCATACGCAGCTGTGCCAGATAGCCGATAGCACCGACACCCACGGCCTTTTTAAAACAGCTCATAAAATAGCTTTCACTCAGATGCGTAAGATCCGCCAGCTGCGCCACCGTAATATCTTCCCGGAAATTTTTGACCATGTATTCCAGCGCGGGACGGATGGTCTCACAATAATCAATCCCTGCATCCTCCCGGCGCAGACATGTCTCATCCGTCTCCAACAGCCAGAACATGCGCATAAGCTCACTCTTAAGCAGCAGATCCGGCAACGGCCGCAGGCCGGTAACACAGGCGAAGATCTGTTCCACCGCCTCCCGCATCTGCACATACTGCCGGGCATCCTCACCGATACGCACACTCACTCTCATTGTCCCGTTGACAAGCGGGCGGATACACTCTGCCGTACAGCGGTCATGCGTGTTGGCTCCCAGCATCACCGGATGAAAGACCAGCGCCTGATAAGTCAGCTCGCCGCCCGCAGATGGGTATGCCGCATGGAGCATATTAGGCGGCAGCACCAGGATTTCCCCCTGCCCTGCAACAAATCTGTCGTTACCACATATGAATTCTCCTTCCCCGTGTACAATATAGTTGATCTCAAATTCACTGTGCCAGTGCATGGGGACATTCCTGAAGTAATGCGGAATCCTGCATTCATAATAACTGTACGGTATAAAAGACGTGCTGTGCTGCCTTCTCTCTTCTTTTTCCCTGTTTGACACCCGGTCCTCCTCCAGTCACTGTTGACGGTCCTGCTCTTTATAGCAATCCGGCGTCACAAAATAGAATAGTATCAATATGCAATAGTATTTAAGTAGTTTAACAGCTTATACAATAGTATTATATCATTATATGATCGTGTCGGCAATCCGGAATACCGCACTGCAACATGGACACACCACTTTACGAGGAGGATTATCATGAGATTTGAAAATGACAACGGTACATTGCGATTCTATCATCAAGGTGAACAGGGCCTGATCGAAGCCTGGGGACAGGATTCCCTGCGCGTCCGCACCCGCATCAATTCCCGTTTCACCGGCAATAATTGGGCTTTGACGGAACCCCCGGTACAATGTGATACCCAGATCACCATCACCGAAGAAGATCATTGGGTCGGGGACGGCACCATCGACAAGCGTGAACTTGCCACCATCACCAACGGAAGACTGAAGGCTGTCGTCAATTTCGCAGGCGTCATCTCTTTCTATAAAGATGACCAGCTGATCCTGCGCGAATACTTCCGCAGTTACGACGGCACCCTCTCCCGTGAGAGCCGCTGCCTGAAGATCATAAACCGCGAATGGAAAGGCATTATCGGTGGTTCAGAATTCTCCCTGAATGTTAAGTTTGAAAGCCGCCGGGAAGAAAAAATCTTCGGCATGGGCCAATATCAGCAAGACTGCATGGACTTAAAGGGCTGCGTACTGGAACTTGCACAGCGCAATTCCCAGATCTCCGTTCCCTTCGCCGTATCCTCGCTGGGCTATGGTTTCCTGTGGAACAACCCGGCCGTGGGACGCGTGACTTTCGGCCGCAACTACTACGAGTGGATCGCGAATGCCACCAAGGAGATGGACTACTGGATCACCGCCGCAGACACCCCGAAACAGATTCTGTATAATTATACTGCCGTCACCGGACGAGCCGGCATGTTTCCCGATGACCTGATGGGACTGTGGCAATGTAAGCTGCGCTACCGAACCCAAGATGAAGTGCTGACCGTAGCCCGTCAGTATCAGAAGGAAGGTATCCATATCGACCAGATCGTCATTGATTTCTTCCACTGGACCGTGCAGGGTGACTGGAAATTCGATTCCAAATACTGGCCGGATCCGAAGGCTATGGTGGACGAACTGCATTCCATGGGTATCAAGGTGATCGTATCCGTGTGGCCTTCTGTGGACCGCAGAAGTGAAAATTTCGGTCCCATGCTGGAAAAGGGGCTCCTGATCCGCACAGAGCGGGGCGCTGCGCAGACTTACGACTTCCAGGGCGACTGCGTGGAAGTGGATGCCTTTAATCCAAAAGCCCGCAAGTATGTATGGGAAGTCTGCCGAAAAAACTACTATGACTACGGTATAGACGGCTTCTGGTTGGATAACTCCGAACCTGATTTCGGCGTATATGACTATGATCACTACCGCTACTGCGACGGTACTGCCCTCGAAATCGGCAATCTTTATCCGCAGATGTTCAGCCGCACCTTTTACGACGAAATGAACAGGGAAAAGGACAAATCGGTAGTCAATCTGCTGCGCTGTGCCTGGGCCGGCTCCCAGAAATACGGCAACGTGGTCTGGTCCGGTGATGTACCCAGTACTTTTGAAGCCTTCGCCGATCAGCTGCAGTGCGGCCTGAATATGGGTCTGGCCGGCATTCCCTGGTGGACCACCGATATCGGCGGTTTTATGACCGATGATGTCAACGATCCTGACTTTAGGCAGCTGCTGATCCGCTGGTATCAGTTCGCCGTTTATTCTCCGGTACTACGGATGCATGGGGACCGCGGTCCCTTTAACATCCCGCCGCTGGATACCCGTGACTGGGGCGGCGGCTACCTGCACACCGGACAGCCCAACGAATTGTGGAGCTACGGAGAGAAAAACTATGCCATCATGAAGAAATATTATGATCTTCGCATCTCCCTCCGTGATTACATCAAAACGCTCTTCGAGGAAGCACACTTGAACGGTTCCCCGCTGCTGCGGGCTATGTTCTATGAGTTCCCGCAGGATGCCAGATGCTGGGAGCTTCAGGATCAATATATGTTCGGCGATAAGTATCTGGTAGCGCCGATCCTGCACCTTCATGAATTCAGGCGCGATGTCTATCTGCCGGAAGGCCGCTGGATGCTGACTTCCACAGGTACGGTCTATGAAGGAAACCGCGTTGTCAGCGTGGATGCGCCCATCGATTATATGCCTGTATTTACACTTCTTTGACCGGCTATCCCAAAGCCGCTTAATGTATAAAGTGATACCCGGCCTATTCGGCTGACTGCCGGACAGGTCGGGTATATACTTCACACTGATCGTCTCTTTATCTCGTAGGCATTTGAAAATCTGCAAGCGCTTTGTTCAAATAGTCGTTAAAAGGTTTCATAATCCGGAAAAGTGCCACTGATCTTTCAAGAAATGCTTCTACATCTTTCACTTCTTCATCCTTTAGCGGGTACTCTAAATACCAGCTCTTAAATTTCAGGTACTCTGCCTGCGGGTGTGCTTTATCATACCCTGCCGGAACATTCTTCAACGCCGTTCCCTGTACGGTAAAATACTTTTCAAACTCCGGCTCATGAATCACTTCTTCCCATTCTTCGCCATGCCGGGCAATATGATCCCGTATCATCGTTGTCGCATCCTTAAACATATCTGCAAACAATCCGCCGCCCAGGAAGGATCGATCGCCTGGCTTTATCATAAGATAGTAACCGACAGGAACAGGCAATTTCCCTTTTGAGGAAATATGAGCGCGAAACGCAGGATTATATGGTGACTTATCATGACTGAACCGGGTGTCCCTTACGATCTTAAACGTAAGGTCTTTGGGATCGTTATGCAAAATGCTGCTGTCAAATTTCCCGATTTCCAGTATCAAGGCCTGCAGCAGTTTCTCAAATTCCGCATTTGCCATCTTGTAACTGTCCTTGTTTGCGTGATACCACTCACGGTCATTATTCATGCTTAGGGAAGATAAATAGTCAATTATAAGTTGTGTATTCATACTCCGTCATCTCCTTTACTGTTTTCCTTGATTTCTTAATCCCCTCTTGCCGCTTATCGCTGATATGATAAAATGAGATTATATCCTTTCCATATCGTGTCACTACGACACACCATACAATAATAACACAAATATCTAACTTATACGCAAAGAATTTACAGAAAAACCCTCTCCGCCATCACACCCAGAACGATCGCGGAGATTGAAGATACTATGCAGAAATCTTTTACGCCGGGATTCTGATACAGTATATAACAAATTAGCGATTGAGAGGGGAATACAGGATAATGGACCAGATACTAATGCTCATCATGTCCGCCGGCGTCATACTTGGCGGAACAGACAGACTTCTCGGCAACAGATTCGGCTATGGGAACAAGTTTGAAGAGGGCTTCCGGCTCCTGGGCTCCACTGCTCTGTCCATGGCCGGCATGATCTGCCTGGCTCCGGTACTGGCCGATGTTCTGGGACGGGTGGTCATTCCCCTCTATCAGTTTATCGGTGCAGACCCGGCCATGTTCGGCAGCATACTGGCCATCGATATGGGCGGCTACCAGCTGGCTGGGGAACTGGCGGCGGACAGCCGGATCGGCAGCTATGCCGGTATCGTGGTGTCAGCCATTTTCGGCTGCACTCTGGTCTTTACCATTCCCGTCGGTATGGGTATGATCCAGCCGGAAGACAGACCCCATTTCGCCAAAGGGATCATGCTGGGACTGGCAGTTATGCCAGTGGGACTGCTTGTGGGCGGCATACTGGCCGGTCTTTCCCTTCCGGAATGTCTGTTCCAGAATCTGCCAGTATTTGCCGCTGCACTGTTGCTTCTTCTCGGGCTGTGGAAAATCCCGGTGCAGATGGTAAAGGGCTTTTGCATACTGGCCGACGGCATACAAGCTCTGATCACCATCGGCCTGATGCTTGCCGCAATTGAATTTCTCTGTGGTCTTCAGCTCCTGCCCGGTATGGCCCCGCTCGAAGACGCCATGGCCGTTGTCGCTTCCATCGGCATCGTCATGTTGGGAAGCCTGCCTGTTGCGGAACTGCTGCGCCGTCTTCTGACAAAGCCTTTCACTCGTCTTGGCTCCAAACTTGGCATCGCCCCGCAAAGCCTGACCTGTATGCTCATCGGACTGGTTAGCGCCCTCCCCGCTCTTGCCGGGTATCATGATATGGATCAGAAAGGTAAGATTGCCCTCGGCGCTTTTCTCGTAAGTGGCGCCAGCCTGCTGGCCGCCCACATAGGCTTCACTCTCGCCGCAGAACCCGCGCTTCTGCCTGCACTGGTATGCGGAAAGCTGAGCGGCGCCATAGCTGCGGTCATTTTATCTATTCTTTTGATCAAATAGACACAGCGCATAAGCCAATTATTTTATGCAAATTGCTTTGTCTTATAAGATACCAGCCCTTTTACCAAACATCCTGTGGCAAAACAGGCATTTATTCCCCATACAATATACCATATCTCATATATGTCATTTACATTTCCCGTCATAACAAGAAAAATCGGCATAGAGTCTACTATAATCCATATGATCCCACCGAAAAACATCCTTATCAATGCGGGAATTCCCCAACATACAGCCGCAACGATCACTGCGCCAAAGGAACTTTCCTGATATGCCGAAACGCATAGTGTGACAGCGCATAATGATAAAAGCGCCTGAAAAGCTAATGCCAATAAAATACCCAGATATTTCAAAAATAAGACAGGCTGAAGCATAGGTTGAGAAAGTACCATCCAGGATATATTTTCAGATCCCTTCAAACCATATATCATCCCGCATAAGGCAAAATTGACCAACACAAACCACATATAAATGAAAATGGTGAACGTAAAGGAAGCTAAAATTTTAGCAGGAACATCTTTTCTTCTTCCTTCTTCCGTGCTAAAGATTAATGGCAGCATTTTCGTCTGGCTTTCCTCCGCAAAAATAGTGGACACACCGCAAATAATCAATATGCTACCTAAGATCGATCCAAACTGAAGCATTTCGACAAATACCTTCCATCCCGTTGTATATGCCAAATAAGGTGTTTCCCCCATTTCATCATAAGCTTTTCCCAATTCCGTTTCCCCCAGAGAATACCTTTTTGTCGGAAGTACACCATTTTCCCATGCACCATCGGTAAAGTATCGTGTGACAAGATCATTTAAGAAGTTGCCGTCTCTCCACCCTGGCATATTTTCCTCAAGTTTCGCAGGCAGACCATATTTCTCAATTATTTGATTCACTTTATCATCCGTCAGATCGCCTTCAAATTCTTCCGTGACCTTCCGATTCATCTGCACTGCTTCATAACCGGAATAAAACTTCCCGTCCACTGTCGCTATTTCTCCGCCGACCTCTGCAAACCAAAAATACAAAAACAACAATCCTGTCGCAGCCAACATTCCTACATTAAATATTTTATTTGTAAAAAGTTTAAAAAGCTCCATCTTATAAAGTCGCATTTTTACCTCCATTCCGAAGCGCTTTGCGCTGGGGACACGAGCAGAATTTCAGATTCTACTCTGCGCTCAATAGAATTATGTTATTTGCGCATGATAAAGATATGCATCTTCCAGTGTACTCTCCACATTTTCTGCATCTGCTACCGGCTGTCTTTCTGAAACAATTCTTAGTTCGACATTTTTCCCACTATTTCTCATATTGCTTACAAGGAAACTACTGGCTATCTGCTCTGCTTCTTGTTCAGAAACAATACACTTCCAAACACATCCTTCCACCTTGTCCGTGATCTCTTTCTCCGTTCCTTCTTGAATCAATTCTCCATTCTTCATGATCAAAATACGGTCTGCAATATAGTCTATATCAGATACGATATGTGTGGACAGTAAGACCATCCTGTTTTTTCCAAGTGAGCTGATCACATTGCGAAAGCGCACTCTCTCCTTTGGATCAAGCCCTGCTGTAGGTTCATCTAAGATCAAGATTTCAGGATCATTCAGAAGTGCCTGTGCAATTCCTATTCTTCGTATCATACCGCCCGAGAAAGTCTTCAGCCTTTTCTTTTTTACATGCTTCAGCTCCACCATATCCAGAAGTTCGTCAATACGACTGTCGGCATAGTCTTCCGGTAGTGCTTTCAATGCCGCTATATATCGCAGGAACCGTTCCCCGGTAAAATCACTATAATATCCAAAATCTTGCGGTAAATAGCCCAATAACCTACGATACTCTGCTCCCATACCGGTTATCTCAATATTATCGCAGTAAATGCTTCCCCTTGTCGGCTGCAAAACACTACAGATCAATCGCATTAATGTTGTTTTTCCCGCACCATTTTCTCCCAACAGTCCATACACACCATTGGTAAATGTATAATTGAATTTTCTGACTGCTTCTTTATCCTTGTACTTTTTTTGTACATCCATCAGCTTCAATTCGTGCATAACACTTCTCCCCTTTCCATTTTACTAAGTAGTTTCTTTATCTGAACTACAAACAAAAATCCCGACACAAGAAAAGCTGCTGCCCATATGCAAAGAGTTGTTCCAAAAAGCGCTCTCGGAATCGAAGCGATCACTACATAACTTATTGATAAAAAGATGGCACTGATACCAAATAAGGCTGAACTTTTTCCCCTTGTTTCCATAGATAAAATTTGCAATGCAATAGAGCTGGATATGAGATAGGGGGTCAGAATATACAGTCCCACCTGTAGCAATTTCACTTTCCAATGATACCCCAGATAGCCTGTCATAGACAGCAATATCATAATGTTTATCATACCTGACAGTATCAGCCATGCAGCAACGCATTGCTTTGTATTGAAATAACAGCTTTCTCCTAACTCTGCCATTTTTCCAAAGAACAATTTATCGATCACACCAATAGAAGTTATACTTAGAATACCTGCTCCAACCATACATACAGTAATCATCCCATTCTGATTCAATCCAGTATATTGTAATGTCGTAATAGAAATGATTCCTAAACAGATAAGAACACCATAAACAGCAAAAAACAATTTATCCATGTACCAAAACTGATGAAACAAAATATTTTTCACAGACATCACTGGCGCTCTCTGCTCTTCCAATATCTCGATCATTGCATGGTAGGTCTTTTGTTTTCTTATTTCATCAACATGAACCTGCTCATCTGCCTTTGTAAAAAGAGCCTTTATTTCTCTATCCCTCATACTCATTCTCCATTAACTTTTTCAGCCGGTCTATACCTAATCGAAACCTTGACTTTGCTGTAGAAACACTACACCCCATGATCTTTGCAATATCTTTAAATTTCATTTCTTCATAAATACGAAGAATGATAACTTCCCTTATATCCTGCGAAAGCTCCTTTAATAAATTTCTCAAATATATGGCATTCTCCGCCTCGGTCAGCATATCCTTATGGCTTGGAATCTTATCGATCTCCTCCCACTCGACGGCTTTTGCTTTTTCTTTCTTATCCCGGAAATAATTAAAACAAATATTTCTTGCAATAGTCAGAAGATACCCTTTGAGATTATGATGTTTATAGGAAGTTCCATATTTTATAAATTTTAAAAAAGTTTCCTGCGCAATGTCGTAAGCATCCTCATTCGTTTGAACCATATATAGACAAAAACGATAAATATCCGCATAATATTGTTCAATAATAATACCGACTGCTTCTTTATTTCCGCTATGTACTTTTTGAATCAATTCACTATCTTTCATAGCGTTTTCTCCAATCATAAAACGTCTTACATTGTATATGACCACTACAAAGTGGAAAAAGTTCACTATAAATATACTTTTTAATATCTATGAAAGTCTCGGACTGCAGACACACCATAAAGAAAAGTCCCATAAACACTGCGTTTACAGGACTTCTCAACATCTTATATTCTATCAGAACATTTAAATCAGCAAACACCCTGTGCCTTCATCGCCGTAGCCACCTTCAAGAATCCTGCGATATTCGCACCGGCCACATAATCACCTTCCATACCGTACTTCTTGGAAGCCTCATCCAGATTGTGGAAGATGTTGACCATGATCTGCTGCAGCTTGGAATCAACCTCCTCAAACGTCCAGGATAATCTTTCAGAATTCTGGCTCATCTCCAGCGCTGAAGTCGCTACGCCGCCTGCATTGGATGCCTTACCCGGGCAGAACAGCACGCCGTTCTTCTGCAGATACTCGGTCGCTTCCAGCGTGGTAGGCATGTTAGCACCCTCTGCCACTGCAAAGCAGCCATTAGCCACAAGCGCCTTGGCATCTTCCAGATCAAGCTCATTCTGTGTCGCACAAGGAAGTGCGATATCACATTTCACTGTCCACACACCGTGCTCACCGGCTTTCTTCTCATGATACTCTGCGCTCGGTCTTGCAGCCGCATATTCTGTCAGACGGGCACGTTTCACTTCTTTAACCTCTTTCAGGAGCTCTACGTCGATTCCCTCCGCATCATAAATCCAACCTGTGGAATCAGAACAGGTAACCGGCTTCGCACCAAGCTGCTGCGCTTTCTGGATTGCGTAGATCGCTACATTTCCGGCGCCGGATACTGCGATCGTCTTGCCCGCGATATCCTTGCCGTTACACTTTAACATCTCCTCTGTCAGATAAAGCAGACCGTACCCTGTCGCCTCTGTTCTTGCAAGAGAGCCGCCATATGTAAGGCCCTTACCGGTCAACACACCTTCATACTGATTACGGATCCTCTTATACTGTCCGAACATAAAACCGATCTCACGGCCACCTACACCGATATCACCTGCCGGAACATCGGTATCTGCTCCGATATGTCTGTAAAGCTCCGTCATAAAGCTCTGGCAGAATGCCATTACTTCTCTGTCGGATTTGCCCTTGGGGTCAAAATCACAGCCGCCCTTACCGCCGCCGATCGGAAGTCCTGTCAGGGAATTCTTGAAGATCTGTTCAAACCCCAGGAACTTGATTATACCAAGATTAACGGAAGGATGGAATCTCAAACCTCCCTTATAGGGACCGATCGCGCTGTTAAACTGTACACGAAATCCATTATTCACCTGTACCTGTCCCTTGTCATCTACCCAGGGAACACGGAACTGTACGATTCTCTCCGGAACTGTCAAACGCTCCAACAGGGCTTCTTTCCTATATGCTTCCTCGTCCGCCTCGATCACGACGCGCAAAGACTCTAAGACTTCTTTAACTGCCTGATGGAATTCCGGCTGTGCTGGATTCTTCGCAACTACCAGTTCATAAACCTCATCAACATATGACATCTTATATATCCTCCTTTAATCTGTATTTCATTCACTCCATGTACCATTATAGTATGCTTTAGAAAAAACTACAATATAATTTATCACATTAACGTGTAAAAATCACGGCGTAATATCCTCCATTTTTTGGACATATTGTACAATGATACTGGAATCCAAAAATACTTGTATACAAAATAGTTTGTACTATAGGTATTCTTTCATACACTCTATACTTTTTTCCTCAAAATCCATCAGTTCCTTTGCCAGTTCAACAGCATCATCTCCAGCCAACTGATTATGTCTTAATGCTTTCCACATACTAGTGATCCCTCTGTTGCTTCCCTGTATCATCATCTCTGCCAAATGTTCTTTGCTGATATTCAATGCAGTATTTACATGTATGCTCCCCTTGAGCATCAGATCATTGATCTGGCTTCCATGATATACCTCTCCTTCCTTATTCAGGATTTGATCCAATGCTTTATTATGAATCTCTGAATATCGCAGAGACTGCTTCGACAACTGCAGGGAGAATTCATCATCCTCAATTTTATCAAGAATGGTCTCGATCGCAGTCATTCCCATTTCTGTATTACGCTGTATCTCCTGCAAAATCTTTGCATCATCATGCTTCATACCACACATACCTCCGTCGTTCAAGATGATTATTTCTTATATGACAAAAAAAGAGTACGGGCTATTCCCATACTCTTTATCATTACCAATATTTCTTTCTTCTAAACATGCAATGTTCTCACGCTATTCCACGTAATCGGATTTCACATAAGCCGTTTGCCCATTATACTTGATCTTCGTCCAGCCGTCAGCTTGCTTCATGATCACATCCAACTTCTCGCCAACATAAGCTGTGCCTAACTTCTTGCCGTTTTCACTCGCCGACGCGCGAACACGGACATTCTCTTTAACGGTCACCGTTCCTGTAGTCTGGGCCGTGCTGCTCTCATCCGCCTGCGGCTGATCCTCAGTCTCTTCGTCGTCCGAAGTATCCTCAGTCTCTTCCGGTGTTTCCTCTGTCGCGCCTGCATCTGCCTGCATCGTCTCTGACGGTTCTAAGAATTCACTCTTGATATATGCTTCGCCGTCTTCATAGCTGATCTTGCTCCAGCCGTTACCCTTCTCTTCCAGAAGTGTAAACTCATCACCAACTGCGGCTTTACCTAACTTATCTGCCGTCTCACTGTCTGATGTTCGGATATTAACTACATCGATCGCCTTGACTTTCGTTACCACGACAGCAGGTTCTTCCGTCTCAGGCATCTCTGAACCGCCAACCAACTCATCCAAAGGCTCTCCGCCTTCTGCATCACCAGTCTCACCCGAAGATGAACTGCCTTCTGCACGCGCCAAAGCTTCCCCTACGTTCTTATCGATCTCTGCATTCAGATCCACGATAAAGCCAGCCATCACTTCATCTTCTGCCAACATATTATTATATGCCACTGCAGTCTTGTTGTTCAGATCGACCACGTCATCCTGAAGATTCAACTCGCGGATATAGTTGAGTTCCGCTTCATTCTCTTCTCCATCCTCATTGATGTAATATTCACCGCTCTCATTCGTACATACATAATAAACACGCATGCCCGGAATCGGCTTCTCATAATCTTTAAATTTCACTTCCGTATAGACATATGCTACAAATGTGCCTTCCCTCGGCCCTGCTTTAGTATACACTTCTAAAGTCGGATAAGATTCGATATACTTACTTGTTTCCTGCGCCCTCAAAATCTCCGTGGCATCAAGATGATCCACCAGCCTGCTCATAGTATCGGTATCACCTTCCGCCATCGCGGTATAATAAGTACTGAATAGCTCATTGATCTCCGGCACCGCATCCTGCTGTAACGGTACCTCCGGTACTGCGATCAGATTATCTGCAACTTCAACGCCGACTCCTTCTGAAACTTCGGCTCCTTGCTCCTCTGCAACCTTTCTCTTATTGGCACTGATCGCCACCGCAACCGTACCCGCCACACAAAGCACCAATACAACAGGCATGATAACCTTGGAATGTCGAAAGAGCCAGTTCCGGAAAATCTCCAGCTTGGCCTTAAGAAAATCCTGTATATTGTTATTTGACGTATTCATGTAAAACAACCTTTCTTAAGAGTGTCAATATAATGCACCCGACAGGACTCGAACCTGCATCAAAGGCGTCGGAGGCCTACGTTTTATCCATTAGACTACGGGTGCCAGCTATCGTATGAAATGTTACGATTTTGTTACATCTTGCTTATCATACCACAAGCTGACCCCTTTGTCCAGTACATAAAACAAATTGTAGAAAAAAAATCCACCTGTGCGGTTGGACGCTTCAAAGAGCATCCAACCTGACTTCCGCATTTGTAAAACCCGTGCTTAAACACTCTTGCGTCTGCTTTCGCATCCGCGTTTTACTCAATCTTCTGAATCTCCGCTTTCTCTCTGTTATAACGATACAGGCTAAATGACAGGATCTCTTCCGGATCCACCTGTGTCATATTCACTTCCTCCACCATCTTTCTATAATGGTCGTATTCCTTCTTATGGTCATCCGGCAGAAGGAGTACTTCGTGAACGGAGCTCGGCAGGATCAGAAGATCCGTATGCAGATTGTCCGCCAATAGTTTCATTTTTTCCGAGTAGAGCATCGCCGAGGCGCCGAAAAGCTTATCCCTGTTCGTCAGGACATACAAAGACCTCTCCCTTTTGTTCACTTTCGTCCCCATCATCTCTTCCATCACCTCATTCATAGGCAGCAGAACATCCGGCATCCTGAATCTCATATTCCGCCTTGCGATACGGTAGATCTCCTCCGCAGACTGTCCCCACATATCCAAATGATTGTTATGGATCATAACGGACGCTCTTCCAAATGCTGCTTCCTCCATCACATAATAGAATGTGACCGCAAGATCATGCCACCTGAACCAGGGAATATCCTCAAGCAGCTCCTGATTCTTTTCATAATTGATGATCTTATGACAAATTCTGTTTTCCACCAAAGAAAAATCCCTGAAAAAATCCATATCCACCTTTAGGCTACAGGCATGCGCTTTATACAATACCATGATCTCTTCCATGATCTTCTGAATGGAAACGCCATCCTGATATCGGCGATACGATTCTTCCAAATAGAACGTCGGGGACATACTGTCGGATTCCTTCATGATGACAATCCCTGTCAGCCGGATATCATTATTCTTAAGAACTTTTGTCAGTGTGACCTCGTAAGTGTCTCCCAATCTTTCCCTCACTAACAAGACAATTTTTTCCGTAAATTCTTTAAAATTCATTTTTCCTCTTTTCCCATTCTCTCCGGGCGTAAAGTAAATTTATAAAAGCTTCCTATATGACAAAAAGACAACAGCCGTGCATACAGCTATTGTCTTATAGGCATCCTGATCAAAATATACAGAAAAATTTATACTCTGGACAAATACTCCCCTGTTCTAGTATCAATCTTGATCACTTCTCCCTGGCTTACAAACAAAGGAACCATAACCTTCGCACCTGTCTCAACGATTGCCGGCTTCGTAGCACCTGTTGCTGTATCGCCCTTAAAGCCTGGCTCAGTATCCGTGATTTCCAATTCCACAAAAAGAGGCGGCTCAATCGCAAACACACTACCGTTATAGGAACAAATCTTCACCATCTCGTTCTCTTTCACGAACTTAAGTGCATCCCCTACTGTCTCCGTATTCAAAGCAATCTGATCATAGGTTTCTGTATCCATAAAATTAAACAGATCACCATCGGAATATAAATACTGCATATCTTTCCTGTCAATCCGTGCCTGCGGACATTTCTCAGTCGGTCTGAACGTCTTCTCCACCACACCTCCGTTGATGATATTCTTCAGCTTTGTTCTGACAAAAGCTGCTCCTTTACCAGGCTTTACGTGCTGAAATTCAATTATCTGATAAACATTACCTTCAAACTCAATGGTAATGCCATTTCTGAAATCACCTGCTGATATCATAAAACAATCCTCCTAATTTTTCACAAATATAATTCCTACTTAGTTTATACTATAAAGTTTCTTTTTTCAACCTCTTTCCCAAAAAAAGACAAAAACTTTTATGGATACAGCGCCAATATATGGTCTATCGCCATCAAATATCCATCCAGCCCTTTCCCGTAGATCTGCTTGTCACACGCCGGTGCCGTAACCGATACTCTCCGGAACTCCTCCCGCTCCATGATATTGGAGATATGGATCTCTACTTTGGGTACCGTGATGCTGGCCAATGCATCCCGGATCGCATAGCTGTAATGTGTATACGCCCCAGGATTGATCACGATCCCTTCCGTACCGTCAAAATAAGAATCTTGGATCCGGTCAATGATCGCCCCTTCGTGATTACTCTGAAACACCTCGATCGTACAGTTCTCGCTCTGTCCCTTCTCTGCGATCATATGCAAAAGATCGTCATAATTTCTCGTCCCATAAACACCCTTTTCCCTGATTCCAAGAAAATTGATATTCGGCCCGTTGATCACTAATAATTTCATCCTTACCTCCATTCCGAAGCATCACAAACTCTTACCTCCATACCGAGGCGAATTGCAGAATTTGTTCAGTTTATTCTTCCTATCGTTCTGTTATGGCACTGTGCCTCTATCTCATTCAAGATCTGCTCAAAGCTTTTACCGTCCACCTGAATGACCACATCCGCGGCATCCCTGTAATGTTGATCCCGCTGCTCCATCAAGACCCTTATCTTCTCCTGTGGATCACTGCACTGTAAAAGCGGCCTTGTTGTATCCCCCTGCAATCTCTCATAGATCGTCTCCGCTTTGGCCCGCAAATAAAATACCTGCCCCAACTCATGCAGCAGTTCTCGGTTCACTTCTCTCATCGGAAGCCCGCCTCCCACTGATACGATGTGATTTCGCACACTCTTTATCAGTTTACGCAGACATTCCGTTTCTTTTCCTCTGAAATATTCTTCACCATCCGAAGCAAAAATATCTGCTATAGAACGCTTTTCCTCTCTCTCGATCTCTTTATCCGTGTCCGTGACCGGTTTCCTCAGCCGGTAAGACAGCCTGAGCCCGACCGTTGTCTTTCCGCAGCCCATGAAACCGATCAATATCACATTTCCCATCCGTAATATAAAGCTCCTTTATCTGTTGCCTTGCCTGATTTCTCTTCAGCGTTCAGTTCTTTCTGAATTGCCCCTCTAATCTCTCATAAATGATCTGTGCATCCTGCTCTTTTACCTGCACATCATTCCACAGTTCATAGGCGATGATCCCTTGATACAGAAGCATCTTCAGCCCATTATACGCTCTACCGCCATGCGCTGTCACAAGCTGCATGAATCTGGTCTCCCAGGGGTTATAGATCAAATCAAAGCCCGTGTGGATCTTATCATAAAAGGCCGGATCCGAAATTACTACTTTGTCTTCATGAGGCGCCAGACCTACTGAAGTCCCCTGCACTGCCAAATACTGTCCGCCCGGGATCCTGGCATATTCCTGCAGCAGCATCGGGCACACTACTTGCCTTCCTGCCACACCGTTTACTTCCTCCGCCACCTGCTCCGCCTTGTCCAGAGTCCGGTTTAACATATATACCGTATCTGCTCCCTTCAGTGCACATAAATGCGCCACTGCTCTTGCCGCACCGCCTGCGCCCAGAAGGATGATCCGTTCCTTCTCGATCTTAATTCCTTCGCTCTGCATGGCTCGGTACAGCCCTTCCATATCGGTATTGTATCCTTTGTATCCGGACTTTGTCCTGACCAACGTATTCACTGCACCGATATTTCCGGCCAATGTATCGATCTCCGACAGAAGATCCAGCACCTCACTCTTATATGGCACCGTCACATTCAGCCCCAAAACCTGCAGCGCATCCGCTCCCTTGATCGCATCCGCTAACCTGCCAGGTTCCACCGGAAACGGCACATATACCAGATCATGCCCCAGCAGACTGGCCAGTGTATTATGTATGACAGGAGACAATGTATGCTCCACAGGGTGGCCGATCAGACCACAGACGCTTGTCTTTCCGTTTATTTCCATCTTGCACCTCTTTACCAAAGCTCACATATCATGACCTGATCCAAACAACACATCAAAGATCACTATACCGCCCCTTTGAACGTCTGTAGAAGAACAGTACGATCCATTCCAGCCTCCGCTTCAATACGATCTGTATCTCCTCCTTCGGATGGATCGGCTTCACCAGCCAGGTCTTGATCCCCGCCTTCTTCGCTCCCCATACATCCGTAAAAAGCTGATCTCCTACAAACACCGTCGTCTCCGGGCCGGTATGCATGAGTCTCATGGCTTCCCTGTAATTCCTTGGAGACGGCTTTCCCGCTTTATAGATATAATGAGAACCCACTGCGTCACTAAACATTTTCACCCGAGGCTTCTTATTGTTAGACAGCAGCACACTCTCATAGCCCATCTCCCGCAATCTCTTGAAAAGTGCGATACTGCGTCGATCCGCCGGCGCCCCGTGTGGCACCAGCGTATTATCAATGTCAAAGATCACACCCCTATACCCATCCTCATATAATCGCTCGAAATCTATCTCATAAGCAGAGTCCAGATAATGATCCGGATAAAATCGTTCCAAAAATGCCATCGTTTCCCCCATTTCTGCGCTGCTTTTGTCTCAACTATGTTGAGACGTCGCATGAAACGAGTTTGTGGCAAGCAACGCGCAGACACAAATCTCGCGATTGAAAATTTTAATTTTCAATCTTTCCTCTTCTTTCGTCTTTAAAGCTCATGATTTTCTTCCCCTATCATAACAAATCCCCTCACAATTATGCAAGGGGTCCGAAAACTATACTCACAACTTCTTAACGATCCTGTTATACCGCGCCGCAAACAGGATACGTACAATACTACTGAGCAGCATAAGCGCAATATCCCATAACAAAAAGGCGTATGCCTTACCGGAAAAAGCAATATACCACTCTGCTTCCTCCCATATCTTATTCCCAAAAAAGAGAACCAATAAGATCAGCAGCGCTATGATCATAAAAAACCATCGGAAACCATTGGCTACGGTCATCGGTACACTTGCTTTTGCCACAATTTCTTTTTCCTGTTCTGTCATATAAACTCCCTGTATCTTAATTCGCATGCCGGTTTCCTGACGCACCATGCCATCCTCGCCGCTAGTGTACTAGTTCTCCAGCACTTTCTTAAGTTCATCCATAAAGGTATTGATATCTTTAAATTCACGGTATACAGACGCAAACCTTACATAGGCCACCGCCTCTAAATCCTTCAACTTGTTCATAACGATCTCCCCTACCACCTGGCTGGGTATCTCTTTCTCCTCCATATTGAAGATCTCCGTCTCTACCTCATCCACCAATTGGTTGATCCGGTTGGCACTGATCGGCCGCTTATGACAGGCGCGCAATACACCTGCCTCGATCTTGGATCTGTCATAAGTCTCCCTGTTATCATCCTTCTTAATGATGATGAGCGGAATCGTCTCCACCTTCTCATAGGTTGTAAAACGCTTGTCACACTCGTCGCAAACACGCCGTCTGCGGATAGAATTGTTCTCCTCCGCCGGCCGGCTGTCAATCACTCTCGTATTCTCATGTCCGCAAAATGGGCATTTCATCAGGATGTCCTCCTTAATGTCAATCATTCGATCATCGTACATCACAAAGTGCTGTTCAAACAGCACATCTGACTATAACAGACTACTGCTATTATAGGTGAATACATTAATTATGTCAACTATTTTCAAAGAAATCTATACATAAATCTATACACAAATATCCACAATTATGATATCCGGCCCAATCTGCTTAATATCTTTATAGCAGATAACATAATTTGAATCGCTTCCAAACAGACCACACCATTTATTCTCTCCCGGAATAATCAGTTTAAAAATCTGTCCGGTACATTCATCAAACTCAAAATCACTCACTCTGCCTAATTTCTGACAGTTTTTCAGATTGATCACTTCTTTTTTCTTTAATTCCGAAAATAACATAGGAACCTCTCCGGGCTTTTTATTATTAAATGCATATGCCCGTAAAAAGGTTCCTATTCATAACAGTTCAATCTTTAAGTCTCTTTATGCCTTCGGTTCTGAAATTGCTATTTACTGTAACGTCTGTCCTCTCTATTCAACGGAAACATACTCATGGAACACATACCCGACCGTGCCGTCTTCGAGAACGATCTCATACCATGTACCGTCTTCTGTATAGCCGTTACAGACGTAAGTCTCTCCCGCCTTCGCTACCTTCAGGACATTAGTACCGGTAGTACTCGGCTGGTCACGCACATTCACATTAGATACGATCATAAGCTCGGATATCCCACCGGATGCCCCGGCCTGCTCCCGGTTATCGCTCGTCTCTTCTTCCTGGTCGGGTGTCTCCTGACTCTCCTGCCCTTCCTGCTGTTCCTGTTCCTGCTGTTCTTCCGCCGCTCTATCATAATTCTTGGGCAGATATTGCCGTAACAGCTGGTAACCGAGAAAAGCTACAACGATCAAAAGAACGCAGCCGACCACTACTGTCATGATCGTGATCACGTCGATCCCTTCGCCGTCTTCTTCATCGTCCCAATCGTCGTCGTCCCAATCCTCCTCTTCGTCCCAGTCATCCTCTTCCCACACTTCCTCCCGGTAGACAGGCTGCTTCTTACGCGGAGGAGGCGCCGGCACAGAAGACCTTTTCTTCGGCCTTATCTCTTCGGAATCACTGCCCGTCCCAAACGATTTCCTTACTGGGGCAGCGTCTGCCGCTCTTCTTGTCTGTGTCCCTCCGGCCGCTTCACCCGTGGATGCTCTTCCTCTCTCTTTCGGATTTCCCGATGCGGTACGCCTTGCAGGCGCCTCCTTCACCGATGCCTGTTTCCTGGGCACGGATTCCGTTCTGCGCTCCTTCTTGATCTCCGCCGCCGTTTCCGTGAGGATATTTCTCTCGATCGCCTCGATAGGAATATCCAATGTCTCATCCGGTACCAACGGCCTGCTGCTCTTACCGCCTACCGCACGGCCGCATCCGGGACAAAACTTCACACCGTCACGCAAAATCTCACCGCATTCCGTACATCTCTTCTCCTTTATTGCTTTGACTACTTTGACTCCGCATTTCGGGCAAAACTGATCGGTCTCCATCAAACGTGCGCCGCATTTCGTACATATCATGTCTTTCTCACCTCGTCCCATTCCCCTTATGATCCCTTTACACTCACAAAAATACTTTCATACTTCTCATAATAATGTATCAAAAAATTGTCATTTTGTAAAATAATATACAAAGATTTTTCCTGATTTTTTCATGAATAATTCCTGACGATTCGTACATCCTTGTAAGAAAAGATATTTCACCGAAAGGACGGGGATCACTATGGTACAGGGTAAAGTAGAAATCTGCGGTGTCAATACTTCCAAGCTGCCGCTTTTAAAAAATGCAGAAAAAGAAGAATTGTTCAAAAGAATCGGGAATGGTGACGAAGCTGCCCGCAAAGAATATATCAATGGAAATCTGCGCCTTGTCTTAAGTGTCATCAAGCGCTTTCACTCCAGTAATGAAAATGTGGACGATCTGTTCCAGATCGGCTGCATCGGTCTGATCAAGGCCATCGATAATTTCGACAGCACTCTCAACGTAAAATTCTCAACGTATGCGGTTCCTATGATCGTCGGCGAGATCAGACGTTACCTGCGGGACGCAAACAGCATCCGCGTCTCCCGTTCCCTCAAAGATACTGCCTACAAAGCAATCTATGCCAAAGAACATCTCACCCGCATTAATTCCAAAGAACCCACCGTTACGGAGATCGCCGCCGAGATCGGCGTGGCAAAGGAAGACATCGTCTACGCACTGGATGCCATCCAAAGCCCTATGAGCCTCTATGAGCCGGTCTACACCGACGGCGGTGACACACTCTACGTAATGGATCAGATCAGCGATAAGAAAAACCGCGAGGAAACCTGGGTCGAGCACATCTCTTTAAGTGAAGCCATGAAGAAGCTCAGTGAACGGGAGCATGAAATCATCACGCTGCGCTTCTTTGAAGGTAAAACACAGATGGAAGTGGCCGATAGGATCGGTATATCCCAGGCCCAGGTATCCAGACTGGAAAAGAACGCACTAAAGACCATGCGCATGTACCTTACCGCATAGCTATACACACGGACCCAAACGAACGAAAGGAGCTGCCCGCTCCTTTCGTTTTGTTAGAATCTTTGTTAAGATTCTTTGCTCATTTCTTTCTTCAACCTGCGCATGATCTTTTTCTCCAAACGCGATATGTAAGATTGCGATATTCCTAAAAGTTCAGCCACCTCCTTCTGTGTCAGTTCCTGTCCGTCCACATTTCCCAAGCCAAAGCGCAGCCTTATGATCGTCTGTTCTCTTTCTGAGAGCTTGGATATAGCCTTTACCAGCAGCTTGCGCTCCACTTCATTCTCAATGTCCTTATAGATCACATCCTCATCTGTCCCCAGAATATCCGAGAGCAGAAGTTCATTGCCGTCCCAATCTACATTGAGTGGTTCATCGATGGACACTTCCATCTTATGTTTACTGTTTCTTCTCAGGTACATTAAGATTTCATTCTCAATACACCGCGATGCATAGGTCGCCAGCTTTATGTTCTTCCCGGGATTAAAGGTATTGATGGATTTGATCAATCCGATCGTTCCGATGGAGATCAGATCCTCCACTCCCACCCCTGTATTGTCAAACTTCTTAGCAATATATACGACCAATCTCAAGTTATGTTCTATCAGGATCGCCTTGGCCTCGTCTTCATATTCTGTCCCAAGATCGCTTATAATTTCATTCTCTTTCTCACTTTCGAGCGGCGGTGGAAGCACCTCCGTCCCTCCTATGTAATGAATATCGCCCTGCTTCGTCATAAGGAATCTGGTATCTTTATTTACCATCCTAAACTGTACTTTGCCGGGAAATGCCACTTTCAAAACCATCATCAATCCTCCTAGTTTTCTAATAACCGGGGGTGGAGTATCATCTGACATACACTCTCTTCCGAAATACCTGCATCACAAATTGCCAGGATAACGTGTTCTTTCTTAAGCTTCCTTCCATGTTCTTCTATGATCAACTCCGGCAGTTCATATGCATGCAGAATACCACTTTCCTTTCCGACGCTCCTATAAGGAATGGCATGATACTTCTCCGTCCTGAAACAAGACTGCATCTTTGCTGCCAGCCTTCTGCTGACCACACACACCGGTGCCCCGCTGACAGGATCCACCAGATGATTGCCTGTATCAAGAAATGCCTGTATCTGCATGTTCTGCTGCAATGCCGGAATGTAAACGGACACAGTCCGTATACAATTCTCCTTCCTGGACTGAAAGCTTTTCACGACACCCTTCATAATGCAATATGCCAAATAACCTGACACAAGTGTCATTACCATGCTGTTCCCGTCACTTAGAATCATTCTGAAGCGGTTAAGAATCCATATCATGATGCTGCCCGAAAAAAATCCACAGCCAGCCATGATCAGGCTCCCATGAATCAGATTTCTGCCGCGTTCTATCCGATAGACGACACGTAACATACACATACTGACAGGTAGCTCGCTTACTAAGATCCTGATCCAGACCGGCCCTGCCGGCACAAAGACTGCCGCACAGAGCATCGCTGCTCCCATTGCCGCTCCCAACCAGATCCTCAGATGCGTGGCAGTACATCCAAGGACCCTGCCGGACAGAGACAGCAAATACAGGTTGCCCACCGTCTGCAGGATAAAAACGCTGTCAATATACAATTTGTAATACACATCTCACCTCCGTGCTTCTGCTTTATTATAAAAAATGAGACATGAATATTCTGTCGTAACCAGGGAGCATTTCCAATATTTTTAAAGACAGATACCAACAAAAAACCACAGGATACGCTTAATCTGCTCCTGTGGTTTTCTATGATCTGTCTCTTATTTATTATTCCTGCTGAGGAATTCCGGAATCTTCAAAGATTTCTCCTCAATAGAACTCTTGATATCACCCGATTTATTAATGCCGTTTATGGTCTTAAGGGATGAGCCTCCTGCTTGTCCGGTCGTACTGCCCGGTTGGCGGACACTCGGCTTCATTCCTGAAGGTGCCGTGAAATTGCCAAGCCCTGCTCCGGGTACCGTACTCGGCTGCCTTCCCTGCAGAGAAGTCGGTGTTATGTATCCGGATTTGAATCCAAGGCCACCTGTCTGCTTCGCCTTCTCTTCAATACCGGTAGCAATGATCGTGATATTACACGTATCCGTCATGTTCGCATCGTACATTGCACCAAAAATGATATTGACTTCGTCGCCGGTCAGCTCCTGCACGTAGCTAGCCGCATCGGAGGCATCTGCCAGTGAAATATCACCGGACACATTGATGATCACGTGCGTTGCCCCGGATATCGTCGTCTCAAGCAACGGACTCTCCACAGCCATCTTAACAGCTTCGCTGGCCTTATCGTCTCCCTTACCACTGCCAATACCGATATGGGCGATACCCTTATCCTTCATAACAGTCTGGATATCCGCAAAGTCCAGATTGATCACGGACGGCACATTGATCAGATCCGTGATTCCCTGTACAGCCTGCTGTAATACCTCGTCTGCCTTCTTCAAGGCATCCGGCATAGTCGTTCTTCTGTCAACTATCTCAAGCAACTTATCATTCGGTATTACGATCAACGTATCGACATTATCCTTGATCTTCTCGATACCGGCAAGTGCATTGGTCATACGTGCTTTCGCCTCAAAACGGAACGGCTTGGTCACAACACCGACAGTCAGTATCCCCATATCCTTGGCTAATTTCGCAACTACAGGCGCTGCACCCGTTCCGGTACCGCCACCCATACCACAGGTAACGAATACCATATCCGCACCCTTGAGCGCTGCCGCCACCTCGTCCGATGTCTCCTCCGCAGCCTTCTCGCCAATCTCCGGCTTGGCACCCGCACCGAGTCCCTTCGTAAGCTTCTCTCCTATCTGTAACAGGGTAGGCGCCTTACATAACTGCAACGCTTGTTTATCTGTGTTGATCCCGATAAATTCCACGCCGCCAATCTCTTCATCAATCATTCTATTTACAGCATTATTTCCTGCACCGCCAACACCGACTACGATGATCTTCGCCGCAGAATCAGCATCATTTGACTTAATCTCAAGCAAGGTATTTCCTCCTTCTATAATCCATGCATAAACTCTCATAGATTATCATATAATTATTTTTCAAAATTCGCAACCCATTTTTGTGTTTTTCTCTGTCTTAATTTTCAGTTGTTGAACCATAAAGCCATTCCTCAGTCCTGCTCAAAACTATAAGATTTCGTATCCTCACTGTACTCCCTCATATCCAGCACACCGCTTTTACCCAAAAGATCCGGTAGTATATACTGTAGTTTCATAATCTTTTCTTCAATATATATATCATTTCCCAGTGCCACTCTCGCTTCGCCAAACAACAATGTGATCTGATAGTTTGCGTCAAAATAAATCTTGTCCGCTGACATGGAATACTTGTCCAACTGTTGCGTGATATTAAGTATCTCCGCAAACACTTCCGGCTTCTCCACCGGCAGCCGATCATGTAAGATCACATGGTCGAACTTAAGTCCGGTAACCTGCGGGATCCCTTCCGTCTTCTCCGTGGAAGTCTCCACCACGATACCGTCCTTGTCAAAGTACACGTACCGCCCCAGATACGCCACATAGCCGGCAAGTGCTTTCTCATAGACCGTGATCCTGATCGTATCCTTCGCCTCAACGGTCACATCCATCATCTCAATAAAAGGAACGTTCTCTATCCCCTTGTCCCTGTATTTGAGAGAGAGGAGCAGAGAGTTATCGCCGTAAGCTCCACCCATCACCATCTCCATGATCTCCTCATTTGTATAATGGATGTTACCCTCCACATGCACTGTCGTAACCGTATAATTGTTAATGATATAGATATAAGCTGCGATCAAAAAAACCAACAGTGAAAGCAGTACAGCGGACAGGATCATCATTCTCTTAGTCTTGCCAAACCTGACCTTTTCTTTCCGTCCGCTATTACTACTCTCCGGTTTCGTATCGTCATTTTTCACAAGACGCAGATTCGGATTCTTTTTTATTACTTTATTGACCGCTTTCTTGTTACTCATCCATAAACCTCATGCAAGTTCTATATCTGCCCCCAATTCCCGCAGATGTGAAACAATATCTTCATATCCTCTGTCAATGTAATGACGATTGGTCACGATACTGGTTCCCTGTGCCGCGAGCGCCGCAACGACGAGCGCCGCACCTCCCCGCAGTTCCTGGGCCTGCACGATCGCACCATGAAGCCCTCTTCTCCCGTTCACATAGGCCGTATTGCCCAGAACGCTGATATCTGCTCCCATTTTCTTAAGCTCCGGCACGATCCGGAAACGATTTTCAAATACGGTCTCTTCAATTCGACTATCTTCTCCGCACACTGCCATCACCACCATGAAGGGAGACTGCATATCCGTAGGAAAATCAGGATAACACCCTGTCTTCAACACACACGGGGCACATGCGCGCGCCCGGCCTGATACCAGAACGCCGTCCGATGCACAGTCCACCATGACTCCCATCCTGCAGGCCTGGTCCAGCACACTTCTCATATCCTCTGCCGGTGCACCTTTCAGAAAAACATTGCCGCCGGCACACATACAGGCACACATGTACGTGCCAGCAACGATTCTGTCCGCAGGGACCGAATACCTGACAGGTAAAAGTCTCTCCACACCGTGAACCACCAGACAGTTACTGCCCCTTCCTTCGATCTTAGCGCCTGCCATTCTTAAAAATTCGCATAAAGCACGTATCTCCGGCTCCCTTGCCGCCGGTTCGATCACCGTGGTGCCTTCTGCCAAGACCGCGGCAAGCAGCAGATTCTCGGTCACGCCTACACTGACAAAAGGCAGCCTGAATACCGCACCTTTCAACCTTGCCGCCTCGGCCGAAAATCCATTTTCCCGCTGTTCGATCGCAACTCCCATCCTGCGCAGTGACTGCAGATGCAGATCAATGGGCCTGGCGCCGATCACACAGCCGCCCGGGTACTCCATACTGACTCTGCCGGTCCTGGCAAGCAGCGCCCCCAGAAGCATGATAGAAGAACGCATCACCCCCACGGAATCGGCCGGCATATCACATTCCCTCAGACATCTTGTATCTATCCGCACAAGTGTCCCTTCTCTTTCAACCTTACACCCAAGACTCTCCAATAACCGCTGCATGTGATATACATCGGCTATATCAGGACAATTCTCGATCTCACAGATACCGTTTATCAACAGCGTTGCCGCAAGAATCGGCAGTGACGCATTCTTTGACCCTT
>CAMWLJ010000031.1 GCA_947175055.1 uncultured Lachnospiraceae bacterium | reverse complement strand
ACGGGTGAATACAGATGGATATAGCTTCAGTTATTGGATTGGTTCTATGTTTTGCATTGATGATTTTTGGTATGCTGGTTGGGCAGGATATATCGGTGGTATTGGGATTCCTGCATGCGCCCTCGGCACTTATTACATATGGTGGTGCGTTGGCATGTATGATGGCGAGCTGTACCATGCCGGATTTTATAGCAAATCTGAAGAGCATTGGCCTTATTTTCAAGATGTCGTCAATGAACGTTCCCGAGATTATTCAGAAGATCATAGATCTTTCTAATGTTGCCCGTAAGGAAGGACTTCTTTCTCTGGAAGAAGCGGCGGGTGAGATTGAGGATGAGTTTTTAAAGAAGGGTATTATGCTGGTAGTAGACGGCACAGACCCTGAATTAGTGCGTGCGATTATGGAGACGGAGCTTGCCAGTGTGGAAGAACGTCATAAAGATAAGATCGGATTCTGGGATGGTCTTGGCGCCATGGGTCCTGCGTGGGGTATGATCGGTACTCTGATCGGTCTGATCAACATGTTGCGTGACCTGTCAGATTTCGCATCCATCGGCCCGAATATGTCAACGGCGTTGATCACGACTTTCTACGGTTCCGTGCTTGCGAACTGGATCTGTGCACCGGTCGCTTCCAAGTTGAAGAGTAAGAATGCTGAAGAAATGATGGTGAAGGAGATCGAGATCGAAGGACTGCTCTCTATACAGGCAGGTGAAAACCCGCGTGTTATCGAGGAGAAGCTGAAATCCTTCCTGGCGCCGAAAGACAGAGGTTCTATGGGCGATGATGGAGGTGAGGCATAAATGGCTAAGAAGAAGCAGGAAGAAGCGCCAAAAGGTTCCCCCGCGTGGATGGCCACTTTCTCAGACCTTATGAACCTGTTACTGTGTTTCTTCGTATTGCTGTTTTCCATGTCTTCCATCGATGCTGCGAAGTTTGAGCAGGTGGTGGCATCTTTTAATGAAACATTTTCAGTGTTCAGCGGCGGCGCTACGGCGATCGGAGACGGTATTCTGATCAGTAACGGCGTCAGTCAGTTGAACGAACTGGATGAGTATATCAACAGTACCGGCAAGATGGATGAGGGACAGATTGTTGATGAGGATGTAGCGGCAGTGAAAGAGAAGATGGAAGAGGCACAGCTTGAAGAGTCGGAGACGCTTGCAGAGCAGATTCAGGAAGCGGTAGATGACAAGGAGATGGGCAGCGAGATAGACATCGAGTTTACCAGCCAGTATGTGCAGCTTACATTGAAGGGCGCGCTGCTTTTTGATTCGGGAAGCACACTCCTGAAGGAGGAAGCCAAACCGGTTCTGGATCAAGTCGGACTGGTACTGGAGCGATATGCGGCCGGCACGATAGAGATCGAAGGCCATACGGATAATGTACCTATGTCCGGCGCCAAGTATTCCAACAATGACGAGTTGAGTTCGGGACGTGCGCTGTCGGTGTTCGATTATCTGTTGTCAGTTACGGATCTGGATCCTGCCAACATCAAACATGCCGGCAGAGGAGAATATGTTCCGATCGCCGACAATTCCACGCCGGAAGGCAGAACGAGGAACAGACGTGTGGAGATCAAAATCTATAATTCGCTCAGTTCCTATTAATGAGAGAAGTTACCAGAAAATCTTATAGAAATAATATAAAAGGAGAACAATACAGTCATGAAGAAAAATCTGATTTCCGTTATTATACTGGCCCTGTTGATCGTAAATATAGTATTGACAGCGATCATGATGTTTAGTGTAACAGGATCGGCGAGAAAGACGTCGGCGTTGGTGGATAACATTACGAGGTCATTGAATCTGGAGCTGACAGCGAAGGGTGATGCGGGCGCGACAGCGGTACCGATGTCAGATATTGCGACTTATGACATTGAGAAGATGACAATAGAATTGAAGCGTGGCGAGGGAGAAGCGGAAGGTGAGCCGCACTTCTTTGTGGGAGCGATCACCTTGTCTATGAACACCAAGCATGAAGATTATAAGACATATGGCGAGGAGATGGAATCCCGTCAGAGCTTGATCAAAAGTGAAATCACAGATGTTATTTCCAGCTATACGGCTGAGGATGCGAGAAATAATCAAGATGGCATGAAAGCCGATATTCTGGAAAGAATTCAGACGATGTTTAATTCGGAGTTTATCTTTAATGTGGCGTTTAGTGACATTATTATTCAATAACTTTGTAAATCGTGCCACAGGAGGTGAACTTTCGTGGGAGAGATACTATCTCAAAATGAGATTGATAGTCTGCTGGCCGCACTGAATAGCGGTGAGATCGACGCAGAAGAGATGAATGATAACAATAAGCAGGTCAAGAATTATGATTTTAAACGGCCGACTAAGTTCTCGAAAGAGCATCTGCGGACATTGGAGATCATATATGAACACTACGGGCGGTTGTTGTCTACCAGCCTTCCGGTATATCTGCGGAAGAATGTACAGGTTTCCGTGGTAAGCTCCGAAGCGATCGTCTTTTCGGAGTATACCAATGCGCTTTTTAATCCGGTCATTCTGGGAATCGTTAACTTTCAGCCGTTAGGTGGCAATATTGTAGTAGAGATGGCTACGAGTTTAGGTTATGCGATGATTGACAGGATGTTGGGCGGTGAAGGTGCACCGCTCGACAAGACCAGGGATTTTACAGAGATAGAATTGACGATCATTGAAAAGATGATGGTGACGTTTATGCAGCTTATGCGTGAACCATGGCGGAATGTAGTGGAAGTCAATCCGATATTAGAGCGGATTGAGACGAATTCACAGTTTGCGCAGATCATTTCTCCAAATGATATGATAGCAATCGTGACACTGAATGTGCGGATTGGTGATGTGGAAGGATTTATGAATATCTGCCTTCCGTTCTTTACATTAGAGTCGGTTATGGAGAGGCTGAATACCAAGTACTGGTATTCAAATATGCAGGAACAGAAAGAAGAAGAGCTTGAGGAGTATATTGAATCTCTGATCAAGCGGGTGGATGTTCCGGTCAAGGCACTGCTTGGCAGGACTCATATAGCCGTTACAGATTTCATCAATATACAGGTAGGGGATATCATACGATTGAATACCGATGTGGAACAGGATCTGAAAGTATACGTTGGAAATATAGAGAAATTTACCGCTTTACCGGGTTCAAGCAAAGATAAATATGCAGTGCGAGTAACGTCGGTAATAAGAGAGGAGGATTAGAAGCATGGACGGAATGTTATCACAGGATGAAATAAATGCTCTCTTGAGCGGTATGGATACACCGGGCGGCGAAGAGAGCGCACCGGCGGAAACTTCAGCGCCTGCGGCGGCAGATGATGACTTGGATGATTCCATCCTGTCGGCGATGGAGAAAGATGCCATAGGTGAGGTCGCTAATATCAGCATGGGTTCCTCGGCAACAACACTTTCATCGTTAGTCAACCGCAGGGTGAACATTACGACACCGGTGGTGACGCTGGCTAAGTGGGAGAATGTACTGAGAGATTATGAGAAACCCTGTGTATTTATTCAGATCAAATATACGGTCGGTTTAGATGGCACTAATATTTTGGTCTTGAAGGAACATGATGTTAAAGTCATTACGGACTTGATGATGGGCGGTGACGGCAGCAATGTAGAAGGTGAGCTTGGTGAACTGCATCTGAGCGCGATCTCGGAAGCGATGAACCAGATGATGGGATCTTCGGCGACTTCTTTGTCTACAATGCTTGATAAAATGATAGATATCAGCCCACCGGAAGCAAGTTTTGTTGATCTTTCAAGTTTTAAATCGGGTGGAGATATAGCGCCGTTTCTGGCAAATCTTTTTGTCAAGATCGCGTTTCGTATGCAGATTGATGATCTGGTTGACTCCACTATCATGCAATTGTATCCGATTGATTTTGCGAAAGAGTTGTGTGATACTTTCTTAAAGAATCAGTTAGGGGATACAGCATCAGAAGCCGTACCTCAGGCAGCAGCGCCTCAGGCGGGACCGGCACCACAGATGGATATGAATCAGATGGGAATGCAACAAATGCAGATGGGAATGCCACAGATGCAGATGGGAATGGGAATGCCGCAAATGGGAATGGACATGAATCAGATGGGAATGCAACAAATGCAGATGGGAATGCCGCAAATGCAGATGGGAATGCCACAGATGCAGATGGGAATGCCGCAGATGATGCCGCAAATGCAGATGATGCCTAATATGAATATTCAGCCTGCGCAGTTCCAGAGTTTTGCCAAAGATGGCAATGCAATGCAGGGACAGGAGAATATTGGATTGATTCGAGATGTTCCGTTGGAAGTTACGGTAGAACTTGGCAGAACATCCAAGTCCATAGCTGAGATTCTGGACTTCACGCCGGGGACGATCATAGAGCTTGAAAGGATCGCCGGCGAACCGATAGATATATTGGTCAATGGTAAACTTGTCGCGAAGGGTGAAGTTGTTGTAATTGAGGAAAGTTTCGGGGTACGAGTAACTGAAATTATCAAATAATGTATGATAGGAGAAGAGAGATGGCAAAGAATATTTTAATTTGTGATGATGCGGCATTTATGCGCATGATGATCAAGGATATCCTGACGAAAAACGGATATAACGTAGCAGGCGAGGCCGAGAATGGTGCGAAGGCTGTAGAGCAGTATAATTTATTGAAACCGGATCTTGTGTTGATGGATATCACAATGCCGGAGATGGATGGTATTCAGGCATTAAAGAAGATCAAGGAATCGGACCCCGGTGCAATGGTCATTATGTGTTCCGCAATGGGACAGCAGGCAATGGTAATTGAATCCATCCAGTCAGGAGCAAAGGATTTCATTGTTAAGCCGTTCCAGGCAGACCGTGTAATAGAGGCTGTTAAAAAGGTTGTGGGATAATGATGCTCACAATATCCGAGGGGGCAGATTCTTATATACAGTTTATGACTTTGTTGGTCCTCTTTTTGATCGTATTGGCGGTCGCTTGGTTCGTTACCAAATGGATGGCCGGATACCAGAGGGGAAGGGTTTCCAATACGAATATTGAAGTTTTGGAAATGATCGGCTTGTCTAATAATAAGTATATTCAGATTATTCGGGTAGGCCAGAAATATTTGGCAGTGGCAATCTGTAAAGATACTGTTACAATGTTAACAGAGATTCCGGAGCAGGATTTGATCCTTTCTGATGGGAGTGTGCCTAAGACAATGCGTTTTAAGGATATTTTGGATAAAGTACAAAATAAAAGTATTCTGGAAAAAGAAGATGGGCGAGACGAATGAAAAGACATTTTTCCGGATATCATTTGGCAAAGTTGGTATGCCTGCTGTTTCTGGCAGGCATACTGTATCTTGGACATGGGATGACGGCAAAGGCATCATTGGATACGCCTTATCGTGACTCTAATCTTACGGGAACAGAGCAGGAGAGGACGAATGAAAGGGAGCCGGGTACGTCACAGGATGCCGATGAATTAGCAGAATTGAATATAGCCAATACGGTGACGGTTTCGGTTGACAATGGGAACGGCAGTGTGAACGGCGCTCTGCGCATTCTGATCATACTGACTCTGATTGGGATAGCACCGTCATTGATCGTAATGTTGACCTCGTTTACCAGAATCATCATTGTTCTGCATTTTACGAGGCAGGCTCTCAATACACAGACAGCGCCGCCTAATACAGTTTTGATAGGTATTGCGCTCTTTTTGACGTTCTTTATCATGCAGCCTACACTGACTACAGTTTATAATGAGGCAGTGGTTCCCTATGAGGCAGGTGAGCTTACCAATGAGGAAATGCTTACGAAAGCGGCAGCACCCCTGCGTACCTTTATGTATGGTCAGACACAGAAGAAAGACGTGAGCCTTTTTATGGGGATCAGCCGGCTGGAGTGGAGTGGAGAGTTGGATGATATTCCTATGAGCGTGCTGGTGCCGAGTTTCATTATCAGTGAACTGAGAACGGCATTCATTATCGGGTTTATGATCTACATTCCTTTTATTGTGATCGATATGGTCGTGGCATCGACCCTGATGAGTATGGGTATGATGATGCTGCCGCCGACAACGATCTCTATGCCGTTTAAAATACTGCTGTTTGTGCTGGCAGATGGATGGTATCTGATCATTAAGAATCTGGTGGAAAGCTTTATAGTCAAATAAGCGTTAGGTATCTGGGAAAGGAAGGGCGAATATGGTAATAGATGACGTCACAGCCATTGCCTCAACGGCAATCTATACGATCATTAAATGTGCGGCGCCACTTTTGCTGGTGTCTTTGTGTGTGGGTCTGCTAGTCAGTATTTTTCAGACAGTCACGTCCATCCAGGAACAGACGCTCACTTTTGTTCCGAAGATTCTGGCCATATTCCTGACTCTGATCGTTATGGGACATTGGATCATGAATAACATGGTGGAGTTTATGACCAATTTATGGTCTGACTTTAATGTCTATATCAGATAGCACGGGTATTTGTGTCGGAGAAGACATGGGGGTGCAAGTATGATAGATATTACCTTTACCTATGCAGATTTAGAGTATTTCTTGCTCGTTCTCGTGCGGATCACATGTTTTGTTTATGCTGCACCATTCTTTTCCATGAGTAATACACCAAGGATGATTCGGGTCGGTTTCAGCATATTCTTGAGTTATCTGGTCTTTACAGGAGTTGAGCACAACGAGGTGGTTTATAATACGCTTCTTGGGTATGCTGTTATCGTTATGAAGGAAGCATTGACCGGTTTCCTGATCGGCTGGGGAGCGCAAATCTGTTCGACAGTCACTTCTCTGGCCGGCAGCATAGCTGATATGGAGATCGGTATTTCCATGGTTTCCCTGATGGATCCGGCGACAAGACAGCAGGCTACCTTTACCGGGGTGTTTTATCAATATATTTTTACTTTGTTTTTAATGATCACGGGGATGTATCAATATCTGTTGCTTGCTCTGATAGACAGCTTTACATTAATTCCTGTTAATGGAGCGGTGTTTAAGACGGAGGCGCTTTTAGAGTCCGTGGCCAGCTTTATGGGAAATTATCTGGTAATGGGGTTTCGGATCATTCTTCCGATCTTCTGTACGATGATACTCCTGAACAGTATTCTGGGTATTTTGGCCAAGGTATCCCCACAGCTTAATATGTTTGCCGTCGGTATACAGCTTAAGGTGTTGATAGGCTTGGGGATTTTGTTTCTTACAGTCAGGATGCTGCCGAGTGCAGCCGACTATGTGTTTGAAGGGATGAAGGGGATGATCGTATCCTTTGTGGAGGGAATGACGTGATCCTGAAATATGATCTTCAGTTCTTTGCCAAGGACGGACCGGGAGGAGAGAAGACAGAAGAACCTACTTCCAAGAAGCTGTCGGATGCCCGCAAGGAAGGGCAGGTTGCTAAGAGCAAGGAAGTGACCAGTGCATTCGAACTGCTTGTGTTCTTCATACTGCTTTCTTTCTGGATTGAATATATGGGCACCTTCTTTGTGGGAAATATGTATGATGTTTATTCCAGGATACCGGAATATATTAAGTTGTATGACGGTTTTATACCGGAGAACACGATCAATACAGTTTTTGTGAGTGCAATGCTCCGCATTCTGGTGACGATGGCTCCTTTTCTGGCAGTGGGATTTCTGGTGGCATTTGCAACGAATTTGATTCAGGTAAAATGGAGTCCTACGACAAAACCCCTGCAGCCCAAATTCAATAAATTGAATCCGGTCAATGGTTTTAAGCGTTTTTTTTCCATCAATTCACTGGTAGAGTTGGTGAAGTCTATTCTTAAGATCGGGTTGATCGCATATGTTGTTTATTCTTATCTTAAGGATAATATGCTGCCACTGTTCCTGTTTTATGATATGTCTTTGAATCAGGGGATCCTGCAGGTTGGTCAGCTGGTGGTGAATCTTGGGATGCGCATATCACTTTTCTATATGATCATTGCCCTGGCAGACTATATTTACCAGAAGGTGAAGTTCAAGAAGGATATGAAGATGACCAAGCAGGAAGTCAAAGACGAGTATAAGAATCAGGAAGGTGATCCGCAGATCAAGGGCAAACAGCGGCAGAGAATGCAGGAGGCATCAAGACGTCGTATGATGCAGCAGCTTCCGCAGGCGGATGTGGTCATCACGAATCCGACGCATTATGCGGTGGCGATCAAGTATGATCCGGAACTCTATGACGCGCCTTATGTTGTCGCCAAAGGAGCGGATTATCTGGCACAGAAGATCAAGGAGTCAGCCAAAGAAAATCATATAGAGATCGTAGAAAATAAACCACTTGCACGTATGTTGTACGCCAATGTAGATATCGGCAGTGTAGTGCCGCCGGAACTGTATCAGGCGGTGGCCGAGGTTCTGGCCTTTGTATATCATCTGCAGGGTAAAGTATAGAAAAGAACACCGACCGGATGCTTCTGCGCACGAGCAGTGCTGAGCATACCGAATAGGGAATGGAAAGGAGAAAAAGCAGTCATGGGAAAACTGAGGAAGGCTGATCTGGGTGTAGCCGCATATGTACTTGCCGCGTTTATCATGTTGATCGTGTCTGTTCCTGCGGGACTTCTGGATGTATTGCTGGCATGTAATATTGCAGTGGCATTTACGGTTCTATTTGGCTGTATGTTTGCCAATGAAGTGCTGAACATGTCGTACTTCCCGACGATTCTGCTTTTTACAACGGTATTCAGGATCGCTCTGAATGTCTCTTCGACCAAGCTGATCCTGACGACCGGCAATCCCGGTAACGTGGTCCGGACTTTTGGACAATACGTGGGCGGCAATGATATCGTTGTCGGCTGTATCGTCTTTATCATTCTGATCATTGTACAGTTCATGATCATCAATAAAGGTTCCGAGCGTGTGGCTGAAGTTACGGCGAGATTTACGCTGGATGCGATGCCTGGTAAGCAGATGGCTATCGACGCAGACTTAAATACCGGCGCGATCAACGATGCAGAGGCGAAGAGACGTCGTGAGAAGATACAGGAGGAGGCCAGCTTCTTCGGTTCCATGGACGGTGCCGTAAAGTATGTTAAAGGAGATGCGGCGGCAGGTCTCTTCATTACGGTGATCAATATCATTGGCGGTATTACGATGGGAGTACTGCGGCAGGGGATGGAGTTAAATGAGGCTTTGTCGACTTTCACGATCTTGACGATCGGTGACGGTCTGGTAAGCCAGATTCCTTCCCTGCTGATTTCTCTGTCAACCGGTATTCTGGTGACGAAAGGGTCTAAGGATGCTGATTTTGGTACGGTGCTGATCGGCCAGCTGTTTGGTGTGCCAAAGGTTTTGTATCTGGTGGGTGCGGTCATGGCAGGCCTTGGTATTGTCACACCACTCAATTCCGTAGTGTTTGTGGGTATGGGAATGGTGTTTATTGTGGCCGGAAGAATTATGGCAGGTACGATCGAGACGGCAGAGATTGAACACGAAGCTGATGAGGAGGAGGCGGCGGCCGAAGAGATCAGGCAGCCGGAGAATGTTACATCGTTGTTGCAGGTGGATCCCATTGAACTCGAGTTTGGCTATGGTATCATACCGCTTGCGGATGTGAATCAGGGCGGTGACTTATTAGACCGTGTTGTTATGATCAGGCGCCAGATCGCGCTTGAACTCGGTACTGTAGTTCCGATCATCCGCCTTCGTGATAATATACAGCTGAATCCAAACCAATATATTATTAAGATTAAAGGCGTACAGGTCAGTGAGGGTGAGATCTTGTTTGACCATTATATGGCGATGAACCCGGGATATGTTGAGGAGGAGATCGCCGGTATTCCTACTTTCGAGCCTTCTTTCCATCTGCCGGCGATCTGGATCACGGAAGGACAGAGAGAACGGGCGGAGAGCATGGGATACACTGTAGTAGACCCGCCATCTATCATAGCGACACATTTGACGGAGATCATCAGGCAGTACATAGCCGAACTGCTGACAAGACAGGACGTCCAGAATCTTGTCAACAATCTGCGGGAGTCCAATCCTTCTTTGGTGGAAGAACTGGTGCCGAAGCTGCTTGGGCTTGGTGAGATCCAGAAGGTATTACAGAATCTGTTGAGGGAAGGAATATCGATCAGGGATCTGTTGAGTATTTTTGAGACACTTGCCGACTATGCGGCGACCACAAGGGATACAGATATCCTGACAGAGTATGTCAGACAGAGTCTCAAGCGGGCGATATCCAATAAGTTCTTCCCGCCCAATGAGACGACAAGCGTTGTGACGCTGGATCCCAAGCTGGAACAGGAGATCATGGGCAGTGTGAAACAGACGGAGCAGGGAGCTTATCTGACACTGGATCCAAGCAAGACCAGGGCGATCATGGATTCAGTGGGTGTAGAGACGAAGAAACTGGAAGATCTGGGTAAGATGCCGGTAGTCATCACTTCGCCCATTGTGAGAGTATATTTTAAGAAACTGACGGAAGATTATTACAAGGATCTGGTCGTTGTATCATATAACGAAGTAGAATCCAATATTGAATTACAGTCTGTTGGGATGGTGACAGCATAATGATTATCAAGAAATTTACGGCAAGAACAGAAAATGAAGCGATAGCCAATGCCAAAAAGGAATTAGGCGAGGGCGTTGTAGTCATGAATGTCAAGGACATTAAGGCCAAGGGGCTGTTTGCCTTCCTGAAACCGCATACGGTGGAAGTGACGGTGGCCTTAGAAGAAGAGAATGAGAAGTATACGGCAGCCGTATCGGCGATCAATAACGTCATAGCATCCAGCCAGTCAAAAGAGACGCCTGTCATACCGGCGCCGGCAGCAACGGAAGCTGTGGAAGAGAAGCCCAAGAAAGAGAGCAGTGCGATCGAAGAGAAATTAGACAGCCTGCAGTCTTTGCTGGAACAGCAGTTACAGAAGCCGGAAGAGGAGAAAGAGAAAGAGGACAAAAAGGAAGAAAGTCTGGAGGAGCCGAAAGAAGAGACCGAGATCGACAGATTCATGAAGCTGCTCCACGATACGATGCTGGATAATGAAGTAGATGAGAAATATGCAAGTGAGATCATCGACGAGATCGGACAGATCAACAAACCCAATATGCCATTTGATTATGCGCTGGCCAATATTTATCAAAAGATGATCCTCAAGTTCGGGAAACCGGATTGTATTACACCGGCAGAAAATGATATCAAGATCGTATTTTTTATCGGACCGACAGGAGTTGGTAAAACGACTACGATCGCCAAGCTTGCTTCCATATTCAGAGTGGATCAGAAGAAGAAAGTCGCGCTGCTCACTGCCGATACCTATCGGATCGCTGCGGCGGAACAGTTGCGTATTTATGCGAATATTTTGGAAGTGCCTTTCCGTATCATCTATACGGTGGAAGAAGTAGGTAAGGCAATGGAAGATTTTAAGGATTATGATTATATTCTGGTCGATACGGCAGGGCATTCTCATCAGAATACGACACAGAAGGAAAGCATGGGAAGCTTTATCCACTCTGTGGACGGTAAGGTGGATAAAGAAGTCTACTTGGTTCTGAGTGCCACGACGAAATATCGGGATTTGGTCAGCATCGCAGATTCTTATAAAGAAATAGCGGATTACAAACTGATCTTTACGAAACTCGATGAGACAACTACGCTTGGGAATTTACTGAATCTGAAACTGTATACAGGGGCATCTTTGTCCTATGTGACGTACGGACAGAATGTTCCTGACGATATCGAGGAGTTTAATCCACAGAGTACGGTCAAGAAACTGCTTGGAGGAAAGAACTAAGGAGGAAGGCTGATGGATCAGGCTGAACAATTAAGGAATATAATCAAGGCAAACAGTCAGCCGCATACACCTTTGGCAAGAGTGATCACTGTTACAAGCGGTAAGGGCGGTGTTGGTAAATCCAATACGGCAATCAATCTGGCGATACAATTTAGGAAGATGGGACAGAAAGTCATCATACTGGATGCGGATTTCGGCTTGGCGAATATTGAGATCATGTTCGGAGCCGTGCCGAAGCATAACTTGTGTGATCTGATCTACCAGGGGAAGAATATTAAGGATATCATTACCTGGGGACCGATGGATGTGGGGTTTATCTCAGGGGGCTCCGGTATAGCAGGTATGTCTAACCTGAGCAGGGATTATCTGAATTACATTGTGCAGAATCTGGTACAGCTGGATGAGATGGCGGATACGATCATCATAGATACCGGTGCCGGTATATCAGATGCGGTATTGGAATTTCTGGTGGCAAGCGGTGAGATCCTGCTTGTTACGACACCGGAGCCGACTTCCATTACGGATTCCTACTCGCTGCTTAAAGCATTGAACAGACATCCGAGATATTCCAGCGAAACGACATCAGTGAAGGTGATCGCCAATAAGGTAGTCAATGAGACAGAAGCGGAAGCGCTGTTTTCCAAGCTGAAGGCAGTGGTAGTACGGTATTTAAGGGTACCGATCACCTATCTGGGTATGATCCCCCAGGATCAGCAGCTGGCCAAAGCTGTCATGCAGCAGATGCCGGTATCTTTAGATAATCCACGAGCTAAGGCTTCCCTTGCCTATGAAGCCTTGGCGGCAAAACTAATGAACAAGGAATTGAACAGGGATTTGACGAAACGTGGAATGGCGGCATTTTTCTCTCATATCATAGGTAAAAGATAGAGAGAAAGTAAGCGGACTGTTATGAAAGAACATCATGATAGAGAATAGGATCTGTGGCATGACAAAATGCCCGGAGAGGAGGATAACATGGCAAATCTTTTGGGAAAATATGTAGTTCCAGGCTGTCGTGTGGACTTGCAGGAAATGGAGCATCTGGAGCTGGACGAAGGAGACGAGGTCAGAACAGGGGGGAAAGGCTATCAGAGCAAGGTGCTGGATATTCTTTCGGAAGACCGGATAGAGATTCTTATGCCGATGGAGAAGGCAAGAGTCGTTACACTGCCGGTAGATGGCGAATACGATCTTTACTTTTTTACTGAGATGGGACTTTATCAGTGCTACGCCAGGGTCGTGGACCGCTATAAGGATAAGAATGTGTTTGTTTTGGTGATGGATCTGACAAGTAATCTCCGTAAATATCAAAGAAGAGAATACTATCGTCTCAGCTGTGCGCTGGAGATGGCATCTAGGCCGCTTGAGACGGATGAAGTAAAGCTTGCGGAAGCGGGGCAGATTAAGAGAAGGGTGCCGGAATTACCGCTTAAAGATAGCGTGATCGTAGATATCAGCGGAGGAGGACTTCGCTTTGTGGCGGATTACGCATATGAGGTGGACAGCTTGATCATGTGTAGGTACAGGCTGTTGGTGGATAAGGAAGAGAAGGAATACAGTCTCATCGGGAAAGTATTATCCGTTAAGGAAATAGAAAACCGTTCGGGTTCCTATGAACATAGAATCCAGTATATTAATGTGGATACGGAAGAAAGGGAAGAGATTATTAAATATATTTTTGATGCTGAGCGCAAAACGCTTAGAAAGCAGAAGAAGAACTGGTAGACAGACGGGAGGTATTCACCATGAAAAAAATACTGGTTGTTGATGACTCTGCACTCATGAGAAGGGTCCTTTGTGATATAATAAACAGCGACAGCAGATTCCACGTAGAGGATCGAGCCAACAATGGTATAGAAGCTTTGGATCTGCTGGGCAGGAAGACATACGATGCGGTGGTGCTGGATGTTAATATGCCGCAGATGAATGGTCTGGAGCTGTTAAAAGAATTACATGACCGTAAGATTGCAGCGAGAGTTATGATGGCCAGTACCGATACCAGGGAAGGTGCGAAGACCACGTTGGATGCGCTGGAACTGGGGGCACTGGATTTTATTCATAAACCGAATAATGCAATGGACTGCAGGGGCGACGATTTTAGGAGGAAGATGCTGGAGATTCTGGCAGCGGTTGCCGAATCCAGAATTCCATCTTTTAAGAGTAAGATATTTACGGCAGAGGATATGAAGGCGTCCAAGAAAATATTGGGACTGGTCGGCAAACATACATCTGCCGCCATGGGAAATAAGGTGGTTGCGCTGGCAAGTTCTACAGGAGGTCCCAAGGCTCTGCAGTCAGTGATTCCAAGACTGCCGAGGAAGCTGAACGCACCGGTGGTGATCGTACAGCATATGCCGGCCGGCTTCACGGCATCTCTGGCAGAGAGGCTGGATACACTCAGTGAAGTCTCTGTTAGGGAAGCGGCGGAAGGTGATGCGCTGGAGGCAGGCACGGTCTACATAGCCAGAGGCGGCAAACACTTAAATGTAATATATTCAGGTGGAAGACATGTCATTCATTATTCGGATGAACCTTCAAGAGAAGGAGTAAAGCCTTGTGCCAACTATATGTACGAATCTTTAAGAGACAGCAAATATGATCAGGTCGTCTGTGTTGTCATGACCGGTATGGGCGCTGATGGTACACAGGGAATCAAGAATCTGAAGGTAAGGAAGAAGATTCATGTGATCGCGCAGGAAGAAAGTACATGCGCAGTGTATGGAATGCCAAAGAGCGTTGTAAAAGCCGGGGTGACAGACCAGGTCGTGCCGCTTGAACAGATCGCACAAGAAATTATTATGAACGTGGGGGTAAAATAATATGGACGTTAGTCAATATCTTGAAATTTTCCTTGATGAAACAGATGAGCATTTGCAGAATCTGAATACGCAGATCTTGATGTTAGAGCAGGAACCGGATAATATGGATACGATCAATGAAATCTTCCGTGCGGCACATTCCCTGAAAGGAATGGCCGGGACGATGGGTTATAAGAGAATGCAGACGTTGACCCATGACATGGAAAATGTTTTCTCTGAGGTTCGTAACGGTAATATCAAGGTGAAAGCAGAGATGATCGATGTACTTTTCCAATGTCTTGATGCATTGGAGGAATATAATACGAATATCCGTGAGAGTGCCGATGAAGGGACGAATGACAACGAACCTTTGATCAAACAGCTGAATGAGATCATGAATGAAGGGAAGGGCGGAGCGGAATCGTCGTCTTCCGAAGAAGCACCGGCTGCCAGTCAGGCTGCATCTGCGACCGGAGGCAAGAAATGGTTGGAGATCAAGCTGGGTGACAGCGAACGTGCTGTTTTAAAGGAAGCGGCTAAGCAGGGACAGAATGTCTATGGCCTTACGGTCAGCATACAGGAGACGTGTATTTTGAAAGCCGCCAGAGCTTTTCTGGTGTTTAAGGCGATCGAGGAGGATGGTGAGATCATTGTTTCCGACCCTCCGGCGCAGGAAATCGAGGATGAGAAGTTCGGTTTGGATTTCAGCCTGGTCGTAGTGACCGGCAGTTCGTTGGATAAAGTAATAGCTGCGGCGAAAAATGTATCCGAGATTCAGGATGTTCTCGGTGATGTTTTTGATCCGGATCAGGAAGTTTCTGCAGAAGAAGTGCAGGAAACGAAGGAGAAGCAGGAAGAAGCAGCGGAACATGCTGCAGCGCCTGCAGAAACCGTACCGGCTCCGGCAGTTCCGGCCAAAAGCAATAAGAAAGCCGAAGAGAAGAAACCGGCAGCTAGTAAGCCGGTTGTGAATAGAACGGTCAGAGTTGATATTGAGAAGTTGGATACGTTGATGAATCTGGTGAGTGAGCTGATCATTGCGAAGAACTCTCTCGTTTCGGCGTCTACTGTTTCCGGAACCTCCAGCACAGCGGTAAATGAGCAGATTGAATATCTGGAGAGTGTGACCACATCTCTTCATGAATCTGTTATGAAAGTGCGAATGGTTCCTATCGAGAGCACGGTAAGTAAATTCCCTCGTATGGTACGTGACTTGCAGAAGAAGTTGGGCAAGAAGATGGAATTATACATGTCGGGTGAAGAGACAGAACTCGACCGTACCGTGGTGGATGAAATCGGAGATCCTCTGATGCATCTTCTGCGTAACTCTGCGGATCATGGTTTAGAGTCGGCGGAAGTGCGTAGGGAAAGAGGAAAGCCGGAAGTTGGTTCTATTTTCCTGGATGCTTATCAGGATGGTAATAACGTAGTTATTGAAGTAAGGGACGACGGTAACGGTATTGACACGCAGGCTGTCAGGAATAAAGCGATTGAGCGTGGGGTCATCACACCGGAGCAGGCTGAGAATATGAGCGAGAAAGACAGCATTGAGCTGCTGTTTAATGCAGGATTTTCTACAGCTAAAGTGGTGTCTGATGTATCTGGCCGAGGCGTGGGCCTTGATGTTGTTAAATCCAAGATAGAGGCTTTGAGTGGCGAAGTGGAAGTTAAGTCTAAGCTGGGAGAAGGAAGCTCCTGGATCATAAGACTGCCTTTGACGCTGGCGATCATTCAGGCTCTTATGGTGGATATCGGCAACGAAAAATATGCGATTTCTCTCGGCGCGATTCAGACGATAGAGGATATTCCTCCACAGGATGTAAAGCTTGTGCAGGCTAAGGAAGTGATTCAGCTGCGTGATCTTGTCATTCCGTTGATTCGTCTGAATGAGATCCTGGATATTGAGAGCAAGAAGGATCCGGAAGAGAATATGGTTGTAGTCATTGTGAAGAAGGGCGATAAGCTGGCAGGTCTGGTAGTAGATGAACTGATCGGACAGCAGGAGATCGTAATCAAACCGCTGGGCAAGTATGTCAGCAAATGTAAGATCATCAGCGGCGCAACCGTATTGGGTGATGGTGAAGTAGCTCTGATCCTGGATGCCAATACATTGATTTAAGCGGAGGGAGGAATGGTGATATGGAAGAATTAAAAGTATCTGGCGGGAGCAAACAGTTCATCGTGATCAAATTAGGGGATGAACAGTATGGAATAGATATTAAGTATATCGAGAATATTGTCAGGATGCAGCATATTACAAGAGTACCGAAAGTTGATTCCTACTTAAAGGGAGTGATCAATCTTCGGGGTGAAGTTATCCCGGTGATGAGTATTCGTATCAAAATGGGACTGCAGCCGGACACAGAGACGAAATCCAGCAGGATCATTATTTTAAAATTAGAAATGAACGGTCTGATCGGCATCATTGTGGATGAGGTGAAGGAGGTTGTTACGCTGGAAAGTGATCAGATTGAAAAAATCGCATATGATTCTAAGGAGGAGAAGGACAGCTTTTTATACGGAGTTGGCAAATGTGCGGGTGGATTGATCTCCCTTTTGGATCTAAATTCGGTCGTGCTTGAGAATATTTAGGAGGATGTATCGTGGGCGGGATTACTTTAGAAGAAATGTCTGATGAGTATTTCGATGTTTTGAAAGAACTGGGGAATATCGGAGCCGGCAATGCGACGACAGCATTGTCGCAGATGATGCAGTGCAAAGTAGACATGTCGGTTCCGCAGGTAAAACTAATGGAGTTCAAAGAGCTGGGTCAGCTTATGGGTGGTGAAGAGATCATCATGGCCGGTATTTATCTCGCCATCGAAGGAGATGTTGCAGGCAGCATTATGTTTCTCCTGGAGAAACAGGCCGCCAGACATCTGGTCAATAAGCTGATGGGAACATCGGTGGAGGGAGAAGAATTCTCGGATATGGAATTTTCAGCGCTTAAGGAAGTCGGCAATATCATTACGGCGGCCTACTTAAATTCGCTTGCCAGTCTGACGAATCTGAAACTTCAACCGTCGGTTCCCGACCTGACGGTTGATATGGCGGGTGCGATTCTTAGTGTTCCCGCAATTGAGTTTGGGACATTGGGGGATAAGATGTTGTTGATACAGACGCAGTTTTTCGATGATATGGTTTTGGATGGATATTTCATCCTGGTTCCGAACTTAGATTCTTATGGCAAAATTTTATCGGCATTAGGACTTGGATAGAGCATGATGGCGGTAATGGCAAGGATATTTGAGCCGTTGCAGATAACGATAAATATAATTAGATGATAAAACAGGAGATGTCATATTATGGGCAATGTGATAAAGGTCGGTATGGCTGATTTGAATGTGTGTGTCAGTCCTGACAGCATTACCACGTTGGGACTGGGGTCCTGTGTCGGAATCGCACTCCGTGATCCGGTCACTAAGATCGGCGGATTAGCGCATGTCATGCTTCCGGATAGTACGATCATTAGAAATAATACTAATATCCCTAAATTTGCGGATACCGGAATAGAGGAACTGGTGAAGCAAGTGGTAGCTCGAGGGGCGAACAGAGGACGACTTGTGGCGAAGATCGCCGGGGGAGCACAGATGTTTGCTTTTCAGAGCAAGAACGATATGGTACGTGTAGGAGAGAGGAATGTAGAAGCGACCAAAAAGAAGCTGGCGCAGTTAAGGATACCAGTCATAGCACAGGATACTGGTAAGAATTATGGGCGAACCGTTATTTTCTATCCGGAGACAGGAGATTTTGTAATTCGTGCAGTAGGGAAACCGGAAAGTGTAATTTAATGACCAGAATGAACGTGGTGAAAGGAATTTGAGTTGGAAAACGAAGCAGTAAATACCGTTGAAGAAATTGAAGACGAGCAAGAAAATCAGCCTGAAGCGGAGAGTCCTGAAGAGCGAAGGGAACGGGAGGCGCGAGAGAAGAAAGAAGCACAGGCAAGAGCTTTCCGAGCAAGGAAGCGCAAACTGATTCCACCTTTTGTTATGCTGCTTGCGGGTGCAGCTGTCAGTATTACACTTCGTATTGAGCGCTATGATACGAAGTCTATGCTGATCATTCTTTTGTGTGCGCTTATAGGATTCTACGTAGCGGGATGCATCTACAAAGGTATGCTGGACAGATTTGAACATCAGTTAGAAGAAGCCGACATGGAAGAGGGCGAAGTCATCGAGAAGGAACTCGCAGAAGAAGGTAAAGGATGATTAGAGCATAGATGGATGAGGCAGGTAAGAAGAAACTTTGGGAGGAATATGCGAGAACAAAGTCTCCTGAAGTCAGAGAAAAGATCATATTGGAGTATGCCCCGCTAGTAAAAATCGTGGCAGGTCGTTTGAGCATGTATCTTGGATACAATGTGGAGTATGAAGACCTGGTCAGCTATGGTATATTCGGTCTCATTGACGCTATAGATAAATTTGATTTTTTGAAGGATGTCAAATTTGAAACATATGCGAGCCTGAGAATCAGAGGATCGATCTTAGATCAGATCCGTAAGATGGATTGGATTCCGCGGACGATCAGGCAGAAGCAGAAGAAGATTGATGCAGTGATCAGAGACATTGAGACAAGATATGGCAGAAGCGCTACAGATGAGGAGATTTCTGCCGGACTTGGTATCACGGGGGAAGAGTATCTGGACTGGCAGTCACAGATGAAGATAACCAATGTTGTTTCACTGAATGAATTTCTGGAACAGGGCAGCGAAGTTCCCAATGAATCAGCGCAGAACAAGAGTTCTCAGTTTGACAGTCCGGAAGAAGTGCTCGAGAGAGAAGAAATCAAGAAAATGCTGATAGAATCATTGGATCTTCTGACAGAGAAGGAGCGTAAGGTCATCGTATTTTATTATTACGAGGATCTTACCTTGAAGGAGATCAGCAATATTCTTGGAGTGTCGGAGTCCAGGATCTCTCAGCTTCATACGAGAGCACTTCAGAAGATGCGGGGAAAGATGGGAAACTATATTGGAATCTTGACGGAGACAGGGGTTAAGAAGAAGTAAGAGAGCAGGGAAACAGCAGGACAGAGGGTGGTTTCATATGGCAATAGGATTTGTGGAGATGCAGGGGCAGATCACGAGAGCCCAGGATTACACGACGATCAAGCACAATGATGATACCAGAGGGATGGTGGATCAGGCGAATTTTGGTCAGCAGATGACCAAGCAGGTTGAGAAGCAGACTAAGAGAGTTAATGAAGGCAAGAATCCCGAGTATCATGAGCGTAAATTTGATGCCAAGGACAAGGGAAGCAATGAGTACCGCGGAGATGGCGGTCAGTCGAGAAAAAAGAAGCAGGAGAAAGATTCCGACGGCAAGGTAATCATGAAGCGGGTGGATATACGGTTGTAAGAACTATCGTGGAGTGATAGTTTGCGGGAAGGAATGGATATAGATATGAGCGTAACAGAAGTCATTCTGATCGTGGTCGGTGTGGCAGTATTTTTGTTGGGATACTTTATGCCGGCCAGGAAGAAAGATATAGAGGAAGACGTGAGGCTGATCGGTGAAGATGAGATCCGGAAGCTGGTAGCAGGTGAGGAGGAACATATTAAGGCTAAGATTGCGGATATTGTTGAAGAGACTGTCAGCTATTCGATAGAGAAGACGGAACGGGCAATGGAGCGATTGACTAATGAGAAGATCATGGCTATTAATGAGTATTCCGACACGGTGTTGGAGGAGATTCATAAGAGTCATAAAGAAGTAGTGTTTCTGTATGATATGTTGAATGATAAGCACGAAAATCTGACAGCAGCGGTCAGCGAAGCGACACAGACTGCGGAAGGAGTCAAGCACACGCTGAGTGATGCCGAGATCACTGTTCATGACGCAATGGATAAGGCAGATGATGTACTCAGGGCTGTGAATGAGGCTTCGGCAAGAATCAATGATGTGCTCCGAGCAGCCGATGACGCGGTCAAAGGCGTGTGGGATGCGCAGAATGCGGCGCGGGTTGCCAGAGAGGCAGCGCAGGAAGCGATCCGTATTGCATCGGATCTGACGGGCAGGGAAACTGAAGCAAAGGCAGAGAATGGAAAAGCAGAGAACGGAAAAGAAGCAAAGGCAGCCTCTACGACAGAAGCAAAAAGAGAAATAAAAACAGATGTAAAAACGGATATAGAAGCAGAGCCAGAAGTAAAATCAGAAGTTAAACCAAAAAGATCGGCAATCGATGTACTTTCTGATATGAAGGTATCCCGTGAAAAGCCTCCGGTGCAAAAGACGCAGGAACAAAAGCTGCAGGAACAAAAGCCGGAGAAGAAGGAGGAGTTTCCGGTCACAGAAGAGAAGGAGTTTAAGCCGATCACACCGAAGCGGGTGGAGATCATCCGTGAACCGGAAGAGAATGAGGAGATTCCGGCATTTGACAGAGTGGAAGAAGTACAGGAGTATCCGACAGTGATCGATATACCATTTACACAGGATAATGGGCGCAACAGCAATGAAAGAATCCTGGATCTGCACAAGGCGGGTAAATCAAATATGGCGATTGCTAAAGAATTAGGTCTGGGTCTCGGTGAAGTCAAACTGGTGCTCGATCTGTTTGAAGGTATGTAGAATATAATCTTTATAATATATTAAGAAGGGCTGATATGGAACGAAAATATTATTTCCGTGGTCTGGGTCTCGGTATTGTTGTGACAGCGATCATAATGGGAGCTGCGACATCACACAGCAGAAAAATGACGGATCAGGAGATCATAGCCAGAGCAAAAGAACTCGGTATGGTGGAGAATACGGTTCTGGCTGATATGGATGGGAAAGAAACAGGGAAGGCTGAGACGTCTGAGGCGGTGAAAGAGAGCCTGGTGGAAGACGACAATAGTGGTACTGCAGATGAGGAGTCGGTTACAAGTGAAGAACCGGGTGAGACAGAACAAGCGCAGGCTGACGACGGAGTTGTGAAGACAGATCCGTCTCGGAATGGCAGCGGCGAAGTGGATGCAGAGGGTAAGTCTCCAGGCGACGGGGGAGAGACAGCAGAAAGTCAGGAATCCGGTGAGACTGATGCGAAGAAATCAGAAGACCAGGATCGTAATGAGACTGATGGGGCAAAACCAGAAGATCAGGGACTCAGTGAGCGTGATAAGTCAGAAACAATGCAGGGTGACGGTGCCAAAGCGACAGAGGATGATGAGGAAGAAGCAACAGACGGGAAGGGTAATCTGGCCGATCGTGACAGGGAAGTGGACAAGCAAAGCTCCGGGAATGAGAATGGGAAGAATTCCGGTGGTGGGAACATTACGGTAAGAACAGGGGATGGATCTCATACGGTGGCGAAGAAACTGGCTGATGCCGGAATCGTGTCATCGGCGGATGATTTTGATGCGTTTTTGTGTCAGAATGGATATGATAAGAAACTCAGAACGGGCACGTTCTATATTCCGTCTGATGCCGATGATGAACAGATCGCGAAGATCATAACAGGTGTTGAGTAAAAAGGCTCTTGCAAAGGAGCTTTTTTTATGGTATCTTTATAAAGTGTGTGTAATCACATAGAAACAAGTAATCACATATATCCGGAGACTGTCGGTGCTTCATAACGCAGGAGTGACAGTGTGTGTAGGATATATGGAAGCAAAACCAGATGGAGGTAGGACAATGAGCGTTATTTCAATGAAGCAGTTATTAGAGGCCGGTGTACATTTCGGACACCAGACAAGAAGATGGAACCCTAAGATGGCTCCGTACATTTTCACTGAGAGGAATGGTATCCATATCATCGATCTGCAGAAATCCGTAGGCAAAGTGGACGAGGCTTACAGAGCGGTATTTGATGTGGCTTCACAGGGCGGCACTATTTTGTTTGTCGGTACGAAGAAGCAGGCGCAGGATGCAGTTAAGACAGAGGCGGAGCGTTGCGGAATGTACTATGTCAACGAGAGATGGCTGGGTGGTATGCTCACCAACTTTAAGACGATCCAGTCCAGAATCGATAGACTGAAAGCTATCGAAGTTATGGCTGAGGACGGTACCTTTGACGTACTTCCCAAGAAAGAAGTTATCAAGATCAAGAAAGAGTGGGAGAAGCTGGAGAAGAACCTGGGTGGTATCAAGGATATGACCAGGATTCCTGACTGTATCTTTGTAGTAGATCCTAAGAAAGAAAGAATCTGTGTGCAGGAAGCTCATACGCTCGGCATTACTTTGATCGGTATCGGTGATACGAATTGTGATCCGGAAGAGCTGGATTATATCATACCAGGTAATGATGACGCGATCAGAGCAGTCAAGTTGATCGTTTCCAAGATGGCAGATGCTGTTGTTGAGGCTAACCAGGGCGCTGAGGAGTATGTTGATGAGGCGGAAGCGCAGAAGGTAGAGGAAAGAGACGAGGAGAACTAGTAAACGGTCAATATAGCGAACGTAATATTTGTGTCGCTGACGATAGAACAGAGATGATTTGGAGGACAGATAGATGGCTATTACAGCAGCAATGGTAAAAGAGTTAAGAGAGATGACCGGTGCAGGTATGATGGATTGTAAGAAGGCGTTGGGTGAGACTGACGGGGATATGGATGCAGCGGTTGAGTATTTGAGAAAGAATGGACAGGCAAAAGCCGAGAAGAAGGCTGGCAGGATCGCCGCAGAAGGTCTTTGCCGTGTATCGATCAAGGATGATAAGACAGTAGCGGTAGTAGAAGTGAATTCCGAGACAGACTTTGTGGCGAAGAATGCTGATTTCCAGGCATATGTGGAGGCTGTTGCAAAGCAGGCAGTCGAGTCTGACGCAGCAGATATGGATGCGTTTTTGGCAGAGGCATGGCATTTGGATTCCTCTAAGACGGTGAAGGATGCTCTGGTCGATAAAATTGCCGTGATCGGTGAGAACCTTACCATCAGAAGATTCGAGAAGGTTGTTGCAAACGAAGGTTGTGCAGTATCTTATGTGCATGGTGGCGGCAGGATCGGTGTTATCGTGGAGGCAGTGACAGATGTTGTCAACGATGCGGTGAAAGAAGCGCTGACCAATATCGCAATGCAGGTTGCAGCTTTATATCCTAAGTATGTGTCTACGTCTGAAGTGTCTGAGGAGTACAAGGCACATGAGAAAGAGATCATTACGGAACAGATCAAGAACGATCCCAAGATGGCTGGTAAGCCGGAGAAGGTGATCGAGGGTGCAGTGATCGGTCGTCTCAACAAGGAACTGAAAGAGATATGTCTGTTAGAGCAGGTATATGTTAAGGCAGAAGACGGCAAACAGACGGTGGCAAAGTATATTGAGCAAGTTGCCAAGGAGAATGGCGCAAACCTTTCCGTGAAGAGATTTGTACGTTTCGAGACAGGCGAAGGTCTTGAGAAGAAGGAAGAGAACTTTGCAGAAGAAGTTGCAAAGCAGATGAACGCATAAGTGAATGTTTAAGAACGAGAACCCTTGTATATGGTGTGAGAATGCCATTTGCAGGGGTTTTCGATATTCTATAGTGAATTTTCATTTCTCGATACTGTTACGGCGTAGCGTTATATTCAATGCTAAAGAACCAATGATACAAACTTTTTGCTCGCAGAGCAGAATCGGATGTGCAAAAGAGAGAAAGGAATGATTCGATCGTTTCTTATAATAAATATATGATTGGATGATATGAGTAGAAATGAACTGTTCAAAGAGTCTTTGGAGTTTGCTTATTCACAAAAGGTGTGCGGTATATGCAACGCTTGCAAGCGGCATTTTGGTCATGCTGCAGGCAGCTTTTACCGTGTTGGAAGTGATCGTACTGCAGCGCTTTTTGGGTGGATTTTCCGGGACGTTCTTTAAGCCTGGACAATCGCTTCGCTATATGGCGGCTCTGGCGTTTATGTATGCTTTTCGATATTTCCGGGTGCCTCTTCTAAACTGGCTAAAGGGCAGTATTGCGCTGCAGCTGCGTGAATCTTTGGATAATCTGATCATCAAAAAGACGGAGCGCATTTCGCTGGTATCGTTAGAGCATGCAGATCATCAGGCGCTTCTTGGGCGGGTGCAGGATGCACCGGAAAAGCGCTATACAAACGGATTATATGCGATACTGGAAATAGCGGGTGGCGTGATGCAGACAGTGGGGGTACTGTTTTTGCTTGCAGGAAGCGTGCCTTACTTCCTGGTGGTGATCTTGTTGCTTTTGGGGTTGATGGTGATCGTTTTTAGAATGATCGGCAAAAACAGAGTGAAGCTGTATCATGCCAGACAGGAGATTGGAAGACGGGGGGACTATTTATCCGGCATTTTGTTTGACAGAAGGCTTGCCCAGGAAAAAAAGCTGTTTGGTTATACGCCTTATATTCAGAAAATATATTAAGGAAGAAAATATTCGCTCCAACAGAAAACTTCTTGGCAGAATTTTTGCTTCCAACCTGGTCATATGGTTTTATGATATTATCACGTTTCTATTTTCCGCTTCTGCCTATCTGGTTTTTCTGATACCATTGAGCAAAGGGGAGATCGATATCGGTTTATACATAGCAGTTATTCCTGCCCTGACTAGGCTTGGGGCCTTCTTTGTGGCGGTGGGGAGTGAATATCTTCCGACTTATCAGGAATATCGTGCATGTCTTAAGGATATCAAGGCATTGGAAGAGCTGGATGAGCAGTTTTACATTCATGAGACAAGTGAAAAATATGATCCGAAAGTCGATCGGGTAGAACAGCGTTCAGTGACCTTTCATGAGATCAGGGGCGAAAATGTTGTTTTCCGTTATGCCGGAAGTGACAGACCGGTTTTGAATGGCTTGAATTTTACATTTAAGGCAGGCAAAAATTATGCGCTGGTAGGAGAAAACGGATGTGGCAAATCTACTTTTGTAAAGCTGTTGATGGGCTTTTATAAACCAGAGAATGGCAGGATTACAATTGACGGTAAGGATATTCAGGAGATGGCATTTTCAGAGCTGCAGAGCTATTATTCAGCGGTATTTCAGGATTTTAACCGTTATGATTACACGATCAGGGAAAATATTGTAATCTCCGCTTTGGGCGACGCCGTAAAATCTTAAATGGAACGAGCGGCAGAGGAGACAGGACTGGGTGAATGGATAGCGGCTTTGCCGGATGCATATGACACCACGCTGGGGAATCTCGCAGAGGGTGGGGTGAATCTTTCGGGAGGTCAGTGGCAGCGTCTGGCTATTGCCCGTATGCTCTACCGGAGCGCCGGTATATACATATGGGATGAACCTACGGCAGCGATGGATCCGCTGGCGGAATCAAGACTATACACAGCGTTTCTTAGAAAACGCTCAAACAACCTGACTAATATTTTTATAATCCATCGTCTTGGAGCCTGTGTCAGTGCAGATGAGATCTGCGTTTTGGCAGACGGGCATTTTGTGGAGCAGGGCAGTCATGTACAATTGATGCAGAAGAAAGACGGTCTCTACAAGAGCATGTTTGAGGCACAGAAAGGAATGTATAAATGAAGAAGGTTGGTAATATTATAAGAGCATTAAAGCTCGTTCTTCCTATTGCACCTTTTGGAATGGTATTCTATTTGCTCTTATCCTTGCCGGGGGCGATATTACCGGTTTTTATGTTGTTCCTGCAAAGAACTGTTGTGGATCGGGCGGCGCTTTATGACAGTGGGCAGCCGTTTGGCTATTATTTAAAACCGGTTCTTATGATGATCGGGATTTATATGATCATGAAACTGTTTGAGCTGGTTTCAAGACAATATATGGAATTTGGATATTTTCGGGATGTTTTCCTTGGCTTGGATGAGCGGATACACGAAAAGAGCGCGGAGATTTCTTTGGAGTATTATGATAATGCCGAGTACTATACTATTGTGCAAAATGCAAAAAACGCCTCCATATTTCTGGTATTTACGGCTAATCTGGCTGTGTTGTCGGTGATTCTGGTCTTAAATCTTTTGTCAGTGGGCACATACCTTACCAGCCTGAATCCGATACTGTATCTTTTTGTAGTATTCGTGAGCATTCCGGTGGTTCTGGAGAAGCTGCAGGCGGCAAAATATCAGGCGGCTTTTGTGCAGGATACCGTACAGCCGGCCAGAAAGAAGAAGTATGCGTTTGGGATGCTTTGTGCCAGTGAACAGAAGAAAGAGATCATGCACTATGGGGCAGGGGACTACATTGCGAATAAATATTTATCGGCATGTAGGGAATTGGACAGGAAAGAGAGGCAGCATGTCCGTCAGTTGGGCAAACGTGGACTGGTCTTTGCGGGGATGAAAGCCCTGTTCCACTGTGGGGCGCTGTTTTTGATGGCTTATTTGCTGATAAGAGGGAAGATCACGATCGGTGGCTTCTCTGTACTCCTTACAAGTTTCGCATCTCTGACAAGTATTTTTACGCAGTTGTTTGATCATGCAGGAGAAATTATGCAGACCGGTATCATGTCCGCGGCTTTTTTTGAATTGATGGAGTTTGAGAGCAGAGATGGGGACAGAGAGCCGGAAGACAGCGGCGAATATGCAAGGCTTACCCATGTTTCCTACAGATATCCGAACAGCACAAAGACGGCGTTACAGGATATTTCCCTGACTGTAATGAAAGGGGAGAGGGTAGCTATTGTCGGAGAAAACGGTGCGGGAAAGACGACACTTGCCAAGCTGTTATCAGGGTTTATACTGCCTGCAGAAGGAACCATGGAAGTGGGCGGTATAGACCGTATTATGCTGCGGGAGAGAAGTATCTTTGACCATATCAGCGCCGTATATCAAGATTATGGACGATACAAGTTGACTCTGGCAGAGAATGTTTATCTGAGTGATACAATGGGACAAGATCACGACTTAAAGGAGCCGGATCTGGAGCGGATCAGCCAGGCTCTTGCATGGGCGGATCTCCTGTTTGACACGAAGCCGGACCAAATGGTTCTGGGAAAGGAATTTGGAGGAAGTGAGTTGTCAGGCGGCCAGTGGCAAAGGATCGCTCTTGCAAGAAGTTATTACAGGAAACGCAGGGTACTGCTTTTTGACGAACCTACTGCGGCGATCGATCCGCTGGAGGAAATGGAGCTTTATGGAAAACTGAATGAGCTTGCGGGAGATAAAACAGTCATTCTTGTCACACACAGGCTTGGTGCGGTGCGTAATGCAGATAAGATCATTGTGATGAACAATGGAAGGATAGCGGAAATGGGGACTTTTGATGAACTGATGGGGTTACAAGGATATTTTCATAATATTTGGACAGAACAGACAAAATGGTATCAGGAAGCATAGACCATATGAAAAATTTTTTGAAAATTTTTCTTTGCCTTTTTTCATAAAATTTCTTTTCGTAATTCATCAGATATGGTATAGTATAATGGAATATGGAATAAGGGGCAGATGAAAATGATACAGACGGATGCAGGGCAGAAGCCGCCGTCAGGAAAGAGCAGACGTGTCCGCCGATTGAAGAAACTGATCATCTTTGTTCCGTTTTTTATGATATTGATCCTGGCAGGTGTGTGTATTTTCCTGACAGTCAGACTTTATACAGTCAAGGGAGAACTGCGGAACGCGCTGACAAGGTTGGAAACGATATCTGTTATGAAGCAGACAGATACGGGAAGCGGGCCGGGAGCGGATGTAGAAGAACTGTATACAGTTTCCGGGGTGGACGAGTCCGGCAGAAGAGCGACTGATCATGGTGTAATGCCGGTACAGGAAGCGGAGGATGCCGTGCATAAGGTCTATCTGACATTTGACGATGGACCCAGCAGTAATACGAATCGGATTCTGGACATACTGTCTGACTATGATGTGAAGGCAACTTTTTTTGTTGTTGGGAAAGAGGAAGAAGAATATCAGGCGTTATACAAGAGAATAGTAGAGGAAGGGCATACATTGGCGATGCATTCCTACAGTCATAAATATAACGAGATATATCAGAGCGTAGAAAGTTATAGCGCCGATTTGAAGAAGCTGCAGGAATTCCTGTATGATATTACGGGTGTTTGGTGCAGATACTGCAGGTTTCCCGGTGGCAGCAGTAATACGGTAAGCAGAGTGGACATGCATGAACTGATCGGTTATCTCGATGAACAGGATATTTCTTATTTTGACTGGAATGTTTCATCCGGCGATGCATCCAGTGCATATATCAGTCCGGAGAGCATCATACGGAATTGTACGGCTAAACTACAGGAGTATGACGAGTCCATAATACTGATGCACGACGCGTACGAGAAATCGACTACCGTGGAGGCGCTGCCGGCACTGATCGAGACAATCCAGGCGATGGAGGGTACGAAGATCGTTCCGATCTCTGACGATACGGAGGCGATTCATCATATAAGTAATGACTAAAGAATGGAGGATGTGGGAATGGGGTTTTTCTCAGACTTGAAGGAAGATTTATCTCAGGCTGTCAATGAATTGATGCCGGAGGAGGCATTGGATACTACGGCAGCAGACGGCGCAGAGACGGAGAACGTGCTGTCAGAGGAACAGTATGCTCAGGAAACATCGATGGCGGAAGAGACACTGGATACGGTGGATTCTTTCGATATCAGCAGTATGCTGGACAGATTAGACGGGTCGAATGCGATGGCGGAGGATACTTTAGAGGAGCCGGAAAGTGCAGATGCAGAGGATGTTTCCGATGACAGTGAGGAGGATCTGTCATGGGCGAAGGACGATGATGTGACAGAAGCTACAGAGGTATTAGAAGAGGCGGAGTCGGAAGACTTAGATGAGACGGCAGAAGATGCGGAGCCGGAGAGTAAAGAAGAAGTAGTGGAAGAGATGGAGCAGGAAGAGGTGGAGGAAGAACTGCTTTTGCCGACAGAATCGGAAGAAGCAGAGAGCGAAATTGATAATACATTATCTCAGCCGAATGAGGAGGAAGAGAAGACTATGGATATGCAGACTAATCGTGTAGCGGTGGATGAGACAGCAGTGGTAACAGAAGGTATGACAATCACAGGTGATATTGTATCTGAAGGTTCGATGGAATTGATCGGTACGGTCAATGGTAATCTTGATATTTACGGGAAGCTTAACATTACAGGTAAGATACAGGGAAATTCCAAGGCGGCAGAGATCTATGCGGAGGGTGCTAAGATCGTCGGAGAAGTCAACAGTGACGGCAGCGTAAAGATTGGACAAAGTTCAGTCATTATTGGTAATATTACGGCTACGAGTGCAGTGATCGCGGGTGCCGTAAAGGGTGATATCGATGTGCACGGACCGGTCATCCTGGATACAACGGCTATCGTTATGGGCAATATCAAGTCTAAATCCGTACAGATCAATAACGGTGCCGTGATCGAAGGTTTATGTTCTCAGTGTTATGCGGATATCAGCCCCTCTACTTTCTTTGAGGAGTTTAAGAAGCAGAAATAAGTTGGCACCTGTAGGCATGACGGAATGAAGAGGGATAGCAAAACGGGAGAAATAGCATATGCAGCGTATACTGTTGAAATTAAGTGGTGAGGCTTTGGCGGGAGACAAGAAGACGGGCTTTGATGAGGATACCGTGCGTGGGGTGGCCGTGCAGGTCAAAGAGCTGGTCGATGAAGGAATTCAGGTTGGCGTTGTGATCGGAGGAGGGAATTTTTGGCGTGGCCGTTCCAGCGACAGCATTGACAGGACGAAGGCGGATCAGATCGGCATGCTGGCAACAGTCATGAATTGTATTTATGTTTCGGAGATTTTCCGCTCAGAGGGTATGATGACGAGTGTATTGACTCCTTTTGAGTGTGGCTCTTTTACGAAACTGTTTTCAAAGGATAGAGCTAATAAATATTTTTCTAAGAACATGGTTGTTTTCTTTGCTGGCGGAACGGGTCATCCGTACTTTTCTACAGATACCGGAGTCGTATTACGTGCTGTGGAAGTGGATGCCGATGTGATCTTGCTGGCGAAAGCAGTTGATGGTGTTTATGACAGTGATCCGAAATGTAACCCGGGTGCGAAGAAGTATACCGAGGTATCCATAGAGGAAGTGATCGACAAGAACTTACAGGTGGTGGATATGACAGCCTCTATCATGGCCAGGGACAACAGGATGCCAATGTGGGTTTTTGGCCTGAACGAAGATAACAGTATTGTAAATGCAGTGAAAGGTGAATTTAACGGAACGAAAGTGACCGTGTGCAGCAAGTAAGTCGGCTGAGTATTTATTACCTTGTAAATAACTGGAAATGGGAGGTTTGCTATGGATGAAAGATTGAAACCTTATGAGGAAAAGATGCAGAAATCATATGATTATCTGGAAGGTGATCTGGCTACGATCCGCGCGGGACGTGCCAATCCACATGTTCTTGATAAGTTGAGAGTGGATTATTACGGAACGCCTACACCGATTCAGCAGGTAGGCAATGTAACGGTGCCGGAACCAAGGATCATACAGATAGCTCCTTGGGAGAAGACGTTGATCAAAGCGATCGAGAAGGCGATCATGACATCAGATATCGGGATCAATCCTACGAATGACGGAGCAGTCATTCGGCTTGTATTTCCGGAATTGACGGAGGAACGTCGCCGGGATTTGGTCAAGGATGTCAAGAAGCGCGGTGAGGAAGGTAAGGTTGCGATCCGCAATACGAGGCGTGATGGTAATGATGCGCTTAAGAAGCTGGCGAAGGCAGAAGTTTCCGAGGACGAGATCAAGGAGTTGGAAGAGAAGCTGCAGAAGATGACAGATAAGTTTATCAAGAACATTGATAAGCTGGTGGAAGAAAAATCCAAAGAGATTCTTACGGTGTAGAGTGTTTCATGAGAGAAACGTATAGAGAGGGGGCTTACAGAATTTATATTCTGTTGTCCCTTTTCCAATTTGCAGTCAAATTGACGCGTATCTTTGTGCACGGAACATATGGTGTGTGACGCACGCATTGGTTCTGGTGCCGGCAGAGGAAATTTGACGATTGGAGCTGGCTTGTGACTGACAGTTACAGATTTACAGGCGGAGAAGGAGGTATGGCTATGAATTTGGAGGTTCCAAAGCATGTAGCTATTATTTTGGACGGCAATGGCAGATGGGCAAAGAGCAAAGGTATGCCGCGCAATTACGGACATGTGCAGGGAGCTAAGACGGTGGAGGTGATCTGCGAAGAAGCATACCGGATGGGAATCCAATATCTGACGGTATATGCTTTCAGCACGGAAAACTGGGAAAGGCCCCGTGACGAGGTAGACGCGCTGATGGGACTGCTGCGCAGTTACATGAAGACATGCCTGAAAACGGCAGCCAAAAACAATATGTGTGTGCGGATCATTGGTGAGAAATCCAGGCTGGATGATGATATCAGAAAGCGCATGGAACAGTTGGAGGAAGCCACAAAGAATAATACGGGACTGCATTTTCAGATCGCGATCAACTATGGCGGAAGAGATGAAATTGTTCGTGCCGTGCGCCGATTAACGGAAGCGGTGGTAGAAGGCAGGCAGGCTGTCAATGATATTACGGAAGAATTGATAAGTACGGCATTGGATACCCGTGGGATTCCGGATCCGGATCTGCTGATACGTACATGCAATGAGCAGCGTATCTCAAACTTCCTGTTGTGGCAGCTTGCGTATACGGAGCTTTATTTTACGCCGGTTGCATGGCCGGATTTTTCAAAGGAAGAATTGGAGAAAGCCGTTGCCGCATATAATAAGAGAGACAGACGGTACGGCCTGGTCAAGGAGGCATAGGAAGGAGCGGGAATATGTTTCGTACGAGATTGTTAAGCGGTATCCTTCTGGTGATCATCGCATTGGCGACCATTATGGCGGGGAACGGTGTGCTTGCTGTGGTCTTGTGTCTGATCTCACTGATCGCTTACAGAGAATTGACAAAAGCATGCAGTACCCATAGTGGAGATGAAAACAGGCGGGAGGATCATATGGAAGTAGGAGATATGCCGCTTCGCAGCAAAGGCAGCCACTATAGCGCACCGGAATATGTCGGAATGATCATGACGATACTGTATTATATTCTGGTCTATAGCAGTGTCTGGTATGGCAGCGAGAGTGGTGAAGGGCTGGCAGTGGTATATCCGGTCGTCATGATCGCAGTGGTCGTCACTTTGATCGCGATGTTGTTTATGTATGTATTTACGTTTCCACGCTACCATGCATCACAGATCATGGCGGCTATGTTTGCCTATTTGTATGCGCCGGTCATGCTATCCTTCATCTATCTGATCAGAGAGGGATTTGAACAGGGAAACTATTTGGTCTGGTTTATCTTCCTCTGCTCCTGGGGGAGTGATACTTGTGCCTACGCGGTGGGAGTCCTGATCGGTAAACATAAGATGACACCGAAATTAAGTCCCAAGAAGTCGGTGGAAGGAGCAGTGGGTGGTGTGCTTGGGGCAGCGCTCTTGTTTGTAGTTTATACGCAGTTTGTGATCAACAGATATTCGGATGCGTACCTTCCGCTCATGTTGGTGGCCGGACTTGGCGCAGCCGGCGCGCTGGTGTCCATGGTAGGAGATCTGGCAGCATCTGCGATCAAAAGAGACCATGGGATCAAGGATTACGGCAAGCTGATTCCGGGGCATGGCGGGATCATGGACCGGTTTGACAGCGTGATCATTGCGGCGCCGCTTATTTTTATTGGATTAATGTTTTTATGAAACTTATGAAGAGCAGAAGAGAAAACACTTGCGCCCGGTTTTTCACGGGGCGTTTGTGTCGGGGAGAAATGGAGGTGCAGGCATGAAGAAGATTGCGATATTGGGGTCTACGGGTTCTATTGGTACGCAGACGCTGGAAATCGTGAGGAAAGAGCCTGACTTACAGGTGGTTGCGCTGGCGGCCGGAACGAATGTGGAATTGATGGAGAAACAGGTGCGGGAATTTCATCCTGTGCTGGCAGCGATGTGGACTGAGGAAGCGGCGCATGATCTGCGTACAAGAGTGGCCGATCTGTCCGTTCGGGTCGTACATGGCATGGAAGGTTTACTGGAAACTGCAGTCTGTGAAGAATCAGAGGTATTGGTGACGGCTATCGTGGGGATGATCGGTATCAGGCCTACGATTGCTGCGATCGAGCATCACAAGACAATCGCGCTGGCCAACAAAGAGACACTGGTGACGGCGGGGCATATCATCATGCCATTGGCTGCGAGGAACGGGGTATCGATCTTACCGGTTGACAGCGAGCACAGTGCTATATTCCAATCCATGCACGGAGAGAACAGGAAGCGCGTGAGTAAGATCCTGCTGACAGCATCGGGCGGGCCTTTCCGCGGAAAGACCAGAGAACAGCTGGGTACAATGACAGCGGAAGATGCTCTGAAGCATCCTAACTGGTCTATGGGGAAGAAAGTGACGATCGATTCGGCGTCTCTTGTCAACAAGGGCTTGGAAGTGATGGAGGCGAAATGGCTGTTTGATGTGGGATTAGAGCAGATTCAGGTGGTGGTGCATCCGCAGAGTATTCTTCATTCGGCGGTGGAGTATGTGGATGGTGGCATTATGGCGCAGCTGGGAGTACCGGATATGAAACTGCCGATTCAGTATGCATTGTTTTATCCCGACAGACGCCCTATGGATAACGGAAGGGTGGATTTCTTCCGCCTCGGACAGCTTACATTTGAAAAGCCGGACACAGAGACTTTCCAGGGATTAGCGCTGGCGTATCGGGCTGCTGAGGCAGGAGGAACGATGCCGACAGTATTCAATGCGGCGAATGAGAAGGCAGTGGCTCTGTTCCTGCAAAAGCAGATCACATTTTTGCAGATTCCGGAGTTGATCGGGCGTTCTATGGAACAGCACTGCGTGACCGACGATCCGACAGTGGAGCAGATTCTGGAAGCAGAAGCGGCCACCTATGCATTTATAGATGAAATAACGAAAAATAAGTTTGGAGAGTAGGAATTTGATCAGGACGATTATTTTATTTATCATTATTTTCAGTATTGTAGTGATCTCCCATGAGCTGGGCCATTTCCTTATCGGAAGGAGGAATGGTATCCGTGTCGTAGAGTTCTCGGTGGGAATGGGACCTACATTGTTTTCTTTTATGAAAGGGGGCATTAAATATTCCCTGAAGCTGTTGCCGATTGGTGGTGCGTGTATGTTTGACGGCGAGGATGGCATGGACAGCGAGGAGGAACAGCCAGGGAAATTGTACCGCAGGGCAGGCGTTGAGCCGGAGCTGCCACTCGCTTCCAAGAACGATGGCAGTCAGGAATTTACGATCGATCTGGAACCAAAGGGCGTATCCTTTCCGGAAGCGGGAGTGTGGCGAAGGATTGCGACTGTGTTCGCAGGCCCGTTTTTCAATTTCATTCTGGCTTTTGTGGTGGCTGTTGTATTGACGGCATTTTCGGGAGCCGATCTGCCGGTGATCGGACAGGTATCGGAGAATTCCGCGGCTGAGGAAGCTGGTCTGCAGGCAGGAGACCGGATCACACAGATCGATCGCGAGAAGATTCATTTCTATCGGGAAGTTGCAGTGATCTCGGCACTTAATCAAGGGGAGGCGCTGGAGGTTCATTTTGAGCGGGATGGACAGAAAGAAGTCGTCACCGTACAGCCTCGGTATGATGCGCAGTCAGGCCGCTACTATATGGGATTTGTAGGAGCCGGAGAGTATTTGAAGTGTAATCCTCTGCAGGTGTTTCAGTACGGGTTCTATGAGGTAGAATATTATGTCAGGACCACCTATAAGAGTCTCGGTCAGTTGTTGCGGGGGAAGGTTACGAAGGATGATGTCTCAGGCCCGATCGGTATCGCACAGTTTGTGGGGGAGAGTTACGATCATGCGGAAAAGAATTATGGAACTTCCTCGGCTATCCTGACGATGCTGGAGATCGTGGTGCTTTTGTCTGTCAATCTGGGAATCTTAAATCTGCTGCCGCTTCCGGCATTGGATGGCGGAAGACTGCTGTTCATGCTTGTAGAAGTGGTACGTGGTAAGCCGGTTTCGCCGGAGAAAGAGGGTATTGTCCATTTTGCGGGGCTTGTGGTGCTGATGATATTGATGGTATTTGTTATGTATAATGATATTATGCGGTTGGTGCAATAGGGAAACTGCGTTATTATTCACGGGTCAGGAATGCGCTGGACTGCGCATTCCGTGAGAACATGATTCAGGAGTGAGGGGCGATTTTTGCGAAGCAAAATTCTTAAATATCGCCCGAATCGTTACGATGAGCGGCTTCTGGCCGTGAATAGTAACGAAACTGCGCAATTTGTTGGCTAAATATTGCCTGATGATCCATAAGTAGGGAATTGTTTTATGTGGGATGGAGGAGGAAACTGGAAATGAGGAGGAGAAAGCATTATTTTAGAGCAATGGCATTTGTAATGGCAGTATTGTTGCTGAGTTCGCCAGGGATGAGTGTCTACGCAGAAACGATTGATTTCGATTCGACTGTGAATAACGGACAGGAAATGAGTATAAAGGATTATTCTCAACCGGAAAAAGAGAATCTGGATGCTGGTCTGGAAGAAGCTTCGGAAAAGAGTCCAAAGAAGGATGTGGAGACGGACCCGGAGGAGGGTGAGAAGAATCCGGAGGACGATGCGGAGAAAGACTCGGAAGAGGAATCCGAAAAGGCACCGGAGGAGGATGTGGAGAAAGATCCGGCGGAGGAGTCTGGGAAGGATCCGGAAGACGATGTAGAGAAAGATCCGGAGGAGGAGTCCGGGAAGG
>CAMWLJ010000030.1 GCA_947175055.1 uncultured Lachnospiraceae bacterium | reverse complement strand
ACCGGCAATGATCCAGCCGCTGCAGATTGCCAGCGTGGCAAGACTGTTGTGCAGCACTTCCGACAGAACCATCACAAACACGCCGCCTGTTATGGTAGTGACAAGTATGATCCCATATTCGATCAGACACGCCTGTCCTACTGTCAGCGGATAAGAATATCCTGCATAGGCAAGCTGAAAAACAGCATCAGATCCTCCTGCACCATACAGACTCAATGTCAGAATGACCGTAAGCGTCTCCATGACCAATGTACCCAAAGCAGCAAAGCTGATACCCGCCAGAATTTTTGCATAATATGCGGTACTTTTCCCTTTGGCCCCTGTCAGGATCAACTGATCCGTCCTGCGGGTATGCTCCTCCGCAAAGATCCCCGAAAGACTGACCGCCACAAACAAAAGCATCAAAACTCCGATCGTCGGCACCATATGAACCGCGCATCTCCCCAGCCCGTCATAATACAGATACGTGACCGGCTTGTCGATCTGCCCTTCCTTTTCCCGCCAGAACGCCTTTTCTTTCTCCGTAAGCATTGCATCCTGCCATTCTTTTTCCAGATTCTCCTGCCGCATCCTGTAGAGTGCCTGCTCATCCACCTCCCACTCCTTCACCTCCTCCATCTTCATTCCCGTCCATATGCGTACCAGGTTGAAGATTTCACTGTAAGGCCGTGCATAAGTCTGGTACTCTTCCGTCAATGTATACCGCTCTGCCCCGGGCGGAATCATGGCATAGGCTTCCTGCATCTGTGTAAGCAGCTGCTGATCCACAACTCTGCCGGACAGTGCCTCCATATACTGCCGATCCACCTGATACATGTGATAATGAGTATCCCAGATTTCTCCGTCCACATAATACTTACCCATCAGGCCGCTGCAGACAGCCACGATCACCCCCACAAGACAGACAAACATTGTGGCCCAGACGAGCTTTCGTTTCATGATCTTTATCATTTCATAGCGATAGAGTGTCCCCAAATTATGATTCTGCATTATTTCCTCCATTCCAAAGCCTTTCTCCCTCTTCCTCCGCAAACTGGCTAAGATAGAATGCTTCCAGATCTCCCTGCTCCTCGTCCCAGACACCCTGATAGATCAGCCGCCCTGCTTTCATCATCAGGATCCGGTCTGCAATATGCTCAATATCCGAGACGATATGAGTAGACAAAAGCACGATCCTGTCCTTCCCCAAACTTTCGATCAGATTCCGAAAACGCACCCGCTCCTTCGGATCCAGCCCCGCCGTCGGTTCATCCAGGATCAACAACTGCGGATCGTTGAGCAAGGCCTGCGCAATGCCCAGCCGCTGTTTCATACCCCCGGAAAAAGTTTTAATCTTCTTACGCCGGCTCTCCTGCAGCGACACGAGTTCCAAAAGCTCTGCTGCCTTTTTCTTTGCCTGTGCCCGCGGGATTCCTTTTAACGCTGCCAGATACAGCAGAAAATCCGTGGCATTAAACTCCGGATAATACCCGAAATCCTGTGGCAAATACCCCAGCACGGCGCGGTAAGCCTCCTCGCTCACATCTATGCCGTCAAAAGCTACCGTGCCGCCGGTAGGCCGCAAGATCCCGCACAGCATTCTCATCAGCGTAGTCTTGCCGGCACCGTTAGCACCCAGAAGACCGTAAACACCCTGCTGCAGCTTCACGCTGACCCGGTCCACTGCGATCCGGTTTTTATATTGTTTTGTCAATCGATCGATTACCAGTTCCATATCCATCTCCTCATTTATTTCTGTACTCATTTCTGCAACAATTCCGTTTCCGATCATACTTGCACCTCATGTCTTTCCGGACACAAACGTCAGGTTAGATGCTCTTTGGAGCATTCAACCGCACAGGTGGAACGTTCTTTGAAAAGTACGGTGTAAGTATAAGATGCAGTTCAGGCATGATCATGCAGACAGTATGACAGTTCCGCCGTTTCACCCACAAACCGGATACATTGCTTCACCGTACCCACACCAAGCATAAACGTACACGCCGCCCACCAGATCAAGTTTCTCTCCTGTTCCGGATACCCTATTCTGTCAGGAATCGTGAAGACCATAACACTGACGCATACTGCCATACCAAAACACCAGTAAACAGCCTGCTGCCCCCGAAATCTACGCACGATCCATAAGCCGAGAAAACAGGTCAGCAGATATGGCAGCAAAATGCAAAGTCCGGTCTGTAAAACACCGCCCTCCTGTCCGACAGGATCCCCGCCTCTTCCCACAAATACAAACAGGGTAAGCATCACCAAATTTTCCAACCCAAGGATGCCCAGTCTTGCCAGCACCACGCTTCTCAGGGAAAATCTTGTCGCCATCTCCAACTCCGCCATCTCCCAGGTCTCAGACCGTCCGCTCTCCGCGATCACAGTCATGGCCAACAACGGTGCAAGCGCCGCGATCCCCCACAATACCCGATCCTGCGCTCCGTCTCCTGCCATCCCCGGACTTGCTGCCAGAAAACAGGCACACGCAAATATCATAGCCGACAGCCACCAGATCCCCTTCCTGATATAAGCGATCTGCGAGAGCACAAAGACCGGCAATCCTGCCAGGGGCCTGTTCGGATGGGCCACATTTTCCGCATGCAGACCGTACCGTTCATCTACCAAAGCCCTTTCGGCAAGCAACCGCAAGAACTCTTCCCTGCGCTGCGGTTTTGGCGCCGCAAAAGCATACCACAGTTCCTTTTGCAATTCTTTCTTTTTCCAGCTCTTCCCCTTCATTTAAATCCCTCCCTTCTCAGGTTTTCCTTGAGTTTTCCGGATGCATTTACAATTCTGCGATATACCGCAAATCTGGAAAGTCCCAGAATCTTTCCGATCGTTACCAGCGGGACTTCATTCACATAACGCAATAAAAGAAGCTCCTTTTCCTCCTCTGTCAGCCCGTCAAGCGCCGCACGTACCGCGAGACGGCTGATCGTCTGCTCTTCTTCGCTGTCCCCTTCCTTACAGGGCAGCCTCTCTTCCGCCATCTCCTCCGAAAGCGCTGATAGAGGTATATCCTTGCGCTTTCGGTACGCATCCACGCAAAGATGTCCTGCGATCGTGTACAGACACCGCAGGGCCTCTTGTACCGAATCGCAGTGGTATTTTTCCAGATAACGCAGGAACGTTTCCTGTGTGATATCCTCAGCCAGTTCTCTGTCATGCAGTTTGAAATAACAGTAACGATAGATTCTGTCGTACTGTTCCTTCGGATCCATGGACATGTCCTGTATCACTCCTCTCATCATGTATAACGAAACAGACCGTGCAGATGTGCGCCTGCATTTTAAATCATATCGGTATTATACGTAACAGTTCAGCCCTCATCATTCATAAAAGCGTCTGCCACGAACAATTGCATAATGACAAAGCAGTCGCTTTATGATAAAATTTTTATGAAATATGCTAAAATGCTGCGGTCTATCAGACTGCTGGATGGAGGTATCACTTGAACGAATATCCAACAGATTCCAATATCATTGAATATATGTTAACCCTGCTCAATATTTCCGATCAGGCTCATGAAGATCCACATTTTCTCTCTGCGATCAACACGTTAAAGTCCGCAGCAGCAGACCAACCTCTTCCTGCCATGTTAGAGGAACACCACGCCCAGACACCGAACGGGATCCTGCGGTTCATGAATCAGATGCCCGGAGGATTCTTTATCTATCATGCCAACGAAGAAGAGCAGATCATCTATGTGAATCAGGCACTCCTGCGAATCTTCGGATGCGACAGCGCGGAGCAGTTTCGCAATCTGACAGGCAATTCCTTCAAAGGTATGGTTCATCCGGAAGATTTAGCTGACGTGGAAGTAAGCATTCAAGAGCAGATCGCCCAGAGCAAATACGACTTAGACTATGTGGAATACCGGATCATCCGCAAGGACGGTCAAGTCCGGTGGATCGAGGATTACGGCCATTTCGTACGCAGCGATACCGGAGATATTTTCTATGTGTTCATCAGTGATGCCACTGAGAAGCGTCAGCGCCAGCTGACCGAACAGCGTGCTCTGATCAAAAATGCCGCCGCCGAAAGTGAATTGAAGCTGCGCACCCTGATCGAATCCTATGACCAGGAGAGGAAACTGATCTATCAGGAACACCTGCGTCGTTTGGAAGTGATCGAAGGCCTCAGTGTCAACTACGAATCCATCCTCTATGTGGATCTGGATTCAGATGCCATACTGCCCTACCGGCTCAGTGTAAGGACAGAGCGGCTTTTCCAGGATCCAAACCAGACTCTTGGGTTCAAATGGTACACCACTGATTATGTGAACACCTGGGTTCACCCGGAAGACCGCAAATTGGTTGCAGAGGTCACAACCCCTGCTTATATCCGAACTAAACTGTCCGAAAGCAAGACCTACTATGTGAATTATCGGATCATCTCGAACGGCGAGACACAATATCTGCAGCTGCGGGTCGTCAATGTCGGAAACAGCCAGCGGATCTCCCAGATCGTCATCGGTTACAGGCGGGTCGATGACGAGATTCTCTATGAGATGAAACAACAGAAGGCACTGGAGGAAGCTTTAAAACAAGCCCGCACAGCTAACAATACGAAGGACACCTTTCTCTCCAACATGTCCCACGACATGCGTACACCGCTCAATGCCATTTTCGGCTATACGGCCCTTGCCCGAAAACACCTCGGAAAACCGACGATGCTGGACTCCTATCTTGATAAGATCGATATCGCAGGCAGACAGCTTCTGGATATGATCGAACAGATCCTGGAAATCTCCTGGATGGAATCTAAAGATGTGCAGATCATGGAAACAGCCTGCAGCCTTGCTGATCTCGCATACGAAGTAAAGGCCACTGTACTGCCTCAGGCGGAAGACAAGAATATCACCATACAGACCGATCTAAGCGGTCTGATTCATTCTGATGTCTACGCCGACTACGCGAAACTGACCCAGATCTTCTTGAACCTGGTAAATAACGCCATAAAGTACACCGAAAACAATGGACAGATCGATATTATCGCCATCGAAAAGGAACAGCTTCCCAACGAGCAAGCAGTTTATCAATTTATGGTCAAAGATACCGGCATCGGCATCAGCCGGGAGTTCTTGGAACATATCTTTGAACCCTTTCAACGGGAAAGGAACACTACTTTCAGCGGCGTGTACGGAACAGGTCTCGGCCTGACTATCGCCAAGAATATCATTGAGATGATGAACGGAACGATCAGTGCAGACAGTACCCCCGGCAGAGGCAGTACCTTTACGATCACGCTCACCCTCCGGCAACAATGCAGCCCTTCGGCTTCTAACAGCTGTCCAGACTCTCTGCCGGATCTTCTGTCCGGACGTAAGATCCTTCTGGTGGATGACAACGAGATCAATCTCGAAATCGAAACAGAACTTTTACAAGAACTGGGATTCTGTATCGAGACGGCAACAGATGGCAGCCTGGCCGTAGAGAAATTGAAAACCTCTCTTCCCGGTGAGTTCGCCTTCATACTGATGGACATCCAGATGCCCGTCATGGACGGACGCCAGGCAGCGGAAACCATCCGCAAACTGGAGAATCCGGTCCTGTCACATATTCCGATCATCGCATTGTCCGCCAACGCATTTGAAAGTGACAAGCGACTGTCCGCAGAAAGCGGGATGAATGCGCACCTGACGAAACCTATTGACGTGCCGATCCTCTTGGAGACCATCGCCCGTGTCCTGCCCTCCAATGACTGAAAGCTCAAAATATTCTACCATAAGTCTTATGAAGCAAGTGAGCCAGCGTACTTTTTCGTACACTGGCTCGTTTATCATCACAGTCTTCTTACTATTCAGATCGTTGATGCGATCAATTGCATCTTTCCCTGCAGCGTCACCGCGCCAAATCCGTCTGATAAGATAAAATGATCCCCTTTGCAGATCGGCCGTCCGTTGATCTCTCCCTCTCCTTCGATAACGCTCATGATCAGGAACGGATATGCCTGATCGAAAACAAGCGTCTCCGTCACATCCATCTTCCATACCCGGAAGGACTCACAGGAGCAGAGCAGATTCATGGTGTTCTCCGGCAATTCATCAGCGTTTAAGATGTTCTCTTCGGTCCTTTTCGCCGGCGCCGTGATCACGTCGATACTCTTGTCAATATGCAGCTCCCTCAGTCTGCCATTCACTACTCTGTCATAATCATAGACACGGTATGTAATGTCGCTGCTCTGCTGCGTCTCCATCACCATGATACCGCCCTTGATCGCATGTATAGTGCCTGGTTCGATCAGAATAAAGTCCCCTTTCTTCACCGGAGTCTCCCTGATCAGTTCCGTCCAACGGCCTTCAAGTATCATAGCAGAAAGTTCTGCCTTATCCTTCGCATTATGTCCGATCACCAACCTGGCATCCTCATCACAGGCCAATACATACCAGCATTCGGTCTTCCCCAGGGAACCATTCTCATTGGCATTCGCATAGGCATCGTCGGGATGTACCTGAATACTCAGATCCGCCTTGGCATCGATGATCTTCACCAACAGCGGAAAACGATCCAACCCGGTATTGCCAAAAAGCTCCGGATGTTTCTTCCACAACTCTGAGAGCAATTCCCCCTCATATAGTCCTTCCCTGACCCGGCAGTCGCCGCTCGGGTGGGCGCTGACGCCCCAGCATTCTCCTGTATTACTGCCTGGGATCTCATAATGCCACTCACGGCCCAGCCTATCTCCACCCCACACCATCTGTCTGAATTCGGGCTTTAAAAATATGATCTGTTCTTTTGTCCGATCTGTTGAAACCATAGTACCTCTTCTCTCCATTATCGTATCATACCAGAAGAAGGAGCATTTAACAATTGTATTATGAAATCACACTGTCGTCCGCTTTCTGTTGTTGTCATGCTCTTCTCTCTTGTTACCACGCAAATCAGCTTATGATAACTAATTTTAGTTAAATATAAACTTTAAATATAAAATATTTATATTCACATTTAATCTGATCTGTTAGCTCGATTATACTTTGAATAAAGTAAAATAACAAGTAAATGTAACAGTATTTTCTCTTTTTATCAAAAATACACAACATTTACTTGTTACGGGCAATCATATTAGTTTATAATTAATTAAATCATTTGTATTTTTTCTTTTTGCAATAGCTAATCAAAGACCCCACTGCAAGCAGCCACTTGGCTCATTGCTCGCGGGAATCAATCAACCTTCTGCCATCCTACTTCTTTGCTTCCGGAAGGCGCCGCCGAAAGAGACGTTTCGCCAGCTGTCTGAAATTAAAAGGCAACAAAGGGTAGATATAACTTTTCTCCGATAATGTCTTGTTGCATACGATGGCAAGAATAAAGAACAAAACAGCCCCTATATAGCCATACAGACCAAACATCGCTGTCAAGATCAGATTCAGGATCCGCATGAATTTCAGCGCATACCCCAGTTCATAGTTTTGCTGGGTATAGTTAGCAATGGCTACAAACGCCATGTACAGCATCACTTCACTATTGAACCACCCGCTGTTGACCGAAAACTCTCCCAGCACCAGACCTGCCATCACGCTCAATGGAGTGCTTAGCATATTCGGAGTATTGACCGCTGCCAGCTTCAACCCGTCTATGGCCAGCTCCAAGATCAAGAACTGTGCCAGCAGCGGGATATTCGGGTCCTCCTGCAGCATGATAAATTCAAAGGATCCCGGCACCCATTCCGGATTGTTCATTAGCAACAGAAAAGTCGGCGTCATGATATAGGTCAAGATTGAGATCAGAAAACGCGAAAGACGCAGATAGGTACCCGTGATCGGCGGGAAATAGTAATCGTCCGCCTCCTCCACAATATCAAAGATCGAGGTCGGTACGATCATGGCCGAAGGTGAGTTATCCACCAGAATGACAATGTCTCCTTCCAACACCTGGGCCGCCGCCACATCCGGCCGCTCCGTAAACTTGAATTTAGGAAAAGGATTATACCACTTGCGCTGATACAGGCACTCGGCAAGACTCTCCTGATTCATTGTCAGGGCATCCACTTTGATATTTTCAATCCTTTTCTTCACTTTATCCAGGAACCCATGATCCACCCGATTATCCATGTAGCAGAGAACGATATCCGTGCGGGAGCTTTTTCCGGCATTCATCATTTCCATACGAAGCTCCGTGCTCCGGATCCGGCGTCTGATCAATGCCGTATTGAAGACCACCGTCTCCACAAACCCGTCCTTGGAACCGCGCAGCGTCTTATCCTTGTCCGGTTCCTCCACTCCTCTGGCGGGATAAGTCCTGGAATCGAGAAGGACGCATCTGTCATAACCGTCTATAAACAGCGCAAACACCCCAGACAGGATATTGTACAAAATATCCTCCCACTTATCTTTCAAGTCCACTTCCACATACGGGGTTGCCTTCTTCGCCATTTCATAGGCATTCTGCGGCATATCCTCGGCCTTCAGTCCAATAAAGTACTGCAAGATCTTCATCATCAGCTCATCCTTGCAGAACCCGTCTATAAAATAGATACATGCCTGCCGTCCGCCTACCTCGATCACACGGTAGACCACATCAAAACTTGTGTCCGGCGCCATTCTCTCTTTCATATACGACATCGTCTGTTGCAGGGAGGTAGTCATTCTCTCATTTGCTTCTTCTCTTTTCTGCACAATCAAAAACTCCTTCCATGACATTACTTCTTGCTGCCGATATAACGAATAATCAGTATCAGGACAGAAATCTGTCCAATTATTTATTATTCGTTATACTAGTATGTCTTGAAAGGAGTTCTCTTATTCATATTGTCTTTACATCAACTTATCATTATGCACAGTATATGTCTTTACTGTTTCCCTGTACTGCCGTGTCCGCCCCGATCATCATTGTCCAGATGCTCCACCTCTTCAAACACGATCTTCGGCTGATTCTCCATGATCCGGAACTGACAGATCCTGTCATTGATCTGAATCCGGGTATCCCGCAGAGCATAGACAGGCATAAACCACTGGTCATTGTCTCCGCAATAAGAACAGTCGATCACACCTTGATGATTCGTCTGGATTATGCCGAAATTCTTAAAGGTTGAGCTTCTGGGCACCACATGTGCCTCATAGCCCTCAGGCAGTTCCATACCGACACCTAAGGGAATCAGCTTAAACTCCCCCTGTTTCAGCGTTACATCCTCCGCCGCCCGCAGGTCGATCCAGTCGGACTTGCCGTCGATATAGGTCAATTTCTCTATTTTGTCCGAAAAGTATTTGATCTTGATCGTTTCCACTCTCTTCTGCCTTTCTCGCAAACTATTCTTTACAGTGCAACACCGGTACAGTCGAATCTTCCTGCCGCAGACTGGCCTGTACGTCTATCACCCGCTGGTTAGCGCTTCCCCGCCAGCGCAGCTTCGTATCCTTCAAATCTGATACAAACTCCCCGTCCACCAGCACATCTACATACTCCAGCAGGGAATAATGCCGGATGTCTTCCCACTTATCCCCGGTGTAAAGCCAGATGGTCTTGTCCGGATACCGCTCTTTGATCTCCTCCATCAGCTCCCGTACGTTCAATCGGTTTGCTGCATGCAGCGGGTCCCCGCCGGAAAAGGTGATACCGGAGATATAGGATTTCTCCAGTTGGTCAAAAATCTCCTGTCTGGCTTTATTGTCAAACAAAACACCGCCGTCCGGATCCCACGTGATCGGATTATGGCAATCCTTACAGCAGTGGGAACAGCCGGCTACCCAGAGTACCACACGCAGACCATCACCGTTGAGCATATCGTCTCTGGTTATATTGTGATATCTCATTACATACTTTTCCTTTCTGCGATCTCCGCCATCTTCGCGTCACTGAGCCTGGTATCCCCATGCACTCGGGAATAAGCCAGATAACCGTTCATACGGTCAATCTTCGTCAGATTACGGCTGCCGCATACCGGACAGACATCCATCTCCAGCTCTTGATGACCGCAGTCATCGCAATAAGCCAGCGACAGGTTGACTCCCTCATAGAACCCCATCTCCATAGCACGTCGGATCAGCGTCTTAATGGCGTCGATATTATAATCTATCGGATATTTCACATACTGGATCTTACCTCCATTGGCCAGTTCCCAGAAACGGTATTCCAGATCCTGTTTCTCGATGGGCGTGATCTCCTCCGTCACATGGCAGTGGAAGCTGTTGGACACATACTCTCTGTCGGACACCCCTTCGATGATGCCGTACTTGGCCCGGAACTGTTTCACCTGCAGACCGCAGAGATTCTCCGCCGGCGTGCCGTAGATTGCATACAGATTACCGTCCGCTTCCTTATATTCTGCTATCTTCTCGTTAATATGTTCTAATACCTCCAAGGCAAAAGCGCCATCCTCCACCAGCGACTTTCCATTATACAATTCCTGTAGTTCATTAAAGGCAGTAATTCCAAAACTGGCCGTAGCTGTCTTTAAGATCGGTTTGATCTTATCATGCAGCTGCAGATGCCCTCCTAAGAAGCCGCCCTCACAGTAGGCCAGCGGATTGGTGGATGCACGCATCTCTCCCAGATAAGCATAGGTCCGGATATGCAACTGACGGATCAGGTTCAGATAATAATCCAACACCTCATAGAAATCCCTGCTCTCCTGCCTGGACTTGGCCAAAATCATCGGCAGATGCAAAGATACCACGCCGATGTTGAATCTACCCACGAATACAGGTACATCCGCATCGTCCGCCGGGTGCATACCACCTTTCTCATACCATGGGGAAAGGAATGCCCGACAACCCATGGGGGATATCACCTTGCCATACTGTTTATACATGCTGGCAATATATCCCTTACCGGTAAGACTCAGCCAGTCCGGATACATGGTCTTGGCAGAGCACTCCACACCTGCTTCAAATACCTCTTCCAATTCCCTGCCGGGTCCATGCAGATTCTCATCATACAAAAATACGATCTTCGGGAACAATACCGGCTTCTTACAGTCCTTCTTGCCCTGTCCTTTGCGGCGCACATTGAGCATGACAATGGTCGCCATCTTCGCGAATCTTCCTGTACCGATCCCTGCCGTCACGGTAATAAAAGGATAATCCCCTCGGCTGCTGGCTACGGTATTGAATTTGTATTCCCAACCCTGGAACCCCTGTTCAAACTCCTTCTCCACATCCTTAAGCGCTTCCGCTCTGGCCGTCTCCTCGTCGATTCCCAGCCGCATATATTTCTCGATATCCCGCTTATAAGATTTCTCCGCATAAGGTTCTAAGATCTTGTCCACCTCCGGCACGGTAAAGCCTCCATACTGTTGACTCGCCGCACTCAGCACGATATCGCCGATCACGTCAAATGCCACATCCAACGTCTTAGGTTCGTTATACCAGATATTGCCCATCTCGAAACCGCCGCTTAGAACTTCAGCCACATTAAACAGACAGCAGTTCATGGTATCTCTTCTGGCAGACATATCGTGTACATACAAATACCCGTCCCGGCAGGCCTGGATCTCCTCCGTGGTCATAAAGAACTTCTGGTACAATTCCTTATTAAACTGATTAAAGATCAGACTCCTCTTGGTGGAGACAAGTGCGCTGTCCGTATTAGCATTCTCCTTGTCTCCTATGTACATGATAGACTGGCTCTTCTTATACACATCATCCATCATGCGCACAAAATCCTGCTTGTAGTTACGATAATCCCGATAGCTCTTGGCAACGATAGGTTTCACATCTTCCAGCGCACTCTCCACCATGTTGTGCATGATCTGGATCGGAATCCGCTCCTCTCCCAGCTCATTAACCTTATCGATCACAGTCTGGCATATATGGCGTTTCTCTTCATCCGTGAATTTGGTCAGCGCACGATAAGCGCTCTTTCCTACGGCATCGATGACCTTCTGGACATTGAAATCCTCCAGACTCCCGTCCTTCTTGATCACTTTCACGATCTTATCCGGTTTATACTCCATCTCAAAATTCTCTTCCGCCGTAGTGTCTGTTCCAAACTTACTGCTCATTCAGTCCCCTCCATGGTATTAGCTTCTTCATTCCTGTTCCTTAAAATCTGCTGCGCACAGAATCATTCCTCCTATCAGCATCATTCTGAAACCTATCTGGCCTTATACGCATTCCTGTAACAATACAATATCCATATAGGTTTACATAACTTCTATCGTCAATCATTCAACAGCACCATGCACCCTGTACAAGATCCTGTACCCCGGCCATGCGCTCAACTCCGATTCCCCTTTACGATCATTACGATATTAAGATAATGAATTGACGTCTCTGTATCACTCACATCGTCTGACACTGAAGATATCACAGAAATTCAACTGATACGCAATAGAATTACAAATACAAAATATAGAATTGGTTAACATAAAAATACTATATTTTGTGGCGTACATTCAGTATATGCCAACCGACATTCTCTGTCAATGACCTCCTTAATAGAAAAAGCACTGAAAAAGGATATGCCTTTTTGTGACATATCCCAAAAAATACTTTTATCCCGAAATGCTATTGACAATCCTATTTTACCGTTTATGCGCGTATCATGCCGGAGTCCGCGATCGCATCCACCGCCTCCCTAATCTTCTCCACCGGCATCGTCAATGCAAACCTCACATGTCCTTTTCCCAGAGAGCCGAAACTGCTGCCGGGGGTACACAATACTCCGCTCTTCTCCACCAGCTCCATGACAAAAGCCACGTCATCCGTGTAGCCTGCCGGTATCTTCGCCCAGGCGAACATCGTTCCCTCGCTGTCCTCTATCGGCCAGCCTATCTTACGCAGACCACCACAGAGGGCGTCTCTTCTCTTCTGATACTCTGCACACTGCTCCTTCACCATCTGATCGGAACCGGTAAGTGCAGCCACCGCGCCGTACTGTACCGGCAGATACGTGCCGTAATCGATCTGGGAACGAAATCTTTTAAAGCAAGCTACCACATCCTTATTCCCGGTCAGAAAGCTCATCCTTGCGCCGGTATAATTATAAGATTTGGACAGGGAATAAAACTCCACCGCCGTCTCCTTCGCCCCCGGGATCCGTAAGATCGACTTGCCCACTCTGCCATCATAAATGATATCCGAATAAGCATTGTCATGAATGATCAGAATCTCATGAGCCGCCGCCCAAGGGATCAGTTTCTCGTAGAAAGTGTCAGGCGCCGCTTTACAGACCGGATTCAAAGGGTAAGATACGACCATACATTTCGCTCTCGCAAGCAGATCCTCATCCAGATCATCCAGATCCGGCAGATAATCATTTGCCTCTGTCAGATCGTAAGTGACCACTTCCGCTCCGGCAAGCGACGGACCAATGCCAAAGATCGGATAGCCCGGATTGGGCACCAGCACCACGTCCCCCGGATCACATAGTGTCAGGCAGATATGGGCGATTCCCTCCTGAGACCCATAGACAGACATAATCTCGTCCGTCTCAAGCGTCACATCGTAACGCTTCTGATACCGCATCTGCACCGCCTCGATCAATTCCGGAATATCGATCAACGCATACTTATAATTCTCCGGTTTCTGCGCAGCCTTCGACACCGCTTCCACCACATGTGCCGCCGGCGGAAAATCCGGCGTCCCTACGGAAAGGTTATAAATCCGCTTTCCCTGCCTCTCTGCCGCATCCTTTTTATCATTCAGCACTTGAAAAATGCCGGATTCATAGTCTTTCATTCGATCTGCAAATCGTATGCTCATGTCCCATTTCCTCGTTTCTGTATTTTATGTAACAGCTTCCTGTTATGATAGCCCGCAAATCAAATCGCTCATTTGCCAACTGATCGTGACTCAATACTGCCCGAGCACTTTCTCCAGATGCTCCCGGTATTCCTCCAAAACTTCTACCGGCGCAAGGATCTTGGCGCCCATCCCCAATCCCGTCAGCCAACCGTAAAACTGTCCGCTCAAAGCCACCTGTACCCGCACTGAGAAATGCTCTTCATCTCTCCTTCGCACTGGTACTTCTTTGCCAAAGCGATCCATGACAACGCCGATAAACCGGTTCTCAAATTCCAGCGTAACGATCTCCTCCCGTCCTCCGAACATACCGAAGGTCTTATTGGCATAGGCCGCAATATCAAAGCGCTCAAACAATGCAGCACCCTGCCGGCCAATTCCGGCCAGCACACGGATCTGTCCCATCTTATCTACCCGAAAATGCTTGATCGCATCGCTCTCACCGTCGTGTCCGATCAGATAATAATTCTCATCCTTACAGGTCAGCGCCCAGGGGCTGATCTGATAGAGCTTACCGTCCTTGCGCGGCACCAGTTCCTTATTCAGATTCCACTCCAAATATTGAAAAGAAATCTGTTCGTTATTCTGGATCGCCCGGTGTATATCGTCTACTATATAGTAGATACTCTCGTTGGCAGTCTTCACCCTGTTGGCCACATAAACCTGTCTTTGCAGCTGTCCGGCTTCCGCTTTTGAAGCCAGCTTCTCGATCTTACCTATCAGTTCCCTGGATTTCTTCACCGTGAGGAACCGGGAAGCCTGTACCGTCTCCACCAGCAGCTTCAGCTCTGCCAGCTCAAACTCCCGCCCGGCCAAGTAATAGCCGCCGGCTGTCTTGGACTTGACCAACACGATATCATATCCGAACTCGGTCAATTGTGCGATATCGTCGTAGATACTCTTACGTTCCGCCTTGACACCATATTCCGCCAGCGCATCGATCAACGCCTGCGCTCCCAGACAGTGTTCTTCATCGGACTGCTCCGTAAGGATCTTCACCAAATATAACAATTTCAGCTTCTGATTGCCGTTTTTTGCCATGCCAAACTCCTGTTCTTTCTCTCTTTTGACACTGCTCTTCTCTCAGATGCAGACCCACGCACCCTTTGATTCTCAAAATGTTCCCACCGGTTATACTGCTGCTTTTCCTATTCACGCACGATCGACAATACCTCTTCCAGACTTCGTATTTCATAGTCGATCTGTACCGCAATATCCTTCGCTCTTCCTTTCGGATTAAACCAGCAGGCTGTAATACCCGCATTATTGGCCCCTTGCATATCACTGGTCAGAGAATCCCCTACCAAAATGCTTTTCTCACGAGTCCCTTCCGGCAGCGTCGCAAAACAGGCGTCAAAATATTCTTTCATCGGCTTCGGATATCCCATCAGCTCCGACACGAAAACACCGTCCATCAGTTTGTCAAATCCTGACAGTTTCATCTTATTGATCTGGGTTGTATTAACTCCATTGGTCACCACATATTGATGATATCCCAGTTCCCGCAGCTTTGTGACCACTTCTACGGCACCGTCTATATAATAGTAGATACTGCCCAAGGCATCCTGATAAGACGTGGCAATCTCCTCCGGTTTGACAGATTGTATTCCCAGTTCCTCAAGCAGCACCCGAAATCGTCCCACCTTTAATTCTTCTTTGCTGATCTCACCGCGCTCCAATCTATTCCAATGATCCCGGTTGATGACCTCATATCTGGCAGCGATCGTCTCATCGATATACAGAGCATACTGCTCAAATACCGCCCGGATCGCATAATCCATGGAACGGTCAAAGTCCAGCAACGTCTGATCCAAATCCCAAAGAATCGTCGTATATTTTCCCATATTTTCCTCCATGCCGAAGTAGTTTTGCAAAGGCTGCGTGCCAAATTTCAAGTTTGTCTCTGTGAACGGAAAAAGCCAGACCCGCCAGTCTGACTTTCAAGCCACAAAAACCATCCCTTGCTTATGCCCTATATCACCCGCGACATAAACGCATCCCGATATCAGGCACAAGCTCAAACAGCTGTATTTCCGTCTGTCTGCACACTGACACCTGCCTCTACAGCAGCCTTGGCATCCTTACTCTTTCTCCATTTCACACCGATAATACATGCCACCACAACCACCGCAATGATAAATACAAATACCAGTAAGTAAGATAAAAAAGCGTTTACAAACAAGATCAAATTCGTCATCTGTTTTCCCCTTCCCATCGTATTCTGCCAATAATGTCTCTCTTACAAAGACCATATCTATGATACCACCATTCAGAAGGTATCGTCAAGTAAGTCTGTGCCATCTGCCGCAGTTGTGGCCAATTTGTCACAGCGCTCGTTTTCCGGGTGACCGTCATGTCCCTTTACCCACCGAAACGTTACCCGATGCGGCTGCTTCGCCCGCAAAAGCCTTTCCCACAGGTCGATATTCTTAACCGGCTTATTGCCCGCCGTCTTCCAGTTCTTCCGTACCCAGCCGTCGATCCAGTGCTGATTGAAGGCATCCGTCACATATTTGGAATCCGAGACTAATGTAACCTCACACGGCTTCGTCAGCGCCTCCAAACCCACGATCGCCGCCATCAGCTCCATACGGTTATTAGTCGTTTTCTTATAACCCGCCGAGTACTCCCGCTCATGCAATGTCCCCTGCGAATCAATGTATTGCAGCACGGTTCCATATCCCCCCGGCCCCTCCGGATTACCGCGGGCCGCGCCATCGGTAAAGATCGTTACTTTCATCACTGTCCATATCCTTCCTGTCTGATACTATATTGCACTTCTTACGCCCAGCTTCCTTCCGCCAGAAAATGCTTTGCCATAACTTCCGCATCCGCAATGATCTTCTCATCATATCCCAACATCTTAAGCAGCGCAATGGCATTCCGCGTCGTGGCCGGTCCTGACATCAGCGTATAGGGGAAGAACACATCGTCCTCCTCAATTCGTTCCTCAAAATGATAATTATCGTATTCCTTTTCCAGCAATTTGGTCAGTTCCACATCGTGAGTCGCCGCAAAACAGATCACATGACCGGATGACAACATCTTCATGATCTGCGTGGAGGCTGCGATTCGTTCTACCGTATTCGTCCCCCGCAGCACCTCATCCACAAAACAAAGCACACAGCCATGCTCCTCCTCGGCCTGCTTCACCTGATCGAGAATCCGTTTGATGGCTCTGATCTCTACCATATAATAACTCTGTCCGCCGATCAGATCGTCCTTCAATGACATAGAAGAAAGGATACGGAATGCCGGCGCCTCATAGTAGTCTGCCGGACAGGTGTGCATTGTCTGCGCCAGCACGGCGCTAAGTGCCACTGCGCGCAGAAAAGTGGATTTCCCGGATGCATTGGAACCGGTCAGCAGAACCCCTTTCCCCGTATCAATGGAATTCTTCACCGGATCCGACAAAAGCGGATGATATAGTTGTTCTATCACCATATGTCTGTCTGCCTCCTCCTCAAACCGGATCTTCGGCACACAGTACGCAGGCAGGCTCTTCCTGTAAGAACCGATCACTACCGCAGACTCAATCTGCCCAAGCAGCGTCACCATCTCGTCAATCTCATCAAGATGTCCCCGCACAGCACTTAATGCTTTATTAAATTGGATCAGATCCAGATAAAAGATCATCCGCACATAGTCCAAGATCAGGCTGAAAGGATCTCCGTTCCCCTTCTCCACATAGACAAGTAAGTAAGAATTGCGAATAAATCCTTTCATCTTCCGGTGACAGTCGCGCAGACGTTCCTGCTCCTCGCTGATACCCTCCACCGTTATCCGTCCCATCTGCTCCGCCGCATCCAGCATTCTCTTAATGTAGCGGAAACTGGTGATATAAGGCTCAATCTGCTTGTATTCCCTGAAATATCCGATCAGATTGTGGCATACCACCACAAGCAGCGCGGCGATCCCGACAGGCGGTGCTGCGAACATGCTTCCGATACATAAGAAGAACAACAAGTTATACAGGACATATTTCCCGTTCTTCCGCTCACCCAGAATATCCAAGTTGTCAATATACTCATGCAGTGAGTATCTTCCCATTCTCCCCAGCTGATAGAACAGACTCTGTATACGGTGCCTTTCTTCTTCATGCTCCATGAAAAAGCTGATCTTTGCTTCCCATTTCTCCAACTCTTCCTGTCCATTTACCGGTGTCCGCAGTTTATAATACAGATATTCGTCTCCCGCTGCGCTGCAGGAAACGTTGATCTGCTGATAAATACTGTCAAGGTTCAGATCATTCCATGTGATATCGTCGATCTGGTTCTCGCGGGGATGTCTCAGATAATACTTCTTTATATGCTCCAGCTCCCCCTCCTTGTACTCCCGTTCACAAGCCATACCATAACTTGCATAGATCCGCTGCAGATTATGTTTATGAAAAGACTTACTGTTGATATATTCCTTGCCCATGATGAGCACGATCAGAAAAAGAATCATGCCCGCTAATACTAAACCTTCCATATCCGTTTCAAACGTTATGCGACAATCTGCATCAGGCAGGGGCTGATGCTTTGCTGCATAACCCTCTGCCTGTTATATATTATCTGAGACTGTCTATGATCTCGTTTGCCTTTCTGTAGATTTCCTCCACGTCGTAGCTGTCTGTAAAGATGCCGTTTTCGTACAGGATCCTTCCCTGGATCATGGTCATCTTAACATTCTGCTTGCTGCCGCTATAGACCAGATTCTTGGGTATATTGTTAAGCGGCTGCATATTGGGCTGATGGAGATCGATCATAATGATATCCGCCGTCTTCCCCGGTGCCAACACATCCGTATCCGGCAGATACATAGCCTTAGAACCGTTCACGGTCGCCATCTTCAACACTTCCCAAGCATCCACGGCAGAGGCGTCCTCCTCCCGCAGCTTGGCAAGACCCGTCACCAAGAACATCTCCCGGAACATATCCAGACAGTTATTGCTGGCAGGCCCATCCGTACCGATAGCCACGTTGATGCCCCTTTTCAGATAAGCGGAGATCGGCGCGATACCGCTGGCAAGTTTGGTGTTGGAGCCCGGATTGGTCACTGCGGTCAGCCCACGCCTGCGGAAGATCTCCAGATCCTCCTCGTCCATCCAGACACAATGATACCCGCCTCCGCCATGATCAAACATACCGATGGTGTCAAGCAGCTTCGCAGGCGACATGCCGTGGCGCTCCTTACAGCCTTCCACCTCCGACTTCGTCTCCGCCAGATGCGTATACACCGGTGCTTTATACTTATGTGCGATCTCCGCCACCCGCTCCATCAACTCTCTGGAACAAGTATACTCCGCGTGAAAACCAATAAAATAGCTGAGCAGCGGATCCTTATGATTCAGCGCCTGATACCGCTCTTCCAACAGCTTAAGCGAAGGCTCGAAATCCGTCTGTCCGCTGGTCCCGCTCACCTGCACACAACGCATCCCCATCTCCACACAGGCTCTGGCCGTGGTCTCCGGCGTAAGATACATATCGAAGATCGCTGTGATACCACTGGTCAGATATTCTAACACCGCCAGCTTAGTCAGATGATAGATCATCTCCCCATCCATCTTATCCTCGATCGGAAATACCTGCTGAAACAGCCAATCCTGCAACGGTAGATCGTCCGCATAAGAACGCAGCAGCGTCATACCCGAATGAGTATGAGCATTCTTAAACCCAGGCATCAGAAGATTGCCTTCACAATCAATCTCCCGATCCCATTTGATCTTGCCCTCTCCTGCATTCTGTTCCCCGGCACAGACACTGTCCGTATCGCTTCCGTCCCCCACATACAGGATCTTGCCGTCCTGCACCCAGAGTTCTCCTTCCGTCAGTTTATCTGTAGCCATTGTCAGGATACGCGCATTATAAAATCTGTAATTCATCTATCCCATCCTCCATTCTGCAAAACCAGGCTTTCGGAATCTTCGCACTGCGCTAGACCAGCTCCCGGAACTTTGTGATCGACTCAACCAGCAGCTTCTCGAACTTGGGTGCTACCGCATTAGCCGCTTCCTGCACTTCTTCGTGGGTCAGAGGTGCACTGTTCATGCCCGCTGCCAGATTGCTGACACAGGAAACGCCGCAGATCTTCATGCCCATATGGTTAGCCGCGATCGCCTCCACCACAGTACTCATACCTACCGCGCTTGCTCCCAGCTTATGCAACAGCTGGATCTCCGCCGGTGACTCGAAAGAAGGGCCTGTCAGCTGCGCATAGATTCCCTCGAACAACTCGATTTCATTTGCCTTCGCCGTGCTTCTGATGATCTCCTGCAGATCCTCGTCATAAACATGGGACATATCCGGGAACCTTGTCCCAAGCTCCTCGATATTGGCACCGATCAACGGATTCGGTGCGAAGATTGAGATATGATCCTGGATCAGCATCAGACTGCCCGCATGAAAGGCAGGATTGATACCGCCGGAAGCATTGGTCAGAAACAGTACTTTCGCCCCCATCATCTTCATCAGCCGGGTCGGCAGCACTACATCCGTGATCGGATATCCCTCATAATAATGTACACGTCCCTGCATCAGGACCACCGGCACCTCATTGATATAACCGAAGATGAATTTCCCCGCATGTCCCGGCACCGTAGATACCGGGAATCCCTCGATCTCGCTGTAGGGAAGTTCTGCCTTAACGTCCACCGTCTTCGCAAAATTGCCAAGCCCCGATCCTAACACTACCGCCACCTTTGGCTCAAAATCAATCTTTGCCTTAAAGCACTCATAACATTTTAATAATTTTTCGTATACCGGATTCATTATACTACCACCTTTCTTTTATCATATTTGCATCTAAACGAGAAGCGAAGCAATGTAATGTCTTATATTCTATCACTATTTCACGCCGGCGTAAATGCCGTATCTGATTTTATCCCCACGTAAAAGAAGCAGGACGCCTTCCTGTCCTGCCCCTTTTTAAGAGAAACTACTTCTTCAGATGATAATGCACACCATCCCGCCATTGCAGTCATTGACGATCTTCTGCATGGTCTCCTGCAGTTTCACCTGACTTTCCTCATTGATCATGGAAATTTTGCCCGTAATACCGTCATTCACCAGCTGTTCTACCGTCTTTCCAAAAATATTCGTCTCCCAGATGCCCTCTTCACTTGTCTCCGTATCCGAGATGAACTGGATCAGATCTCTTGCCTGCTCTTCCGTGCCCACGATAGGAGAGATCTCCGTCTCAATACTGGCCTTGATCATATGAATGCTGGGACTCTCCGCCTTGATCTTCACACCGAACTTATTGCCCTGCCTGATCAGCTCCGGCCTCTCCAGCATGATTTCTTCCCGATCCGGCATTACGACGCCATATCCCTTATAGCGCACCGATTCCAGCGCATGGAGCACCTTCACGTACTCCCGTTTCATCTTCGCCATCTCTTTTAACATGGCAAGCATCTGATATTCGCTTCCCACCGTCTCCCCCACCAGATCGCTGATCATCTCATAGTAATAGGAATCGTCCACGTCCAAAAGAACCTTCACACTGCCATCGGACATATTGATGCCGTCCAACTTACACTTCTTGATATATTCGCTCTCCGGCATAAAGCTACCCGATGTGATATCCCGGATATTACTTAAGCTGCACATCAGATTCTTGATCTGGACGATGATATCCTGCTTCATCTTGTGATCGTAAGGCAGCATCTCCACCCATTTAGGCATATAGAACTCGATCATGGTCAGCGGGAATTCGTAGAGGATATTTTCCATGATATGATTGATATCCTCCCTCTTTAACTGCTCACAGTTGACCGGCATCACGGTCACCTGATACTTCTCACTGATCTCATCTGCCAGCATCCTAGTATCCTCCGCGTAAGGCTTCGCAGAATTGAGCAGCACGATAAAAGGTTTCCCCAGTGCCTGCAGCTCTGTGATCGTACGTGCTTCTGCTTCTAAAAAACTGTCCCGACCCAGATCACCAAAAGAACCGTCGCAGGTCACCACGATACCGATCGTAGAATGATCCTTGATCACCTTACGGGTTCCGATCTCAGCCGCTTTCGTGAAAGGAATCTCTTCCGCAGACCAAGGGGTCTTCACCATACGCTCCACATCTTCTTCCATATGGCCGGTGGCGCCTTCCACCATATAGCCCACACAGTCGATCAGTCTGATATCCACGTCAATGTCCGTGCCCAGCCTGATATGTGCCGCCTCCTTGGGAATAAATTTGGGTTCTGTCGTCGTGACCGTCCTGCCGCCCGCGCTCTGTGGCATCTCATCCTGAGCCCGCTCCTTCTCGTTCTCATCTTCCATAAAAGGCAGCACCAACAGATTCATAAAACGCTTGATAAATGTCGATTTCCCCGTCCTCACCGGTCCTACCACGCCCAGATAGATTTCTCCTCCCGTGCGGAGCTGTATATCTTTATACAGGTCATATGTATTATTCTGTAAGAAATCCATATAAAAATCCTCCTGCTTATACTGGTAAATGTATATGCAGGAGGAAGCTCATCTATTCGGTTCCTTCTTCGATTTTATGGAAAATAATGCAGTTGGGCTGATTCACCTTCACTTCTCTGCCGTTCATGATAAGCAGACCGTTCTCCAGATCCACCGTAAAGAAAGTCATCGTATCTGATTCATGATTCAGAGATACCAGATGCCTGTTGTCCGGAAAAAGGTTTGCGTCCTTCGGATAATCACCACTGATCGGCAGGCACAATATCTTAGAGAGCATTCCCGTCTCCGGATCTACCCGGTAGATGATGGTACTGTTATCTCCTGCATTGGAACTCACCACATACCTGAAATCCTCGGAAATATTAAGCGCACTGGCCGCCGATCCCCCCGCATGATAATCATTCAGCGTAGAGATTGTCTGAATCTTCTCAAACTCCGGATTGCCGTCCACTTCCTCGTACGTATAAACGTCGATATAATTCTTCAATTCATGGACGATGTACATATACCTGCCATCCTTGGAAAACTTCAGATGGCGCGGCGCCGACTCCTGCTCGCTTCTCACCATATCGATGGGGCGTAGTTTGCCGTTCTTGTGGTCAAGACGATATACATTGACATGGTCAAGCCCCAGATCCGCCGCACACAGGTAATGATTGTCCCTCGTCATCTTCACACAATTGACATGAGGCCTGAAATTCCGTTCCGCTATACTGCCAAGTCCCTTGTGATAGATCTCATCCGTGATATCTCCCACACCGCCGTCTTCCCGCAGCCTGAGCACAGTGATCTTCCCGTCATGATAGCCGCCGACAAACAGGAACTTATCCTCGTAATCGGTGGAGAGATAACAGCCGCGCATTCCGTTAATACTGCTGGCATTGATAACCTCCAGATCGCCGCTGGGCAGGATCCTGTATGACTCTACCCCGAAGTCCGTGATGGAATACAGAAATTTCTTATTATGAGAAATAGATATATAGGAGGAATTGGTGATCCTGACCTGATTTTTCTCGATCAGTCTCCCCCTTTCCATGTCCACATCATAAATTTTAATGCCATATTTCTCTACTTTGCCCACTGTATAAGTAGAAACGTATGCTACATATTTATCCTGACTCATATTCAAACCATGCCTTTCTATCATTATCGTTCTTTCACTCTGCCCGTCTTACAGCAGATTGCATAAGCCGTAACTCTCAAAATCTCTAAACGCAGATATCCGGCTCTTATCTGACTAGATTTTATCACAAATTTACAGCCATGTTAATCATTTTCATAAAAAATGCTTTTATTTTTAAAAATCCCATTGACATAACAATTCTTTTTTGTATAATGAGACTCAGTGTCTGTTTAGTTTTAGTAAACTTTGAGTTTATTATAACTGAGTATCCGGTCTGTGAACAATACTAACGATGACCGAGGATCAACGTTCCTTTTGTTATCCACGAGAAGATATCATATGCCCGGACAGACCAGATTCAATGCATAAGGTCAATACCGATCAAAGTAACCTAGTAGACGAGATCACTGCAGAAAGAGGCTAACACAATATGGACAGTAATTCCAGCCGAGTGGAAATCGGCAATAAGATCAGAGAACTACGCAACCAGAAGGGACTGACCCAAGAAGAACTGGCAGATCGCTGCGAATTATCCAAGGGCTTTATCAGTCAATTGGAGAACGATCTGACTTCCCCTTCCATCGCCACCCTGGTCGATATCTTACAATGCCTCGGCACAAACTTGAAAAATTTCTTCAACGACGATGATGATGAACAGATTGTCTTTCACAATGAGGACTTCTTCGAGAAGACCGACACGGAGCTTCACAACAAAGTGGAATGGATCATTCCCAACGCGCAGAAGAACATGATGGAACCCATCCGTGTCACGCTGGATCCCGACGGCTCTACCTATCCAGATCAACCCCACGAAGGGGAAGAATTTGGCTACGTATTGTCTGGTACGATCACCATTGTCATCGGAAATCGTAGCATGAAGGCGAAGAAGGGCGAAGCCTTTTACTACACGCCCAACTCGGAACACTATATCAAAGCCGGCGGTAAGAGCGGCGCAGTCTTCCTCTGGATCAGCACCCCGCCGAACTTTTGACCCCGATCCACTGTCGGATTCTTATCTTAATACGGACAAGGCAGGCGGCTCTGCATAAGCAGAAGTACAAAATCAAAATACAAAAAAGAAATACCAAAATACGAAACAGAAAACACGGAGGATTTGTCCATGTCCAAAGAATTGATCCACTTAAATAATATCTCCAAATCCTTTGACGGACAGATGGTCTTAGACGAATTGAATCTGACCATCCACGAGAATGAATTTGTCACGCTCCTTGGCCCCAGCGGCTGCGGCAAGACCACTACCCTGCGCATACTGGGCGGATTTGCCACACCGGACACCGGCAGCGTTATCTTTGACGGACAGGACATCACGAATCTTCCGCCGAACCTGCGGCCTCTGAACACCGTATTTCAGAAGTACGCCCTTTTCACCCATATGAATATCGCCGAGAACATAGCTTTCGGCTTGAAGATCAAGAAAAAATCCAAAGATTATATTGCCGACAAGATCCGCTATGCCTTAAAACTGGTCAATCTGGAAGGCTACGAGAACCGCATGCCGGATTCCTTAAGCGGCGGCCAGCAGCAGCGTATCGCCATTGCACGCGCCATCGTCAATGAGCCCCGGGTCCTGCTCCTGGACGAACCACTCGGCGCACTGGATCTGAAGCTGCGCCAGGAAATGCAGTACGAACTGATCCGCATGAAAAACGAGCTGGGCATCACCTTCGTCTATGTTACCCACGATCAGGAAGAAGCATTGACCATGTCCGATACCATCGTCGTCATGAACCAGGGTTATATCCAGCAGATCGGCTCTCCGGAGTCCATCTACAATGAGCCTGAGAACGCCTTTGTAGCGGATTTTATCGGCGACAGCAACATCATCTCCGCCACCATGATCGAGGATAAGCTGGTCAGCATTCTTGGTACCCGTTTTGCCTGTGTAGATACAGGCTTCGGACACAATAAGCCGGTGGATGTGGTGATCCGGCCGGAAGATGTGGAACTTGTCCCTCCCGAAGAAGGCATCCTGCAGGGCGTGGTCAGCCACCTGATCTTCAAGGGTGTACACTATGAGATGGAAGTCATGGCCGGCGGTTTCGAGTGGCTTGTACATTCCACTGCTCTCCATCCGGTAGGAGAAAAGGTAGGCATCCGGGTCGATCCCTACAACATCCAGATCATGAACAAACCGGAATCTGAAGACGAGGAGGCGGTAGCAATTGATATCTAGAAGAAAATGGCTTTCAGCCCCTTACACGCTTTGGTCGGTGGTCTTCATCCTCATTCCGCTATGCATGATCTTCTACTACGGACTGACCGATAAGACCGGCGCCTTTACCCTGGAAAATATCACTGCCATCGCGACGGCGGAACATGCCAAGGCACTGCGCCTTTCCATCCTGCTGTCCCTGATCAGTACACTGATCTGCTTTCTGCTGGCCTATCCGCTTGCCATGATCCTGGCCAATATGAAGGTGAGCCAGCACAGTTTTATCATATTGATATTTATTCTGCCTATGTGGATGAATTTTCTACTGCGCACCCTCGCCTGGCAGACACTTTTGGAAAAAAGCGGCGTGATCAATAGCATACTCACGTTCCTCCACTTGCCTAATATCAATATCATCAACACCCCTTACGCCATCATTTTGGGTATGGTCTATAACTTTCTACCCTTCATGGTGTTGCCTTTATACAACGCACTGTCCAAGATTGATGAGAATGTAATAAATGCCGCCAGGGATCTAGGCGCAGACAATATACATACTTTCTTCCGTATCATACTGCCCCTGTCTGTGCCGGGTATCATCAGCGGTATTTCCATGGTTTTCGTACCGGCTCTGACTACTTTCGTGATCAGTTCCCTGCTCGGCGGCAGTAAGATCTTATTGATCGGCAACGTCATCGACCAGGAATTTACGCAGGCCTCCAACTGGCACCTGGGCAGCGGCCTTTCTATCGTGCTGATGATCTTTATCATCTTAAATATGATCGCATCCGCTGTGTTCGATAAAGAAGGGGAGGGATCTATGCTATGAGAAATGCTTTAAAGAAATTTTATATCGCACTGATCTTCCTTTTCCTCTATGCACCGATCGCCACATTGATGGTGCTGTCCTTCAACGCCAGCAAGACACGGGCCAAATGGGGCGGCTTCACCTTCAAGTGGTATGTGCAGCTGGTGCACAATGACGATATCCTGCGGGCGCTGGGGAATACGCTGCTGATCGCGCTGCTCTCCTCCGTCATCGCCACGGTGATCGGCACCATAGCCTGTATCGCCATGAATACTATGAAGAAACGGACGCGGACCATTATGATGGGGATCACCAATATTCCCATGCTGAATGCGGATATCGTCACGGGTATCTCACTGATGCTGCTCTTCATCAGCTTCGGTCTCCGCTTCGGAATGGGGACGATACTGCTTTCGCATATCACTTTTAATATCCCCTATGTGATCTTAAGCGTCATGCCGCGCATGAAACAGCTGAATCCCAGCGTCTACGAGGCTGCTCTGGATCTCGGGGCACCTCCGGTCACGGCTTTCTTCAAGGTGGTATTTCCGGATCTTACGCCCGGTATCCTTTCGGGTTTCCTGATGGCCTTTACGATGTCGCTGGATGATTTTATCATCACCCATTTTACAAAAGGGGCCGGGGTGGATACTCTGTCCACCAAGATCTATACGGAAGTCCGAAAAGGGATCAAACCGGAGATGTACGCTCTGTCCACGATCATCTTCGTGGCAGTGCTGGTGTTGCTGCTTCTGGTGAATGCTGCGCCGGATAAAAAAGAAGGGAAGACGCGGGTATAAAGCTATAAAGCTATAAAACTATAAAGCGCTTCGGAATGGAGGGAAATATGAAAAGAATGAATAGGAGCAATAAAGTTCTACTTGGAAGTGTTATGTTATTGGCTGCTGTGGGAATGACCGGATGCGGTTCTTCCGGCAGTGGAGGGAACGGGCAGGTGATCGTGTATAACTGGGGAGAGTATATTGACCCGGAGACGATCGAAATGTTCGAGGAAGAGACTGGGATCGAGGTCGTTTACGATGAATTCGAGACCAACGAGATCATGTATCCGAAGGTGGAATCCGGCGCCGCGTCCTATGACGTGGTATGCCCCTCAGACTATATGATCAGCAAGATGATCGAAGGCGACATGCTGGCCGAGATCAACTTTGAGAACATTCCCAACGCGAAAAAGAATATCGGTGCACAATACTTTGAACAAGCGAAGGGATTCGATCCGGAGAACAAATATTCCGTACCTTACTGCTGGGGTACGGTGGGAATCCTCTATAATAAGACCATGGTAGAGGAACCCATCACAAGCTGGGCACAGCTGTGGGATGAGAAATATGCCGACAATATCCTGATGCAGGATTCCGTGCGTGACGCATTCATGGTAGCCGAAAAGTTACATGGATTTTCCATGAACACCACCGATCCACAGGAATTGGAAATCGCGAAGAATTCCCTCATCGACCAGAAACCGCTGGTTCAGGCTTACGTGATCGACCAGGTACGTGACAAGATGATCGGCGGTGAAGCCGCTATCGGCGTGATCTATTCCGGCGAAGCGATCTACACCCAACGGGAAAATCCCGACTTGGAATATGTGATCCCCGAGGAAGGCACCAATGTCTGGATCGATTCCTGGGTTATTTTGAAAGACGCTCCCAATAAAGAAAATGCCGAAAAATTCATTGACTTTATGTGCCGCGGTGATGTGGCAGTGAAGAACTTTGAATATATCACCTACTCTACCCCCAACGATGCGGCAAGAGAGCTGATTGAAGACGATGATATCCGCAATTCCGAGATCGCCTTCCCCGATCTGTCAAAGTACGATAATCTGGAGACCTTCGTGTACTTAGGAGAAGAGGGGGATGCCCTGTACAATGAATTGTGGAAGGAAGTTAAGTCCAATTAATATCTGACGTTCATCCGTCTACCCTATACAAAAAGCTCACGTATTTCTCTCTCATCGCAGAAAGAAATCGTGAGCTTTTTATTCACAGCCAGTGCAGCTGATGCTGATCCTACTCATATATTGCTTCTACAGTAATCATGCCGTATCAATATTTCTGGAAGGCACTGTTAAGGGCATAGACTGTGTCATTATCTCCCATCGCAAAGAAGATCACGTTACCCCGGCTCTCGATCAGCATTGTCTCCGCGCTGACACAGATCCATTTGTTCAGATCCGCATTATCTTTCAGCTGCTGCTTGACCGTATCTACATTATCGTCTTCCACTCTGAGCAGCACGAATTGAAAGGCATTGGGTGAGATCATGGGAATAGAAGCCGTGGCCTCCGTATAGTCGATCTCATTCGTACCCAGGATCGAGACTTCCGTCTCATCCGTCAATTCAAACATCTCAAAGCTATCCATCCCTGCTCTGAAATCCTCAGACAGATCCGCCTTTTCATAAATACCGGTAATGATATCGCCAAGGCTGCCCTCCAACTGCTCACTGCTCTCCTTCTCCGCTTTCCCACAAGCACAGCAGAAGAAAGCTGTCAATACCAACAGAAAAAATACCCTTATAAATTTTGTTTTCATTTCCCTCTTTAACTCCTTTTTCATAATTATTTTACAGATCAATTTGTTAATACTTTTCCCTTGATTTCTTTTCTTATGATCTTTCCGCAAATATTGCTGATGCGGCAAATTCCTCCCTGCGTTTCTCGAACTGTACATAGAAATCTTCTTCTGTATCGTAAGGTCTCTTATAGAACAGTTCCAGAAACAATACGTTGCTCTCTTGCGCAAAGCTATCCGACTGCAGCTTCCCGATCCGCTCCTGCAGATCTCCACGCAGATCATGCCATATGGCCAGAAATCTTTCATATTGCACAAGCGCCGGCATCTCCAGCCATTTTTTTATTTTGACTTTGGTCCGGTTGTGCACCTCACAAGCATCTTCCAACAGGAAATAGTGAAGCCCTTTCTCGTCGTACTTCCTCCCCAACGGAAACAGCCTGCACAGACCCGGTCTGTGAGAATGGATGCTGCAGCGTCCTCTCGCATCCAGAAAACCACAGGCATCCGTTTCCGGCTGCATTCTGAGGGACGGCAGAATCAGCCCGTTCTCCACACCAAGTGCCGTTTTCTCCTGCATTAGGCCGGCAAAATTCTGTCCGGTCACTTTCTGCAATTGAAAAATATCATAAGGATCCAACACAATAGACTGTCCCATTCCCCGGCAGCATGCGCTGCAGCCGTCACACCCACCACAGCCCAGCTTCGCCATATCATTTGCACTCAGTAACTGCATATTCGTACTCCATATCTGTTTCGATTCATACACCCTTGAAAAGAGGTCGTCTTATCCCAATTTCTCATGGAAGAAATCTGCAATACGCTGCCAGGTCTCTTTCTGGAAGAATTGTTTATCTGCGTGATCTGCCCCTTCAATGGCGATCAGTTTCACATCACATCCCGCTTCCTCCAACTTGTCATGCAGAATCTCTCCCTGTCCGAAAGGTACGGTATGATCGTCTATGCCGTGCAGGATCATAAAAGGTGGTGCATCCTTTGTCACAAAGCTGACTGGACAGGCTTTCAATGCCTCCTCCTTCTGCAGGATCACATTCATACCCAACATAAGCGATTCCGGCGAAGTCGCCGCCGCCAGCGGAGATTCATAAGGAAATCCAGAAACATCCGTCGGCGGATACCAGGGACAAGCCGCCTGCACCTTACTGGAATACTCTATATAGCTACCCACATCAAGCGCTTGATCATTTACCAGGGCCGCCATAGCAGTCAGATATCCCCCTGCCGATTCTCCCATCACACCAAAATGCTCCGGATCAATCCGAAAACGCTCACTGTGCGCACGCAGATAGCGAATCCCGGACTTGATATCGATGAGCGGCATCGGATAGGGCCCTTCATTACTGGTGCGGTACTCCACACTGGCTACCACAAACCCCTGTCTTGCCAGCCCTGCCAAATAAGCCAAATGGGCAGATTTATCCATCTGCACCCATGCGCCGCCACAGATCCATACAATACAAGGATACAGCTTCCCGGGATCTTCCGGATAGATGAGATCCATCTTCAGATCTCTTCTCGTATGACCAAACCAGGCGTCCACCTGCGAAAAGGTCATCCCTGTCACCACAGAATATTGTGGTTCTTCTACCTTGATCGTTACCGTCTCTCTCATGTCGTTTTCTCCTTTCGTTGACCTGCCCCGATCCCACCTACTATAATGTAGATATCATCCTGGGCCATCTGTTCAAATAATGCCTTCAATTCCAGATTCTTATCCCACTTCGACTGTGGAAACCGTCCGTATCTTCTCTTAACATCGTTCATCCTGTCCTCTATGTTCATCACGCCTTCCGCACCGGCCAGAGAATCACACAGCTGAATCAGTCTGTCATAATCGTCGAAAGACGTCTGCGCAAGCGCCTGACGAAGTGCCTCTGTTTCTTCCTCCGTGGTATCGGACTTCCCGATATAACTCTCCAGTTTCCCCTCGTTGAAGGAATGCGTCAGACAGATCCTGGCCACTTCATCATATCCTGACTGCAGCATATACTGCCATCCATCATAGACATGCCCTAAGTGCTTCACACCAAACTTCCTGCCGATATCATGCAATAGTCCTAACACCCAGGCTTTCTCCGCATCCATTCCCGGACACTTTCTCGCAATCCTCTCCGCACACCATGCCGTCACACGACTGTGCGCTTCCCAGGGACCTGGATTGCACTGTGCGGCGTCTGCCAGTAATTCTTCTGCCTTTTCCTTAGTCGGATACATAATCTATTTCCCTTCTCTGCTCCAGCACTCTGTTCCTGAAGTTCCTGTCCAAATTTCTTTTCCAGTATAACACACTGCACAAAAAACATTCAACAACTTATCTTGGCACGCACCAAAATCTGAGAAATGTTAAAATGCGTTGCTTGTGGCAACGGGCAATTCTGCCTATAATAATGGTAACAACTGAAAGAAAGGAGGCCGTCTCTAATGCTCGGCGAAAATATTAAAACGATCAGAAAATCAAAAGGGCTTTCGCAGCAAGAGCTTGCTGTCAAACTGGACGTGGTGCGGCAAACAATTTCTAAATGGGAGCAGGGATTGTCAGTTCCCGATTCTGATATGCTGATTTCCCTGTCAGAAGTGCTTGAAACACCCGTAAGTACGTTGCTTGGAGCAAACGTTGTCGCGTCACAAGCTGAAGACTTAAAGGCGATCTGTGCAAAACTGGAGGTGATCAATCTGCAGCTTGCACAGAGAAAAACCACAAGAAAAAGAATCCTACATTGGCTTCTTATCTTATTGTGCGTAGTCCTGGTATCAACTTTTGCAATCTTAGTATCTTCAGAAAGTCCTTACATGAATTGGGATTATAGCGATCCTGAGACTGCCATTCTCGGAGTAGCATTCCACTCGTTTGAATGGATGTTTGTCAGAACAGCCCCAATCCTCTTCATCGGTGCGATCATTGGGATTTTCCTGACACGGAAGAAAGAATGAGACCTCACACATCAATCACCTGCCTTGCATATCAATGTCAATATGCAGGGCAGGCGAGCGACAAGAACTTCCTGCACCGATCGCAGGGGGTATTTCCGGTCAACCCGGATGATAGATGCATTTACCTTTCATAATAGATTTCGTAAAACCGGTAGTCTACGTACCCCTGAAACCAGAACATTTCCCAATAAAAACACTACCAGAAGCCAGACACCGCATGCCGGTACCGCACTGATATACGGTGCACACCACTCCCATATAAAAGCTGTTAAATTTCGCAGATAGTCTTCGATCAGATAGAGCCCAAACACATTGCTTCCGCACCACAATACAAAATGACGCAGTGCCCTGTTGTTCCATATAGCATTCTCACTCATACAGCGGTTCAGATAATAGACAGCTATTGCCAACACCATGATCAGGCTTCCCAATTCTTCCAATCCGCGTTGCCCACTTCCCCAACTGTAAAGAACTGCTATCGCTAATACCACCTGACCTATGCAAATCCTGAACCCGTTTTTCCCACTCTGCCTCAACACCTGACAATGCTCCATCAGGTATCCCAAGATAACATAGGATATAGCATTTTGAAAATGTAGATCGAGTACAAAGCCAACTCCCAAAAAAGCATTGGAAATATCATTCAAGACATTCCAGCCTATCACTAACACAAATAGTATTCTCTCTTCCTGCTCTGTCAGGCCTTGCAGCATCTTCCTTAAAAAAGGCAAAACAAGTAATATGCCCAGATATTCATATAGAAACCAATAGGGAAGAAAGATATTCTGTGTATAAAAACGCCAAACAAATTCTCCCACGTGACCATCTGAACCATTCACTATACACAGATAAAAATACCTGATCACCGAAAACAAGAGCAGCACACTCACAAAACGGGGAATTCTCTTTCCGTAAACTTTCTTCCATGACTCCTTCTTAGATAATAAAAGCGCGCCGGAAACCATCCAGAACAGGGGAACCCCGATATTGCTGATGATCTTGCTGATCATAGATGTCACATACACCAAAGTACTTTCGGTGTACTTCCATGCTTCTGCGCCCCGTCCACCTGTATGCTGGTACATAATACAGAAGACCGCTATGATACGGCAAACCTCTAAATATACAATTCTTTCTTTGCTCCGTGCTGTCTCATGATCAGACATATTCGCCTTTACTCTTCCTACTTAACCTATGATATTTACCTATGATATTTGTCATCTATATCACTCATTTTAGCATAGTCCATTCACCCGTACAATGATAATGTCAAATTCAAAAATAGGGTACATAAAATGGACTACACATCATTGATCCAGAAAAGTCATACAGCGCGCTAAGCAGCTAGGCTATCGCAGAGACAAACAACAGAAAATCGGTCTTATCGGTCAGTATATCTGCGCTAAATTGTGTATTTCCTATACTTTATTCCAATCTGGCTGACTGAAATTGTTAAAACCGAATATTGTAGTAACTCAGGTTACTTGTTAGAATAAGCCCGTAAACAGAAAATCAGTTTAAGGAAAATGCCAACGACACGGCAAGGAGGTAACAGTATGAAAATTTTAAACGTTGAAAATCCCGAAAAATTTCTTGAGGTGATCAAGCAATGTCATGGAAATGTAGAACTGGTTTCCAAACAGGGAGACAGACTAAACCTAAAATCCGAACTGACCAAATACATTGCGCTCAGTCAGCTTTTTACAGACAACACCTTCATCAATGAGATGGAGCTGATCGTATCCGAACCTGAAGACATGAAGCATCTACTGGACTATATGATGGAAGGCAGCCGATAAAAGCAAGTCAGATAGAAGTATCAAGACCGCTACCCTCTGGCTTTGGGTAGCGGTCTTTTTTATGCCTAATATTTGTCTATTACCGTATGTCTATTATCCGTCTATTACGTGGCACAATTAAGGGCTTCCGCTGACAACCCACATCAACGGAAACCCTTAAAATTACGTTATTTCTTAGAATTTGCCTTCCTTAGCGGCCTCTTCGATCGAAGCTGTCACCCTTGATTTTACAGTGTTTACAAAAATTTTGTCTATTATCCATTTATTACTATTTTCAATTTATATCCATTTTTGAACACTTACAGACACTTCCTTTTTCAAGCATAATTTCTACCTGTCTTTTATGCTTTTCATACTCTGCCAGTAATTCTGCCCTGCGTAAAGCGATATACTCCACCGTAGAAGTAAACCCATGCTCATTGAATTTATTCATACTGTTTCTATATGCCCCGGCTTCCACAATATCATATTTTTCTAATAATTCACGCTTTGCCTTGCCTGTCCGTAACCGCCGCAGTCCTTTTTCCTTTATCTGGCGTATTCTGTCTATGGTTATGCCCTGTTCTCTGGCTACTGCTGCCATTGTCCGATTATTTATAAATATCTCTTTTATTATGCCGTTCTCTCTGTCGCTTGTATAACGCTCACAATGCACCATAATTGGCTTTTAGAGTGTTCGGCATACATTTTATCTATTGTTTCATCTTCAAGGCTAAAATCGGCTTGTATGGTATCGGCAAGTGTCAAACTGTTATCAACTGCTAAAGGGATGTCTAAACTCCCTACCTAAACAATCCTTATTCTGCTTTCAATTCTCTCTTATATTTATAGAATGTATTTCTTGCAAGCCCTATCAGCTTCATGCAATCCGAATCTGACAATGCACCATTAAAATCCTTGCTATGCTTCTGTATCTGCTTCTTCGCTTCAATAGATTTCTTTGTTGTCAGTTTTGCTCCCTGCTTCTGCCCGATCTGCTTACCGTTCAATCTTGCTGTTTCAATTCCCTCTTTCGTTCTCTGGTGCAAGTCCTGTACTTCCTTCTCCGACTGCTCAAAAGCAAGCCTTATCTGTTCCTTTGCAAGCGACATAAGGTATTTATTCACACCCTCTAAGATAAAGTCAACATTTGTTCCAGTCATTGATATATTGCTCTCTAATGCTTTCTTATATGTGCTTGTGTTGATATGCGGCTCTTTCAGAAAGACAAGCTCTATACCCTTATTATATAATTCTTCATACAGACAAAAGCCCTCGTCTGCATTCCTGCTCATTCGTGATACACTATCAAAGATAATAGTATCTCCTGCTTTGGCTTTCTTATACAGCTTATTCCATTCTGGTCTGTCCTGCTTTGTTCCTGTATATACTTCCTGTATTATCACAGCCTTATCATAACTGCCCTTAATATTTCTAATCTGCCTGTCAATACTTTGCTGTTTTGTACTTATCCGGCAATATCCATACATACACATAAGCAACGCCCTTTCTTTTAGTATCAATTTTATTGTTCATCTGTTTTGATACTGTTATTGTACCTCTTATTATTGTTGTCAATAACTTTTAATACTATTTTATCATATATTACTTTTGATACTCAATAGACATAGAAACAATACTCTATTTTGACATTGACTCATAGTACTATATATGATACTATAATATAAAAAGGGAGATAATCATAGTGCCAAACGTAAAAAAGCTAATTGAAAAAATGAAGCAACAGCCAAATGGAATACGGCCAGAAGAAGTAGACAAAGTTTTAGCAGCATACGGCTATATTCCAGCAAGGCAAAAAGGAAGCCATAAGCATTATCTGAATAAAGAAACTGGGGATTTGATAACAATAAAACAAGAAAATCCATTAAAAAAGTCTTATGTCGTAGATGTTCTGAATAGGATAGGGGAATAATCCCCTTATCCTGGCATAGCATAACAAGCGGAAAGGAGCAGGAAAGCATGGAAGTTAAAGATTATATGAAATTGCCCTATACAAGATTAGTACAGGAAATGAACGATGAAAGCGGACACTATTTCTATGGCAGAATTTTGGAACTTGACGGATGCCAAAGTACCAGTGATACACTTGAAGAATTGTATGAAAGCCTTAATGAAGCAATGGAAGGATATATCGAAACAAAAATAGAAAACAATCTCTCTATACCAATTCCAGAAACACCAAACAATTACAGCGGTAAGTTTGTTGTAAGACTTCCAAAATCTTTGCATCAAAGATTAGCCATTGAAGCAGAAAAAGAGGGTGTAAGTCTTAATCAGTTAGCATTATACAAGTTGGCGCTTTAATATATGATACGCACAAGAGACCGTTTCAAATTTCGTGTAAACTCAAAAAACTGACATAAGATTTATTAATAGTTGCAAGCGGGCAGAGCCGGTCTTCTGGTTCTGCCCTTGTCTGTATATACAGGGAATTTTATCCCTATCAATGCAGCGCCTTAAAATCTCTTTTACAGATTCCTGCCAGATAAGCGCTCCTCAAAATAAATCTCCAAACTGACTAATCTTATCTTACATCAGTTCGGAGGTTTACACAAACTTTAGGATACTCCCGATTTACTATATAATGATGCACTGGACGAAAACAATTTCTCTTATGATACTACTACCATTCTTGAATATATCCAGAATATCATTTTAGAGCATTTAAAGGATTTTTCCTTACTGTCCGGCACAGTATTCTAAGCATAAGCAATAACTGTTACATAAACCGTATTAGAGGGTGTCTGTAAAATGCAGATACCCTTTTACAATTTCCCATTAATGGTAAGCGCCAAATATTCCTGCGGATTTTCTAATTCCCTGGATTCCTCTATCATT
>CAMWLJ010000029.1 GCA_947175055.1 uncultured Lachnospiraceae bacterium | reverse complement strand
AAACGGGGTATAGCCTAAAACCTATTTTAGACGCTATGGTAGAGTGGGGAACGGAGTATAAAAAGAAAATAGTTAGTATGTAGTGTCACTTGATCAATGTCAAAATCGACCTGCTCTACTTTGTCACTCTAAAACAAACGGAAGTATTGCTATTATGATTCCAAATACAGTAAATAAAGCACCTCCAAACTTTGTGCTTTTTATATACAACTCAGAGGGTTCATCTGCACTATAAGATTTCCATTCTTCTGTTATTTTCCATATCAAATCCGGCTTCAAAAAAATAAAAATACCTAATGCAAAAAAAATGATTCCTCCACAAATACACCATAACATATTTATCATGCTCCTTTATCAAATTCCGATTGTGATCTGATGATTTTTAAGGGAAGCAAAATCACATAAAATATTGTAACACAAAATATACGGGAGTTGGCAAACTGATTGAAAGCAGGTTACTTTTTACGGACAGACTACAATAAAGCAGAGGAAGAATCTGCTGTAGTCACACCGTCTTCCTCCAGCAAGAGAGAAATGCCCGGATGTCCTCTTGAATGTCCATCCCCATTTGTGGAGGCATGCCACGCCGTACTCCGGCAGAGAGGACAAAAGGGGGGGAGCCTGTTCATTCTATCGTTAACTGGCTTGACTGGTTTTGCAATTTATAAATAACAAAGTTTATATAATATCTGTGTTCTCATCTATATCAATTCTTTCAATTTTAAAAATAACTGGTCGTGTACCGTCTGAACAGCAAGCTATCATTGTATTTTCTTCTTTCATCCAACCTCGCATAATAGAACCACCTTGTAATCCTGCATAAATATATCGGGAAATAGCATCCCACGCTTCAGAACAATGTGGCATATTTGGACCTCCCGCAATTAAATTGGCACTTGCGTTTGTTTTAGTCAAAGTGTTAATTCCCATATTCCAAAAACTGTCTTTACTTTCATCACGCTCAAAAATAAATTCGTCCCCAATATTATAAGAAGGGCAAGCCCCCACATAAGGGTTTGCACAAAACTGTTGTTGCAATTCGGGATATAATTTTTTGTCAATTACGGTTACTTTTACTTTGTATTTCATTTGGCAACTCCTCCTTGATTTCTATTGCAAAATAAGCCCCGACCTCTCCCAAAGAATAGAATGGAGTGTTTGCGTCAATAACTCCGTCGGTGATTCTTTCGTCCAGACACCCTTCGCCATCTTAAAAACCACCCATGCCTTCGTCCATCCTGCTCCGCAGTTGCACCATATTTCATCTTTTCATAACTTTCCTCCTGCAAACTCTTAAATCTTTCACCGGGAAGCCTTGCATACCTACCGTCTGTATCAGCCTTGATACACTTCTCCTATAAAGGCTCATTCACCCCTTCAACATTCCTTCAAATACCGCTTTCTCCACCGTGAACTCCTGCGCGCCCATATATCCCGGTGCCACCTCATACTCGTCAAAGACGATCACGATATTTCCATCCGCATCGAAATAGAAGTTCTGGTCTTCCCTTAAGCCCTGCCAATTCAGTTCCGGCATATCTTCACTGTCCACCCAGTACATATTCATCTCGTCTTCCGCCATCAAAGCCCTCATCTGGGTGCGGATGTCCTCGCTCATCACTTCCTGATAGTCACTGTTTTCCTGAAAAAGATCCCTAAGCTGTACCTGCTGCCCGCTCTGTTTGTCGATCGTATAGAATCTATAGGATTGTGCCCCGCTGGCTGCCGCCTGAAAGACCGACAGCTTCAGTGTGAAATACTTCTCATTATCCGTTACGGTCTCATGATGGATCTCCAATGTCCCATACCCCTCTTCCATCTGCGCGGATTCCTTAAATTCCTCGATCAGTCGATCTGTCACTTGATCAATATCAAAATTGACCTGCTCTACTGTTTCCTGCAGCCCCTGAGATTCTTCTGCCGTTTCCGTTTCCTTCTCCTCCGTCTCAGCCGCTGCCATATCATTCTCCTTCCCTGCAGTCTCGGTTTCTGCCGTTGTGCTCTCCGTTCTTTCTTCTGCCATATCTTCCACCACAATCTGCGGTACTTCAACATCTGCATTATAGTGGTCACTCTCAAACTGATAGTCCCGGAATGTGACTGCCTGGAACAAACGCCCAACCACCGGTAAGTTTCCCATGGCGTAAGCCACATCCGCTCCCGTGTTCGGCAAAAGTACCAACACAACTGCAGCGGCTGCAACTGCGGCGGCTATGCGGAATCGGTGAATCTTACCACTACCTTCTGTCGCACGTCTGATGCGCTGCTCCATCTCCTCCGGCACCGGAATCCTCTGATATGTCTCCTTGCCTGCCAAAATCCTTTTTTCCAGCTCCGTGAACTCCTTCATCTCTTCTGTTACCAGCTCTTTTACATGTTCTTGATTTTCCATATGTTTCATACTTTGATACACCCTTTCCTTTCTGGCTCTTTTGGTCGAATCTTCTCACATATCCCTCTTCAAGTAAGTTCTCTGCGCAGTTTATCCAGCGTCCTGTACAGACGGCTCTTGACTGTACTCAGATTTTCCTGCAATATCTCCGCGATCTCTGACAATGGCTTATCCTCATAAAACCGCAGGATGATCAGCGTCTTCTCCTGCACGGACAGACGATCGAGGGCCTCTTGTAGTTCTGGATCCACTTCTCCTTGCTCCGGCGAAGCGATCATATCTTCCCGCAGTATCTCTCGTTCTTTCTCGTATCTTTTCAGATAGTCTTTGGCCGTGTTGATCATGATCCGATAGATCCATGTTCCGGCAAATCTTTCCTCCCGCAGGCTGCGTGCCTTAGCCATCGCTTTACAGGCACCCTCCTGCACGATATCCATGGCGTCTGCTTCCTGATGCACATAGCTGAATGCCAGCCGGTAGTAACTCTCATAATTCTCCAAAAGAATACTCCGGACCAGTGCTTCCTTCCTGTTGCGCATATCCTCTTCCTTCCTTTCCCTTCGTTTGTGCCTATTAGACAGAGTGCCCCTTTGAAAAGTTTCATTCCCTTAAGATTTTTTCAAAAAGGACCATACCCTGAAAAGATATGGTCCTTTTTCCTCATATGACGAAGCATTATATATTCTGTGTGTTCTTTGAACCGCTCTTACCGCTCCGCGATCTTCACAAGCAGCCTCACGATCATCTCCATCTCATCGATACAGGCATACTCGTATTTGCCATGGGCATTTCCGCCGCCTGTACACAAGTTTGGACAGGGCAGTCCCATATAGGACAGCCTGCTGCCATCCGTACCGCCTCTGATCGGGGACACGATCGGCTCCACTCCCAGCTGTTCCATGGCAGCCTTTGCCTGTTCCACGATAAACATATGCTCTTCGAGCACTTCTCTCATATTATAGTAGGAATCCTTCATGTCGATCCGGAAAGTCCCCTCACCGTACTTTTCATTTAAAAAACTGCCGATCCGCAAGAAATTCTCTTTCTTCTGCTCGAACTTCTGCCTGTCATGATCCCGGATGATATAGTCCGCCGTCGCTTCCTCCACTGTGCCCTGCAGAGAATCCAGATGATAGAAGCCCTCATAACCGCTGGTATACATGGGATTTTCCGCCACCGGAAGCATGGACTGAAATTCCTGTGCCATCAGGATGGCATTGCGCATCTTATCCTTGGCCGAGCCGGGGTGCACACTTCTTCCGCGTACAGTCAGCCTCGCTCCTGCCGCATTGAAATTCTCATATTCCAGCTCACCCAGCCTGCCGCCGTCCACCGTATAGGCATAGTCTGCACCGAAAAGCTTCACGTCAAAATGATCTGCACCGGCTCCCACCTCTTCATCCGGCGTAAATCCGACCCTTATCTTGCCATGGGAGATCTCCGGATGCTGCAACAGATACTCTGCCATCGCCATAATCTCCGCCACGCCTGCTTTATCGTCTGCGCCGAGCAGTGTGGTACCGTCAGTCACGATCATCCGTTTACCTTTATAAGATGCCAGCTCCGGGAAATCAGCCACCCGCATCACCACTTGTTTCTCCGCATGCAGTACGATATCCTCTCCGTCATAGTCTTCTATGATCCGCGGTTTTACCCCCGCGCCGGTCACAGCCGGTGATGTATCCATATGAGCGATAAATCCCATGACAGGAGCATCCTCCTGCCCCACGGATGCCGGAATCGATGCATACACATAACAGTGCTCTTTGTCGTATGTGATTTCCTCTGCCCCCATTTCCCTAAGTTCTTTCTCCAGAAGCGCCGCCAGATCGTGCTGCTTCATGGTAGAGGGCATAGTTGTACTACCCTCCGAAGACTCCGTGTCAATCTTTACATACGTCAGAAATTTTTCTATTACTCTTTCCATTTTTACCTCCATGCCGAAGCGTTTTATTTTATAGTTCCCCTTCAGACGCCGCATACTGTCACAATCCCATCTTCCCCAGGATCCCATCCGCGCTGACTCCCGGATGGGTCAGATACAGTCTGCAGATCTGCCTTACCAGCTCTTCATCGATGCTATGCCGGGCGGCGATCTCTATAACGGAGATTCCCCTATCCGTATCCCGCATCACTGTCTGCACCACTTTCTTCATATTTTGCCCATTATTGCCCGTTTCCTTCATCTGATGAGCAATCTCTATCTTTTCTACCCGAAGTGATCCCCCCTCTCCGATCTCCAACACGGCAAAGGTGATAGGCTGGGTAAATCTTCTGGGCCCGCAGCTGCCAGGATTTAACAGCAGCAGACCATCGTTCCTCTTCTGCTCATACTTGTGAGAATGTCCATATATAATGATATCCATACCCTCTTTGTCTTTCGGGATATGTTTCTTATTGTGTACCATGAAAAATCGGACACCATACAGCTCAAATGACAGCGTTTCCGGCAGATCCGCCGCCCAATCCTTATCATTATTGCCACGCACCGCAAAAGTCGGGGCGATTTCCTGCAGAGCCTGCAGAATCTCAGGACTGTTGATATCTCCGCCGTGCAGGATCCTTTCACAGCCCCGCAGAGTCTTCTCCACCTCCGGGCGCAGAAGTCCGTGGGTATCTGATATGATTCCTATCCTGTGCATAACAGCCTCCCTTCCGCTGCTTTGTCTCAACCGGCTCCCGTCAAGTCGGAAAGCGGCCGGAATGTATACCCCATCTTTTCCCACTTCGTCAACAGTTCATCCAGAATCTCCCCGTTCGTCTGCGAAGTATTATGCAGCAGCACAACGGCTCCAGGATGCACCCGCGTGGTCAGCTTGTCAAAGGCTTCCTCATGGCTAGGCTGCTTGTCCGTATCCCAATCCACATAGGCGAGACTCCAGAAGATCGTCCGATAACCCAGTGCCTGTGCCATCTTCAGATTATCTACATTGCACTTACCTTGAGGCGGTCGATAGTAAGGCGACAGTTCCGTACCTGTTACCTCTTGAAATAGAGTCGCCACAGCTTCCATCTCCTCCCGGAAGGTCGTCTGATCGGAGATCGCAGACATATCCGGATGATGATACGTGTGATTTCCAACCGTGTGACCTTCTTTGACCATACGTTTCACCAGATCAGGCGCCGACTCCAGATAATGCCCTACCACAAAAAATGTAGCCTGCACATCATGCTTTTTCAGTGCATCCAAAATCGGTTCCGTATTGCCGTTCTCATAACCACAATCAAACGTGAGATAGATCACTTTCTCCCCGTCCTCACCTACATAATAGGCATCGTACCAAGCCAGATCCTGTGCCGAGGCGTTTCCTGTCGGCGGCATCCCTGCTTCCCCGAATCCCAGCCCCCAATCCTCTGAGGTAAGCGTAAGCTCCCATCCTGCCGGCGGCTCTTTCTTATCATGCCCCTGTTCGGCCTCTTCCTGACGGCCAGACATATCCTTATCCGGATTCTGCCGGTTCTGCAACATAAGATCCGCATCCCAGCTAATATTGTCTTCGCTGACCGTCTCCAGCATTCTCACATAGTCCTGAATTGCCTGTGCCGGAGAAATCTCCGTCTTCACTGCCCGTTCCTGCTGCTCTTTCGTCAGTTCTCCCGAAGACACTGCCAGTCTATACACTGTGCCATCTTCCAGACTCATGCCGTCTGCGGTAAACAAACGATATTCATAGGGCTGTCCACTGTCATCCGCATCAAAACCCGCATCCCGCATCGTCTTGATCTGCGCTCCAGTCAGCTCCAGGACAGAGATGGATGAAGAAGCTGGCCGTATCATATTGACCATACCGGAATCAATCTCTCCCTCATATAGATACCAGCCCAACCCGTATCTGTTTCCCCACTGGCTGCTGTTCCTTCCATTCAGAGAGATCAGGGCACAGTCTGCCCCCACCGCTATACCTTCCGCTGACGCCACCAACTCTGCAGTCTTTTCCAGCGATAATGTCTGCGTCGCCGTCCCATACACATCATCAGAAGTCCCGGAAAGCAGACTCTCATTGACGCTGTCAAAGCCGGCCAGCATTCCTGCCGCATCTGTTTCACCGTTTATCAGACGCCGGATCTCCTGTGAGATGGGAATGAGCTGCTTCTCCCAGCCCACATAGACGAGGGGAACCGTCCTGCCACCGGATATCATATCCACGATTTCCCAGTATGGGCTGCCCTCCACGATCGCATTGTCATGCAGGGTCGGAATATCGTTAACATTGGCCAACAGCGCCTGCTGCCCTTCTAAAGTCGAAAGAAATTCCATAAACTGTAATGCCGCTTCCAGCTTCTTCTCATTCCCTGGTTCCGCCAGTGACCGGTTAAGCCCTACATATTTGGAGACGCTTCTGGTCAGCATGTTATCGGCGGCATCCTCCCCCAACCAGGGCATGATGCCGAATTCATAGGTCTTACCCTCCTCCGTCGTCCATTCATACTCGTTGATACCCAGCCCCAGATAGAAGACACTGTCTCCTTCCATGAACCGCACCCGATCCATATTCTCTTGTGTAATCAGCCCCGCATTCACCCACTTATTAAAGTAGTCTGCCGTCTCTTTCAATCCCACATTGCCAGCCGCCTTTTTCTCTCCTTTCGGAAATCCTTCTTTCCATTCTGCCCCTTCCGGCGTACTGAAATATACCGTATTCCCCAGATTGAAAAAATAGCTGAAACTATAACCGTCCAGATTCATACCGTTCCCCATCGTCTGTAGGCCGGACGCCTCGATCTGCTCCGCCAACGCTACAAGCTCCTGAAAATCTTTAGGCACCTTCCATCCGTGTTCTTCCAGAATCGTCTTATTATAGTTGATGCCGATGATCTGATAACCACAGGGCAGCAGATAAATCGCACCGTTCACATCCTGCGCTGCCAACAGGTTTTCCGAATACTCATTGACAAAATCATAATTGGACAGATCCAGAAGGTATTTCTGCTGGGATTCCTTGCTGAAATTTTGGGTAGAAATATAGATATCCGGAATATCTCCATGTTCCAGAGAGTACTGCGCATACCCGCTGCCGTTTGCACCGGCATAACTGGTGATCTCCAGCTCCACATCCGGATATTTCTCATGAAAAGCTTCCAGGAACGCATCGGAGATCAGGAAATGATAATTGGTGATCGTCAGTCCGTCCCCTGTATTCTCCTGTCCGATCGTCGCATCTGCCTGCTCCTGTATGCCGTCCTGCTTCTCACTTACAGCGGTTTCTCCATTACCGGCGCAGCCCGTCAATAACACAGCAAACAACACACCGGCAGCACACGCCAGCTTTGTGATCTTATATCGTATCATGCCTGCATCTCCTGTTATTCTTGCCATATTTACCTCCATGCTGAAGCGCTTGAATCATACACCTTTATAGCCGGACAACAGCCATATCATTTTCTCTACATTCAAAGGTTTCGTCAGATGGCCATTCATCCCCGCCTCTTTTGTCTTACGGATATCTTCCTCATAGACATCCGCAGTCATCGCCAGGATCGGAATCTCCCCGGCATCCTCCCGCTCCAGTCTGCGGATCGCCCTTGTTGCATCCAGTCCATCCATCACCGGCATGTGCACATCCATCAAGATCACGTCAAAGGTTCTCGCAGGACTGCTGCAGAAAAGATCTACAGCCTGTTGCCCATTCTCCACCGTAGTGACCTCTGCGCCTTCATCTGCCAGCACCGTCCCGGCAATCTCCAGATTTAACTCCACGTCATCGGCCAGCAACACTTTAAGTCCTTTCAGATCTGTCCTGCGCTCCTTCTTCTGGGATGGCGGATAGAAGTGGGACAAAGTCTTAAACAGCACATTCACATCGATAGGTTTAGACAGATGCGCATCCATTCCCGCCTCTCTGGTACTGCGGATATCCTCCTCGTAAGCATTGGCAGTCATCGCGATGATAGGAATCACGGCCGCGTCCTCGCGCTCCAGGGCACGAATTGTCTTCGTAGCGGTAATGCCGTCCATCACCGGCATCATAATGTCCATAATGATCACATCGAAAGTGCCCGGCGGATTGTTGCTGAAAGCCTCCACAGCCTCCTGCCCGTTCATAGCCGGCGTGATCACCGCGCCTTCCTCCTCCAAAATACTTCTTGCAATCTCCAGATTCAGCTCGATATCCTCCACCAAAAGTGCCTTCATTCCCTTCAGATTAGCGTGGAAATCGGCTTTGTTCTCATCAGTCTTCGCATCCACGTCGATGTCGAACCAGATCTCGATCACAAAAGTAGTTCCCACATTCACTTGGCTTGTTACCTCGATCGTGCCACCCATCATATCCACGAATTTCTTCGTGATCGCCATACCCAGCCCCGTGCCCTTGTAGGTCGTACGCATACCCCCGTCCTCCTGGGCAAAAGCTTCAAACAGATGCGGCAGGAACTCCTCCTTCATACCGATACCTGTATCCTCAAGCTCAAACCGATACAAGGCCTTGCCGTCCGCATCTCCTTTCTCTTTGGCCCGCAGATAGATGGTGCCGCCGTCCGGCGTAAATTTCACGGAATTACCCAGGATGTTGATAAACACCTGCCTCAGATGCAGTTCATCACCGATCAAAAGCGGGTGAGCAAACTCGTCAATCTCACATTTTAGCTCCAAATCCCGCACCGCCAATTGTCCGCCGATAATAGAAGCACAGTTATTGATGCAAGTCCTGATATCAAAGCTCTCGTGATTCACCTTCGTTTTGCCTGACTCAATACGGCTCATATCCAGCACGTCATTGATCAGTCCCAACAGATGTTGGGAGGAACCACTGATCTTATTCAGACAGTCATATACTTTATCCTGGTTGCCAATGTTTTTCAGGGCAATATCGGTCATACCCATGATGCCGTTGATCGGTGTACGAATGTCATGACTCATATGTGAAAGAAAATCACTCTTTGCCTGGTTTGCGCTATTGGCCTCCTCCGCAGCCGTCTGCAGCAGCTTATTTGCCTCATCCTTCTGTCTCATAAGCTGCTTATCTGTCTTGGAGATCATGGTGATCACAATGATCACTACCATCGAGGCCAGAAATACAAGGGATACTGCTCCGAAAAACAGCATCGTTCGATCTAACAGCAGCGAGGTATTGGCCCCCAATACCTCCGTAGGCACAAACAGGAGGATCTGCCAGTTTGCCGAAGAGAGAACGGCATTGGCCACATACCAGTCGCTCTTGTGCCCATTCTCATCCGTAAACCGAAATTCCAACGCCGTATCTTTCCTTTCCTGCATCTGCTCTATAAAATCTTCATAGGTGCCGCCATGTATGATCAGGAAATCCTTCATGGCATTTAACACATTATAACCCTCGATAAAATTGTCGGCATAAGTGTACTTGTACAGCCTCCTTCCGTCTTCATTGATCAGATACGTATAACATTGATCCCCGAAACCACTCACCGAGATCTTCTCCCTCACAGTCTCCATCTCCACTGCCAAAGCAAGATGCGTGATCTCCACACCGTCAGACAGCCGTATGGACTCTGAAAGCCGCTCCATGAAAACGAAGTAGGAATCATCTCTATGCGGGATCTCCGTAACTACCAATTGCCAGTCGCCCGCTCCTGTCATCAGTAACTGTGTCTGCTGCCATCGTCCTGTGGCAAGATCCGACGCATAATAGTTCCCTTTGGTATCATATGCAAATACGATCGAATCGGTCTTATCGATGAAATCTGAAGTAGATGCCAGAACATCCAACAACTCCTGTGTCGTCGTCAGCTGCTCATATCGGAGTATATGTTCGCAGGCCAGAACCTGCTGCCAGGAGTTTTCTATCACACCGTCTACGATCTCAGACGCTTTATCTGTAAATTCGACGATATGTTTCCTACGCTCCTCGAAAAGCTGAGACTCCAGAAAGCTGACATAATTCCCCGATACCGCTACCAGGACCAGAACCGCAAAAATAATGAAAATAGTCGGTGTTCCTTTCAGATTCCTCTCTTTGATCTCCTGCAATTCCCTGTCCTCACTCATATACATCTCTCTGACATTCCCCTCAACACAAAAAAATCCAAAGATGTTCATGGCATATTCTTAAACATCTTTGGATGATCTGTAAAATTATGTTCCTGTCATTTCTGCATCAAGTCACTTATTTCCATAATTGTGTCCCTGCTATGCTGAAATAACTTTATAAATTCCAAGAATACCCATCTGCAATCTCTTGTTCATTTTATCATAGGGCAATCTCATTTACAATATTATATGTGACAGTTCGATTTCCTGGCACTCCATAAAAAATCCACGCTGCTATACTCAAATTCCTCTTGCATTGAACTCTTTACCGATTCCCCAGCAGCATCTCTCCACTAAATTTCCTCAGAGATGTCTTTAGCAAAAGACACGCCAACAAGCCGAGAATCAAGGCCAGCCCTGCCAGGATCAAGGCATTGATCAATATCGCACCAAGAAACTGTCCGGCAATCAGAAATACCACCGGCAATATAAGAAATGCTGCCTTCTGTTGGGCTTCCATCACATTCTGTGCCTTCGCCGAACAGCGCACGATCATCGTGATGGCAATCAACGAGACCGCCGGGGATAAAAGTCCAAGCACCAATAACCAATTGATCCCCAGGATCAGCATCCCGCCAGTCAGCACGTTGACCTCCACACCCAGCAGAAGAAGCATCGCCAGAAAAGAAATCCAGGACACCAGCATACTGAACAAGAAGGAGGAGAGCACCTTCGCATGAAACAGCTGTTTTACAGTCAGCGGACTGTACAGCAGCGTCTCCAGCGTGCTCTGTTCCTTCTCCCCGACAAAGGAGCTGGCTGCCATCACCGAAGCCGCCATGATCGGAATGATCAGGAAAAACAAGGGCAGTATATTGTCAAACAAAAGAGTGACCATAAGCTCCTCTGTCTCCTTATTCTGCATTTCTTCCGGCATCATCCTCATAAGCTCCTGCAGTTCTCCCATCTCCTGCGGTGCAAAATGAGCCGAAAGCAGGAAAATGGACGGCACCACCAATGTCAGCACTAGCGGCACTATCACTATCGTCAGCAGCAGCTGCCTGTTTGCGGTAATCTCCCGCATGTCCTTTTTCACGATCGCACTTATTGCTCTGTTCATATTCTTCCTCCATTCCGAAGCACCACAAACTCTAACTGAACTTGTTCAGTTTGTTGAACTAAATTGTTCATCAGAGAATTTATCGTTCCACAGTCAAAGCAAAATAAATATCTTCCAGCGAAGGTCTACTTGCCGACACATGATAAATCTTCCCACCGCCTTCCACGATCTGTCTGACAATACACGGAATCTCATCCTCCGATGTGATCTCAAGCGTAAGATCCCGTATCTCTGTCCCCTTGCCTTCTGCAGCGAAGTTAATGATCTCTGCTTCCGTTTTCTTCTTCTCATGTTCGTCACAAACATTTTCCTTCAGAAACGCATCCGGTACACGATCCGCCTGAATCCGTACCCGCATGCCGGAACTTATCCCGTCCCGCAGCTCTTCCAGCGTTCCAACCGTCAGCAGCCTGCCTTCGTCGATCAATCCGTAACGGCTACAAATTTCCTGCGCATAGCGAAGCTGATGTGTGCACAGAAAGATCGTCATCCCCTGCTCTTTCGCCAAGTTGAGGATCATCTGGTTGACATTGTGCGCGCTTTCAGGATCCAATCCCGACGTCGGCTCATCCAGAAACAGGATCTTCGGACGATGCATCAGCGCGCGGGCGATGGAAAGCCGCTGCCGCATGCCCGTTGAATAGGCCGACAGCTTTTGCCCAGCTGCCTCCGCAAGTTCCAGCTGCCGCAGCAATTCTCCGGCCCGCTTCCTGCTCTCAGTCTCCCCGATGCCAAACATAGAGCCGTAAAACACAAGGTTCTGCATTCCCGTCAGATTATTATACATTTGGGCATGTTCCGTCATTACCCCTGAAAGAGCATGCACCTTCTCAGGATTCCTGGCTGGGTCCTCACCGAACACCAGACAGTCGCCTGCGGAGGGCTGCAGCATCCCATTCAACACCTTGACAGTGGTTGTCTTACCTGCGCCATTTGGCCCCAGAAATCCAAACACCTCTCCCGGTTCCAACGTAAGACTCATATCCGCCACCGCAGTCTTCCCGCCTGCGTAGATCTTCGACAACTGTTCCATTGCTACTGCATGCATCCCGATCCCTCCATTTCTTTTCCGGAAACCGTATCATCGCTTTCTTTATAATGTCCTTTAAGCTTCTCAAGAATCCGCTGAAATGCTGCCTCCTCATGAAGCGCCGCAAACGCCGGATTCTCAGCAACTGCCTCCACCATGCTCCTGCGCACCAGCTTCCCGTCCCGGGGCATATCTTCTCCCAGGATCATCCGGTTTTCCAGCCAGTCATCCACCATATCAAAATAAGCATCACCATGCAGTTTAAGCGGCCATTCGATCTTTATGACCAACTCCGTATACTGCTCCAGATAAGTGCATGCCTTCCCGATATCGCCAATCGTCATATACCCCTGCGCCGCAGAGATATAATACGGAAATAAAAGTGCCGGGTGCAGCTCTCCCACCCGAAAAGTCTCTGCCAGCGCCGTGATCCGCCGGTGCGTCTCATCAAACAGTGCCCGATCCTCCACACACAGTTCCTGATAATGGATCAACAGGCTCAACAGTGCGGACAGATACTGATAGATACCAACCTGGCATACCGACTTTGCCTCTTGCATTCTTCCTGTCATCCTGTATGCCAAAGACAGTAGCGCTTCCTGCGACATCAGCAGCAGATCCGTCCCGTCGATCATCTCTGTCACCTCATCCGGCTGGCCCAATGACAGCAGACATACCGCCTCCATATTCCTGGACTCTCTTGCCAGTTCCACATCGCAGCTCTCCGTCCGGACACGGACAAAAAGCTCCCTCGCCTCTTTCAGGATCTCCTGTACCTTCCCTGCATCGCCGGCCAGCATACTGTGATTGACAAGCAGTGTTCCCATCAGAAACAATAACGGAAAGCACGCATAATATTCCCGGATCACCGCTCTGCACTGCTCCATCACTTCCTCAAAAGGCTGCTCGGCGAAATTCTTTGACAGCTGACGGTATACCTCCCGGATCTCCTCCTTTGCCATCTGCGGTTGATAGCCCATCAACTCATCGATACTGATATGAAAAAGTGTCGCCAGCTGTGGCAGGAAAGTGATATCCGGATAGCTTTGCCCCGTCTCCCACTTCGAGACGGAAGCCTTGGATACCCCGATATAGCCTGCAATATCGTCCTGAGTCAACCGAAACTCTTTCCGTTTTGAATGAATGATCTTTGCGATATTGATCTCCTTCATATACACCCCTTTGCCTCTCCGCTAATAGCATCCATTTCTTATCTGTATTATACAGGTTGACAAATTTAACAGGCAAGCGACTTATGTTTTACTTTTCTTAATAAAATCAACTGTTAGGAAACTTTGATTTCCTGTATGATAAAAGGAAGGCTGCTTTATCTCACAGCCTTCCCCATTTTCTTCAAAAGAACACTAACATCGATCGGCTTCGTCAGGAAATCATCCATACCGCTTTGCATTGCCCGCTCCCTGTCTTCCTGGAACGTGTTGGCGGTGCAGGCATAGATCAGGACTGAAGCCGCATCCGCGCGTGTAAGTTTCCGTATCTCAGCAGCTGCCGTGCAGCCGTCCATTACCGGCATCTGCATATCCATCAGGATAATAGCGAACTCCCCGGGTTCCGATTCCAGGAACATATTAAGCGCCTCCTGGCCGTTTGTCGCATGCACTGTCTCGAATCCTTCCATAGACAGGATCTCCAACAACACTTCCGCATTCAGGTCCACGTCCTCTACAACCATGATCTTACCCTGTCGCCCCGTGCTGCCTGCCCGTTCTTCTCCTGTGCCTGCATCCCCCTCCTGGCATCTATCCCCGTATTCCTCTGCCTCCTCCTGCAGATATTCCGGTATCTCTTTCACGATCAAAGAAGGAATCGTGACCGTAAATGTGCTCCCCACATTCAGTTCACTCTCCACTGTGATATCACCGCCCATGGCATTTGCCAGCAGCTTACTGATAGCCATGCCAAGCCCGGTACCTTTGATTCCCTCCGAGTGACGATGTCTCTCTTGGCTGAAAGAATCAAAAATCTGTCCGATATACTCCTTGGAAATCCCGATTCCTCTGTCCTCACAGCAATAGGTAGTGAGCACATGGGTTTCATCCGTCTGTCTCTGACTGACCGACAGCTTGATCCATTTACCCTTCGGTGTGAACTTAGCCGCATTGCCGACAATATTCATCAGGATCTGTTTGGTTCTTGTTACATCTCCCGCAACGCAGGGCACCTTGATCTCTTTTTCCACGATAAATTCTACGCCACGACTCTCAATATTATCCGCCTGCATGGCAGCGATCTCATCGATCATCGACGAGATCAGCATCGGCTCTCTGATGATATCCACTTTGCCCGCCTGCAGCTTAGACATATCCAGCACATCATTTACCAAAGACAGCAGATAATTAGCTGTACTCTGGGACTTGCGCAGCCATTCCCTGATCTGGCCCCTCTGTCCCTCATTATCAATGTGAGCCATGATCAGATGATTCATGCCGATCAGACCGTTCAGCGGCGTACGGATCTCATGGCTCATATTGGAAAGAAACTCCCGCTGTGACCTGGCTCGTTCCGCCGCGATCAGTGTCTTGTTCTGATATTTCATAACGATCAGCAACATAATGACTACCGTCATCATACTCAGCACCAACATCACCATGCTCATGGTGACAAACGTCTTACTCTGCTCGGCAAACACCTCCTCGCTTAGAGACATGATAAAATACAGGTTCATTTCCTTATCAAACGGAATAAAATAGAACAGCTCCTGATGCTCTTCTCCCTCATGGGAGTGATAGAATGCGAAGGTTTCCCTACTTTTCAGTTTCTCAGCCACTTCTTCATTGTTCATCTCCGAAGATACAGCTTCCGCCAAATGATCGAATAAGTTGTTATATTTATTGCGGTAGCCTTCCTTGCCGATATCTACAATATAATTACCTTCCATATCGATGAGCGCACTGTGCCCCCTGCCATACCCGTCCTTCTTGTAGCTGTCGATGACCATCTTATCCTGAATGGAAGAAATGTCGCTGACACCAATCATAGCGAACATTCTCATCCCGTCCACTTCATAATCCTGCAGTCTGACGCCGTAAAGAATCTGTTCTTTCACCGTCCCGTATCCTGCCGTCTTCTCATCAAACCGGGCCACGACCCGTTCCTCTCCGTTGGCAAAATACGACATCAGTTCAGCTTTGCTGCTCACACCATCAAGGTCCTCCGCTCCACACTGCCCCATACAAAGTGTACCGTCCTCTGCCAACAGATAGATGTGAGTAAAGCTACTGGCTTCACACTCCAGATTCATCCTGCTCTCAATATCTTCGATCGACTCGCAGCCATAGTTTACGAAACGCTCCTGGATCTCCGCAAGATCTTCCCAGCATATCTCGATATAAGTTTCGATCGTAGACTTATCATGCGCCGCGATCTCACTGATCGAATGTATAATATTATCCAGGATCGTTCTGTTCAGCTGCCTGATATAAGTAAATGTGACACCAAAGATAATGAGCAGCGTGGAAGCGACCAACAATAAATAAACATATCGATGTTTCTTTTCCACCAATTCCATCCCCTTGTTTATAGCTTTAGATTCATCATATTCCTTTTTTGTGGAAAAGTCCATATTCTACTGTAATTGTCAGTCCCAAAATATGCGCCGCTGGCACTATTCACGGCCCAGGGACCGCGCATAGTAACGAGCCGCTGTCACAATATACAGTCAAAGTCAGTTAGGTCGCCCAGCTCCAGCCGTCCACTGGCAGTCTCACTCCAACTCCGTGATCTTCCTCCTGAAAGTAAACCATAAAGACACTGCCGTGATCATAGCAGCCACAAGCACCACGCCCGGACTCTCCCGCGGCTCCCTGCCAGAGGCAATGACCAACTGTCTTAACAAGATAAAAAGCATCGAGCTGACGATCGTCACCGTAACTGATTTCCTCAGCATTCCCGCCGCAAAAGTCCAAAGTCCCAGACAACAAAATACCACGATCGTCGTCGCCGACCTCACTATGAAATACCGCAGGACGGCTGCCGAGAAGGTATCCGCGAGCAGATCGAATTTCCTGTCGATCCCTATCAGGAACAGCCCGCAGCATGTATATCCGACCACCAGAGAGAGCACGATAAAAAGTGTGATCACAACCAGCTTTGCCGCGATCATCTTTTTCTTGTCCACTGGATAAGTGAACATCAGAAGAATCGTCCTGTTATTATACTCGCTGATGACCAGCTCCCCGTTCAGCACCGCAAAGAAAACAATGAAAATACAGGCGAATATCATCTCCGCTGACTGGAAAGCATTGTTAAAGTCGTGCACGGTGTCGGAAGAATCCGTAATCGACGCAAGCAAAAAAAATATCCCCAAAACAATCGCCAGCGCCGAAAGCAGGATATACTTCCGGAAAGGTGTTTTCTTTAATTCCAGTCTTATCAAGTGTTGTATAGTCATGCTCTTTCTTCCTCGCTTTCTCCTTCTTCCGTGATCACATGAAAGAAATAATCCTCCAGTGACTTCTGCTTCCTGCCGATCCCCAAGAACATAACCTGCTCCCGCACCAGAACAGTCGCAATGTCATTCACCGATGCCGCAGAGTCATAAATCTCTATCACATTCTCCGTGATCATCTTGAAATCCCTGATCCCCAGATTCTCTTCCAGCAGGCAGCCCGCACGGCTCGCCTCTTCCACTTCCAGTTCTATGAAATCCTTCTGGTACTTGTGGATCTCGGACATGGCAGTTTCCTGCAGCAGCCTGCCATTCTGGATGATCCCTATCGTATCCGCGATCTGCTCCACCTCCGATAAGATATGGCTGGAGATCAAGATCGTGGTCCCGCATTCCTGTTTGATCCGTTTGAAAAGCGTCCTCATCTCCCGTATCCCTTCCGGATCCAGCGCATTGATCGGCTCGTCCAGGATCAGCAGCTCCGGTCTGGCCAGTATCGCCCGTGCGATGGCCAGTCGCTGTTTCATCCCCATAGAATAATGGGAGACCGTTTTCCCCTCGATATCCCGCAGATCCACCAACTGCAGTACCTCATCGATCCGCTCCTTATTGTGGAACCCCATGTATTCACAGTGCAGCTCCAGATTCTGTCTCCCTGTGATCTTTTCATAGAAATATGGACTCTCGATAATGGAACCGATGCGCTTTAAACATTCATAACTCTCATCCCCCATCTTCTTACCCCAGATGGTAATATCACCGCTGTCAGGACGCGTCAGATTCAACAGCATTTTCATCACCGTACTCTTACCCGCCCCGTTTGGCCCGACGAACCCATAGATCTCCCCCTCCTTCACATGGATGTTTACGCCGTCTACAGCTACTTTCCCCTTATAACTTTTCCGCAGATCATGCATCACGATCGTGTGATCCATCCTGTATGCCTCCTCTCGCCTTTTAAGCAACAGTATACAGCACGAAATTCTCTTTTCCATGCCGGAAATCTAACTTTTTTCTAACGTTTCCCGCCTGTCTGCGTCTCCTGTCCTCCTTAGAACAGACGCCCGTGAAGAAGGTGCAAAATGCTTTACGGAAGCGGATGTGAATATTACCCTGAAGAGCGTCCTCACACCGGGCTCACTCTCAACCTGCAGTTCTGCTCCCATCCGCAGGGCAAGTTCCCTGGCGATCGCCAGCCCCAAGCCGCTGCCTTTCCTCGCAGTGGTATAATTGCGGTCAAATACCAGTTCCTGCTCTCTGTCAGCGATTCCCTTGCCGTGATCTTCCACCTCGATCACAGTCTCCCCGGAAAAACACTGCAGGCGGATACCGAGGAATCTCCCGTCACCGCCATGCTTTATTGCATTTTCTATGAGATTTTTCAAGATCCTGATGAGTGCCGCCTCATCTCCACAGACAAACACCGGCTCTCCACCCACCTGTATCTCTACTTCGTACCGCGCCTTTTCCAGGATATCATAATATTCCAGCATCACTTCACGGCACACTCCGGTCAGTTCTATTCTTTGCAGCGCAACACACATATCTCCCGATTCCAGCTTCGACATCGTAAAATACTGTTCGATGACAGTCACCAGCTCATCGGTCTTCTCCTCGATCTTTGCCGCCATCTTCTCTACTTTCTGCAGATCTCGCTTCTTCATCCTGCCCGCCAGCAGTTCACTGTACCCCTTCAAGACCGTGAGCGGCGTCCGCAGATCGTGAGATATGTTGGTCAGCACCTGCATCATGGCCAGCCTGGCCCGGCGATCCTCGGCTCTTTGCCGATAGAATCTCTCTAACAGTCGATTCAACTGTGCCGTCAGTTCCCGAATACCCCAATCGGTAGAAGGTAAGAGCACATATCCATCACCTTCCGCGCTCATCAGCTCACCAATCCGCTTCCTCACATAGACAAGTTCCCTGTTAAGCCTTCTGTTGGCATCCCATTCCCGAAGATACAGCAAACCAAACAGTACGGCCGCTATTACAGCTAAGACAGTCATTTACGCTTCCTCCATTTTGTAGCCGATCCCCCAAAGCGTCTTAATGTACGCAGACTCCTCCCCGGAAGCTGCCTTCAATTTCGTCCGCAGTCTGTTGACATGGGTATTCAGAACATTTTCATTGCCAAAATAGGGTTCCTTCCATATCCGTTCATACAGCCGTTCCTTCGAGAATGCCTGGCCCGGATGAGACGCCAACAGACTCAGGATCTCAAATTCGGTGCGGGTCAGTTCCACCATCACTCCACCCGCCCGTACCGTATGCCTGGTCACACTGATCTCTAAATCCCTAAGCCGGATCAGGTCATCACTAATGCTCTTTCCATCCTTGTACTCCGTGTCGCTCCCAACACCGGCACTGTATGCTTTCATACTCACAGCCCGCCTGATATTTGCCCGGATCCTGGCTGTCAGCTCTATTAAGGAAAAAGGCTTCACCACATAATCGTCGGCCCCCAGATTCAACCCCAGAGACTTGTCCTTGTCATTATCTTTCGCCGTCAGGATAATGATCGGCACCAAACTGTCCCTGCGGATTGCCTTGATCACATCCATGCCACTCATGTCAGGCAGCATCAGATCGATCAGTACCAATGCATAAGCAGACTCCGCGCCATCTGATAAAGTCTGTATGGCAGCCTTCCCGCCGGAAAACACATCTGTCAAAAATCCCTCGCTGTCCAGATACTCCTTTACCATACTGCTGATTGACCGATCATCCTCCACCATCAAGATTCTGCTGCTCATTCCCTTACACCTTTCTGCCTTTACAATCCGGATTTATTTCATTATTATATGTCCCCCGTCATGAAATAACAAGGATAAATAACCTGGCCGTTACCCGCGGGTATAAAAGAAGAGCGTAAAGACTATTGGCTTCCCAATCCTTTACGCTCTTATCCCACTTCTTATACCTACTTCCCCACGCCTCTACCGCACAATCCTGTCTTCACAGCTGCCAGCTGCCAAACAAACTGCTGCCAAAAGCGCTGTTCATCACATTACCATAAGCGGCTGCCGCAAGACTGCCTATTCCATAGGTTGAATAGCCGTTTTGACTGCCGAGCAAACTCTGCAGCGTATACCCATAACCAGGCAGACTATTTGTCCCCGTCCATCCGATATATCCTGACTGTACGCCGCTGCTGTAATATTCTTTCACTTTATTCATGACCGTCTCTTCCCATTCCGGGTCGGTCTTCATTTTCTCAAAAGCTTCTTTGATGATAACATCACCGGCGGAGGCAAATGTGGGTGTTACGGAAGTCTTCTGACGCTCCACCGCTTTCTTCATCTCTGCAGCATAGCTGCCTGTCCGCCTGCCGTAAACTCTATCTGCCCATCCTGTAGAAGAAATTCTTTCCATGCCAAGATCATTAATGTACATAACAATCCCCCTTGTCTGTCTCTGTCTGACCTTATCATAACACAAACTTCTTCCCCTGCAGCAAAAATGTCACGAAACAGGCTTCATTTGTCATGAAAAATCTTGCTTCGTTACTGATATAATCCTACCAGATGTTCGATCGCCATCTTCCTCTTCTCACTCTGTGCTACGAAGCCTTCTCCGTACATCTCTTTGATACTTTCGGCGTACTCCTTGCTCTCTTCCGTGGTCTGCTCTGCAAAAAAAGCATCGATGTCAAAGGAAAGTCCGGCATCTTCAAAGATCGCCTGATAGACCATGGCTTCCTTCACCTGCTCCTTAGCGCGCTCGGTCAATTCTTTCTCATAAGCGATCTCGTCCTCATTCTCCATACCCATATTCGTATCACCGTATTTCAATATGGATTTCGTTGCCTTTAAATACTTGGACGGGTAAGTATTGACTGTGGAATTCTCCACCACATAATCGGACAGATAATCCTGCAGATGATCCTTATGGAAATCCTCCTCAACCTTCGCCCGGTATTCCGCCACAGTAGATACTTCCTCTGTATCCGCAAGATTCTCTGCTACAAACTCGTCCGTCAGTTCCGGTGTCTTCTGAATACCGTTGACCGTCACTGCAAAGCTGGCATCCTTGCCTGCCATTTCCTCACTATAGTCCTCCGGGAAGGTAACCTCCACCGTCAGCTCATCTCCGGGTTTATGTCCGATCAGCTGCTGCTCGAAATCATCCACGAGCGATCCGGAGCCGATGACCACATCATAACCTGCACCGCCGCTGTTACCACCATCGAATTCGACACCGTCAACCGTCCCTACATAATCTATATTGACTTCATCTCCGTCGGCAATCACCAGATCGGCATCCGTACTAAGCTCCTTATAGGATTCCAGCATGGACTCGATCTCATTCTCTACTTCCTCCTGCGTAGCCGCAACCTCATCCTCCGGTACGGAAATATTCTTATAATCAGCCAAGGTAAGCGCCTTTGCCATATCGGCATTCTCAATCTTACCGTCCGCAGTAAGCCCTGCACTGTATTCCGTTCCGGGAGTCGTGCGTATCGCCATGATATACAGCTGTTTACCCACTACGAACACGATCGCTGCGCCAACGATCAATGCCACTGCAGTACCGATCATCCTGGCTGCCCGTGCTTCCCGCTTCGCTTTCTGTACCTGCTTCCTGCGCTCTTCCCGTTTTGCCTTGCTTTTACTCACCTCAGTACCTGCATTCGCCTGAGTTGTCTTGTTCTTTGCCATTTTATGTGCCCTCTTTCTATCGTATAATTATTTCTCTAAACAAATAATTTAACACATTTGGGCCGTAAAAGATATAGTTTATCTAAAATTCACAAAGAATGCACAATTATCTGTTTTCACTTTATGTAAACCAATCTTTCATCGTGCCAAGCACCCTCACCAACTCTTCCTCCGAGATGATATAAGGCACCATGGCATACATGCAATTTAAGAAAGGCCTGCCAAACACCCCCTGCTCATAAGCGAACCGCTGGTAACCTTTTAGGTAGACGGCATCTTTCACCTCCACGCACACGCAGCCGCCCATAATCCGCACCTCCCTGATCTCCGGAGCTTCAAAGCCTTCCATCTCCCGTCTGGTGATCGCTTCGATGCGACGGATCTTCGCCATATAATCTTCCTGCTCAAATATCTCAATGGATTTCAGGGCTACGCTGCAGGCCAGTGCATTTCCCATAAAAGTAGGCCCATGCATCAGCGCCTTCTCGGGATCGTCACTGTAGAAACCGTCGAATACCTTTTTGTCAGCCACGGTGACCGCATGGCCGATATAGCCGCCCGTCAGCGCCTTGCCAAGCACCAGAATATCCGGCTGTACCAGATCCGCCACGAAACGGTTGCCGGTACGGCCGAAGCCTGTTGCTACCTCATCAAAGATCAGCAGCACTCCATAGCGGTCACACAACTGCCTCGCCCGTTCCAGAAAGGAGATATCATACATGCGCATGCCGCCTGCCCCTTGTAACAGCGGCTCTACAATAAAGCAATTCAACTCCTCATGATATTTCTCAAAGGCCGCTTCCAAAGCCGGAATCTCCGTGGGGATATGAAGCACCGATTTCTTCTCCCCGTACACCTCCAGGATGAAATGATAGTCCTCGTCGTCCCCCACTTCCATGGTCTTAAAGGTATCCCCATGGTAAGCATGCGTCAGAGAGAGTACTTTTGTCCTCTGCCGCTCTCCTCGGTTTACATAATATTGAAGTGCCATTTTCAACGCCACCTCCACGGCAACACTCCCGGAATCAGAGAAAAAGCAGTAGTCCAGATTGCCCGGCAGGATACTCTGCAGCTTATCGGACAGCCGCTGCACCGGTTCATGCGTCAGCCCTCCTAACATCACATGGGAAAACTTGCCGGCCTGATCCTTGATGGCCGCCGTCAGCGCCGGATGTTTGTACCCATGGATCACACTCCACCAGGATGAGATTGAGTCGATCATCTCCCGCTCCGGCGTTTTCAGCCATACACCTTCCGCATCTATGATCCGAAACGGTTCTCGCATTGTTTTCATCTGTTCATAGGGATACCAGATCATCATTTTCTCCATTTCTGCGCTGCTTTTGTCTCAACTATGTTGAGACGTCGCATTAAACGAGTTTGTGGCAAGCAACGCGCAGACACAAATCTCGCGATTGAAAATTTTAATTTTCAATCTTACCTCCTTCTTGACATTCATCTTTACTCATACAGTGCCGTCAGCTTTGCGATCTCCATGGGAAGATCTATGCATCCTTCTTCCACACTGGCCAGTACCGGCAGCTTCGTTCTGTACTCGCACATGCGCAGGTTGTCTTCCTCCATCCTGTTGCCCGGATGAAAACGGTTGAAGATGATGCCCTTCACCGGAAGACCTTTCGCCCGCATATATTCAACCGTCAACACCACACTGTTGATGGTGCCAAGCCCTGCATCCGCCACAATCAGACTGGACAATCCCAATTCTCTGACTACATCCTCCAGCCACAGTTTTTGCTCGTCAAAGCAGAGGGGACATAAAATGCCGCCACTGCCCTCCATAGTAACAAAATCATATTGGCTGCAGACTGCTTCAAATCCCCGCACCACTTCTTCCAAAGCTACCGGCCCACCTTCGATCCGCGAGGCAAGATGGGGTGAGACTGCCGTCTCATAGACGTATGGGCACATCTGCCCGACAGGCTGTTCGATCCCCGATACAGTCTGCACGTGCAGGGCGTCCCCTGGCAGAAGCGTCCCCTCCTTCATCCGCTCATTGCCAGGCAGCAGCACGTCCTCCCCTGCCCTCTCATTCCCGCTCATGGCAGCTTTATAATAGGCGGCTTTTATGCCGTTTTCCTTTAACTTCTTCACGATCAGGCCTGTCACAAAGGTCTTGCCCACATCCGTACCCGTGCCGGTAATAAAAATCTTCTTAGCCATCGTTCCTCTTCACCTCGAATCCTAAATTATGAAGCATCCTCCTATCCGTCGCTACCGTGATACCTGCCGTAGTAAGCATATCGCCCGATATCGCCGCATTGGCGCCGCTCCTGAAGCATGCCTCCCCCTTATCCCCCAGCAGTCCTCTTCCACCGGCCAAACGGATGGATGCGTCAGGAAGCAGAAACCGGAAAAGAGCCACACACCGACACGCTTCCTCATTGGTCAGAGGCGTGTTCTTTTCATAAGGGGTTCCCATGATCGGGTTCAATAAATTTACGGGAACGGATCTCACGCCCAGTTCTCTTGCCGTCAGCACCATATCGATCCGGTCCTCCATGGTCTCCCCCAATCCCAGGATGCCACCGGAACAGACAGATAATCCGGCCCGTTTTGCCGCCTGTAGCGTCTCTATCTTCTCCGCATAGGTATGCGTCGTACAGACCGAAGGAAAATAACGGGCCGAGGTCTCCAGATTACAGTGCACCCTGGATGCCCCTGCCTCTCTGATCCTGTGAAACTGCGTTTCATCCAGCAGACCCAGGGAGACACACACCTCTATGGAAGTCTCCTCCCTGATCTTGCGAATACTCCCGCACACCTGCTCCACTTCCGCATCGGAAAGCCGCCTGCCGGATGTAACGATCGAATACCGCAGCACGCCCTGCCGGGCGCTGCGCCTGGCGCCGTCTAACAGTTCCTCCGCAGAAAGCAGCGGATAGCTCTGATCGCATGCCGTCCGGTAATGGGCACTCTGGGCACAATACTTGCAGTCCTCCGAGCACCTGCCGCACTTTGCATTCACGATCGTGCACAGGTCAAAACCGTCCCCGCATACTTTCCTTCTGATCTCCTCCGCAGCTTCCCGCAGCCTGTCTGACGGTTCTTCCGAAAGCCGCAGTGCCTCCTCTCTGTCGATCTGCTCTCCCCGCAATACCTTGTCCTTCATCTCTTCTGTAAAATCCATATGCTCTTCCTCTCTTTGTTACACTGATCACATGCACAACAAGGCTCCGGCCCGTCCGGTGCACTACATAGCCGCCAGTATAGGCCTGATCCGCTTCGTCAATACTGCCGCCACAAAGCACAGGCAGATATCTCCCGGCACCGCCAGCAAGAAGCAGTACAGGAAAAGCGGCCACAGCCCGATCGGCGTATGGATCACATAATTGCAGATAACATAGTAATACACCATCCCCACGCCATAGACGATCGCCAAACCGATAAAATTAGCCGTCAGAATTTTTCCGAAAGTCAATCCCGCCGTTCTCTCCGTCATTGTGCCCGTCACGTAAGCCGCCGCAATAAAGCCCAGAATATAACCGAAACTCGGCTTTAGAACATACCAGAAGCCGCCGCCCTCCGCAAATATGGGCAGTCCCGCCAGCCCCAAAAGCGCATAGGCGCCCACGCTCAGCGCCCCCAGCTTACCGCCCAGCAGAAGCCCCGCCAACATCGTAAACAAGAACTGCAGCGTAAAAGGGACTACCGGAACCGGTATCTTAATAAAAGCTCCCACTGCCGTCAATGCCGTAAACAAGCTGCACACAGCCATTTTCTGAATCTTGCTTTTCTGTTCCATCTCTTTTTCTCCATTTCGTAATCTCTTCCGGCTGCAGTCCGTCCGCACTCTACGGTAACAAAAAAAATACCTATTGTCAACCTAATTAATAAATAAGTTGACAATAGGTGCCGTACACCGCCTTACTTTAATGGTATCGGCCATGGATAATACCCGGTCTTCAAGATCCGCAGCAGCCTAGACCTCCAGATTCTCCACATATTCTTCCAGGCAGATACCCTGTTCATAAATCTCCGTGGCGGCCTCCACCCCCACGTAACGGTAATGCCACACTTCCTCCGCCACGCCCGTAAGCTCGGTCTTGTTGCCCGGATAGCGGAATATAAATCCATACTTATAGCTGTTCGTCTGCAGCCATAAATAGACATCATAGGTCGCCCCGTTAATATCCACTGCCAATCCCAGCTCATGTTCGCTGTGCCCCGGTAGGGCAACCCACTGTCCGGCCAGTTCTTCTGCTTCTTCATCCGGATATCCCTGCTTCCGGTATTCGGCGATTTTGTCATCATAGAGTTTCTGCTGCTTTTCCGTCGTCCGATAGCCGGACACCACACGGGGAAGCTGATTCCAATTGGACTCCCGTGCATCCTCCAGCATTTCCATTAAAGGGGCATAGATGCGCTCGTCCACACGCTCCCCGTCTCCTGCATCCACCAGATTCACCGCATACCCCTCCGGAACCCGGTTCTTATCATTCACCAGAATCAGATTCCATGCGGTATCATCCTGGCCATCATCATTCTGCGCTGTGCTGTCCTGCCAGTCGTCAAACTGCATCACGTTCCCCTGTGCATCATAGGCCATATTCTCCCAGGCGCCATAATCCCCATCGGTATACAGCGCGCCGTTCTCCGGATACACTTCTTTCCCTGTACTCTTCTGCCAGGAGGAACCGACAAGAAAACCCGCACCAAAGTCCGCCATCAAAACAAGGAGAAAAAGCAGCAGCGCCACAGACCAGGCCTGTCGTTTCTGTCGACTCCGTTTACGTCTCCGCTGACTCCTTACCGTTATCTTACTTTCCTTCATGATCAAACTCCTTTCCCGTGCGCAAATACCGTCCCCATATTACCCTGTCCCAGCCATCTGCCCGCTCTTGTACTTTACATAAACAACTCATGCCTCTGTACTGGAATCATTATACCAGTCAGAAGCATGAGCTATTTTAAAATAACTTTATTAATTTTTTAAGAATTCTTTAACAGTGGCAGCCGGAGAAGGAATGTAACTGTCTCCCGCTCACTTACAGCCCGGATCGTGCCGCCATGCAATAAAATGATTTCCTGCGCGATCGCAAGCCCCAGTCCCGTTCCTCCCGTGTCTGATACGCGGGAGGAATCCAGACGATAAAATTTATCAAATAACAGCGGCAGCTTCTCGGCCGGGATCGTCCTGCCCTTATTCTGGAAAGAAACTACCACATCTCCGGTTTCTTCCCATGCCCTGATGGTAATCTCCGTCTCAGGATAACTGTACGCCGCCGCGTTCTTCAAAATATTGCCAAACACCCGCGCCATCTTATCCGCATCGACACAGATGGAAAAGTCCTCCTGCAGATCCAGTACCACATGATTGCCGCGAAGTTCCAGGACCGGAGACACTTCGTCACACAGTTGTACCAACATATAGTATAGGTCGATCCGCTCTTTTGACAGCTGCATCTGTCCGGAATCCATGCGGGTGATCTCAAAAAATTCGTTGACCATCTCTTCCAGACGGTTGGCCTTCTCCAGCGTGATATGCACATACTTTGCCCTCTGGGCCGCGGACATATCCTGATCCTCCTCCAACAGATGCAGGTAACCGATCACCGATGTCAGCGGGGTACGGATGTCGTGGGCCAGATACATGACCAATTCATCTTTCCGCCGCTTTTCATTGACTGTCTCCGCCTTCTCTTTTTCCAGTTCCTGTTTTACCGCATTCAGTTTGCGCTCAAAGGGCAGCATCTCTGCCGACAGGCAGATCTGTTCTGTATCCTCCGACAGAAGCGCATCTATCCCCCGATCGATCTCTTGAAAATACCGGGTCATCCACCGGAACAGGTATCCCAGCAGGAAAACAAAGACCGCCAAGATCATAACGCCAAAGAAGACTTCTTTATATTCTCTGAAATAATTGTGGTACAGATAGAAAGCTTCCTCATGTCCGATCTTCAAGCCATACTCCAACAATCTGACCGTCCAATCCCCAAACCGCCGTCTCCACAAGACCAGATACAGCACGACCACCACGCAGACTGAACCAAAAACAGCCAGACAGAACCGGCGCATGATCTTTCTCTGAAATGCCACGTACTCTTCCTTCTTATGACTCTTCAATTTTATACCCAACTCCCCATACTGTCTTAATATACTTCGGTTTATTCAGTGTATCGTTTAATTTCGTTCGCAAATGACGCACATGGACCGGAATCGTGTTATTCGCCTTACTGTAATACTCGTCCTGCCATATCCTGTGAAACAGTTCCTCTGCGCTGATCACACGCCCCTTGTTTTCCAGCAGGATCCGCAAAATAGCAAACTCTGTCGGCGTAAGTACCAATGGCTTTCCGTTCAGGGTACACTGATAGGTCTTGGTATTCAAGACTAATCCCAGATAAGACAGGATATCCCCTTCTTCCTCGTCAACACGCGCAGGATTATACTTCTTGTAACGCCGCAGCTGAGATTTGATCCTGGCCACCAGTTCCAGAGGCAGAAATGGCTTGGTAATGTAGTCGTCTGCCCCCAGGGTAAGTCCGGTGATCTTATCCATCTCGCCGTCTCTGGCCGTCAGCATGATGACAGGATACGTATGGTCGGCTCTGATCTTTTGGCACAGCGAAAGCCCGTCGATCTCCGGCATCATGATATCCAGGATGGCCAGGTCAAGCTCCGTCGTCTCGATACACGCCAGGGCCTCCTTCGCCGAGTAAAATTTGTATACGGTATAATCTTCACTTTTCAGATACATTTCGATCAGATCCGCAATCTCCACTTCATCATCGACGATCAATATTTTATCAGACATGAAAAAGTCTCCTTTATTCCTTTGCCCACTTACGCTATCATCTGTTTACTATACCTGATAAAACGGATAAAGTCTACTCCGCAAGATAAATAGCCAGCCGCTTCTCGACGGCATCCAGTGTCTCCTCGATCTTCTGCTCTCCTAAAAGGAACCGGGATCCTTCCTCGAAAACACATTCTTCAAAAACCGCATCTTCCGTATAAGGTATTCCGGCTGTCTCCATCCAGCCATTTACGACTGCGGTCTCTTCCGCCGTTGGAGGAAACAGTGCTAAAGACAACTCTCTGCCATCTTCATATATCACACTAAAGCTTCCGTATGTACCGTTTTCTCCGATCTCTTTTCCTTTGAACTTAAATGCCTCGTCTAACGCCGCCCTGTTTACCACGTATCCGCTCAGCCGGCACTGATTTTCTTTTCCCAGGAACATTTTCAGGAAATCTTCCGCCAGTTCCTTCTTCTGCGTCACCGCATTGATCCCCAGGATCGTTTCGGGGATGAACACATTGCCTGCCTCCCCTTCCAGCGGCACAAGTACCCTGTCCTCGAAGCCTTTCGCCTTAGGAATAGAAGCCAGTTCCATATAACCCGCAGGCGAAAAGCTCACGCCCACAAACATGTTGAAACATTCTGCCACATAGTCCATATAGAATCCATAATGTTCCAGATCATACATCCAATCCTCCGCTACATACTGTGTATAATATTCATCCGTCTTCCGGAACCGCTCCACACAATTCTGCAAGATCCCATCCATCTGCGCTTCGTAGATCCGTTTGGCCTGGGTGAGAAATTCCTCGATGGACTCCCTGTTGACTGTTCCGTCCCCGTTCCTCCACTCCCCCGCAGAGAGAAGGGCGCAGATCTTCATGACCGCCTTTTCCGAACATAAACCGATCATATCCTCCTCCGGGATCTTCTCCCTCATCTGTCCGATCCGGTCCGCGAGTCCCGTAAGTCCCACTATGCCGGAAACCTCACTCTCCCTTCCCATCATGACCGGAAATCTGACCTGCCCGGGCACCATATAGACTTTGTCATCCCGTGCAAAAGTACGAAGTATATTTCCGAACGTCTCCTGTTCCAGACCATCGACAAGATCATTCAACTCACAGAGCATGCCTTTTTCCACATAAGAGTCCACGGGCAGTCCATCCAGCATAAGGATATCCGGCCCTTCCCCTGCCATGATCTTCGTATTCAATCGCTTGACTGCATCTTCCTCAGTGACTGCTTCCCCCTCTTCCATCCCGATCTCGTATTCCACAAAAACGTCCGGATTCTGTATCTGGTAAAAAGACGCCGCCGCGTACAGATCCACGTTTTTCTCCAAGCTGTACACTTTCAGGGTTTCCTGCGGTACCGCTTCCTTATCCGGATCGTAGGTAAACCGTATCAGTTTGCCCTGATCGGTCACTGCCAGAAACGCGCCTTTATCCAGAAACGTCATGCCCACAATACCATATTGGGGATTTCCCAGACGCGACAGTCGGCCGTCTATGAGCTGCTCCATTGCACTGCCGCCCATCACATGCCGGTGCAGACCGTTCTTGCCAGCCAGATAGATTATGTCCTCCTCTCCCGGAAAAAGGCACATATTCTGCCAGCCGGCACTGTTAAATCCTCTGTCCGCATAATGTGTCTGCACAAAGGAAGAAAGCACCTCATCCTCCACATACTCTTCCCGCTCCATGTCATAGATGAGCGGCGCTTTCAGGTCGTACCCGTCCAGGATCATCATATCCCCCTGGAATTGTATCGTCTGGGGACTGCCTTCCGTCATCAGATATAATGTACTGCTGCCGTCCTCCTGCACCTCATAGATGCTGCCTGCCTGTGTTGAGACAAAATACCGGTCCGTATCGGAAATCCAGAACCTGTCTATGCCTTCCTCATCCCCCGGCGCCGGAAACTGGACGGGTATCACTGTCTCGTCCGGTAAAAGCAGTGCACATTTCAGGGATGTCTGAGAAGCTTCATCCGGCGCATCATCTGCTCCGCTTATGCTGTCTACACTGTCATTCTCCACATATATGACTCCGATCGTGCCTTTGGAATCTATCTTGACATCCATGATATAGGAATCAGTGTCGCTTGCTTTCTCCGTAAGCCACTGCCGGTCTATACTTTTCCAGGTATCACCATCATCCTCCGATACAAACACGCTTCCCTCTCTGTCAAAAATCTGCAGTTTTCCGTCAGGCAGCTGATAAAAACCGGAAACACTTTCCACCGGATCCGGCAGATCCTTCTCTGTCTCCACATACCTTCCCATGGTCGACTGCTGTCCGCCACTCTTTTCCCTGCTGCCTGCTTCTTCTGATCCTTCTGCCCCGCTGTTACTGCCGCAGCCAGCAGTAAGCAGCATCACGGCTGCGATCGTCAAACATAGAACCTTTTTTCCTATGCACTTCCTTTTCCGCATCTTTGCCTCCATTTCTTTGACATTCCATAGTTATGTTTTCGATATCACGATCCGCTTCGCAGTCCTGCGAAGTGTAACGCGGTCTCCGCACAGATTTAAGATCCCGTGAAAAGGAATCATGCCCCTGTACAGTAACCATTGTACTGAACAGAGGCATGACTGACTTTAAATATATTTTGTTTAAATATTAATAAAACTTTAACTTTAGCTGCTGCCCTTCTCCCGGCACATATCATGTATCTATTTCAACGTTATCATACATCAGATATCTTGTCACGATCGTGTCAAGCGTTAGCTTGTAATTGATATAAGAATAGACCTTACCGTCCACATCCGTGTAATGCAGGAACAGACAGTGACCATTCGCCCGCTTCGTCTCCGGCTGGTCCCAAAGCTGCAGGACGGATCCATCCCCATACTCCAGCACCACCGGCTCTCCTTCTGGTATCTTCCTGCTCTCTCTGCCGGTCTTGTTAAGTGAGATATAGGAAAAAATCCCATACAGATTCTCGCCCGAGATCTTATAAGATCTGCCATCCAATCTGGCTATAAGGCTTTCATGCTCATAGGCATAGGCAGTACTGTTTGACAGATCACTGTAAAAATTCATAAACCGTCTGTGATAGCCAATATACCAGACGCCTGCGATCAATACCACTACAGAAAACACCACGATCACAGTGACGATAACTGTCAATGGCATGTCACGTCCGTTCTTTGTGTCCTTTCTTATATTCGCATACAGTCCATCATCCATCTCCAATTCCTCCCCCTCTTCCAAAGTATCTGTCCGTAAAATCATTATACCTTGAAGTCTCTGGCAAATCAATGAAAGGTTCACGGTGCGTCAACTTGTTGAATTTGCCCGCAACATCGCATATAATAACTATCAGTATAATGTAATGTACCGTACCGGCGGCACATATTTAGATTCGCCGATAGGAATTCATTTTGCATCTGCTCGAAAGGAACCTATGGATTTTCAAGACAATTTCCCGATATGGGACAAATTAAATACAATACAGCAAAATAAAATGTTAGGCAGTCTGATGACTCGGAATGTCCATAAAGGAACTATGATCCATAGCGGCAGCGCGGACTGCACTGGTCTGCTCCTGATCGATTCCGGACAACTCAGAGCCTACATCCTCTCTGACACCGGCAGAGAGATCACCCTTTACCGACTGTTCGACCGGGATATATGTCTGTTTTCGGCCTCCTGTATGCTGCGCTCCATTCAGTTTGAAGTGACCATTGAAGCCGAAAAGGATACCAGACTCTGGATCATTCCCGCAGAGATCTATAAAAGTATCATGGAAGACTCCACCGCTGTGGCCAATTACACCAATGAGCTGATGGCAGCCCGCTTTTCCGATGTCATGTGGCTCATAGAACAGATCATGTGGAAGAGCCTGGACAAACGGGTGGCAGCCTTTTTGCTGGAAGAAGCTTCCATCGAGGGGACCGCCACTCTGAAACTCACCCACGAAGCCATTGCAAACCATCTTGGTTCCCACCGGGAAGTGATCACCCGAATGCTCCGTTATTTCCAGAACGAAGGTATGGTCAGTCTGTCCCGCAAAACAGTGGAGATCACGGATGCCCGGAAATTAGAACAACTTTCTAAAAAATAAGTCCGTGGTATTGATCAGCATTCCTGGCAGTATTCTGCGGTCATACCTGATCCCTGCCGCAGGCTGAGGCGCTTTGGATCAGGCATCTGTCATGCATCACCGCATCATAGAATCGAAAACCGCCGGAAAAATTATAGGCTTCATAACCGCTGCCTTCCAGGATACGGCATGCGATATAACTGCGCAGGCCGCTCTGGCAGATCACATAGACTCTCCTGCCCTTCTCAATCTCATCCAGACGTTCCCGCAGTTCATCCACCGGAATATTCTGAAATCCTTCAATATGTCCCGCTTCATACTCCTCTGCCGTCCGGGTATCCAGCAACATGACACTGCCATCACGAGGCAGGGCCGGCACTTCTTCCAGATGCCACAGCTTCAAAGTTCCCCGGAAAATATTGTCGATCATAAACCCTGCCATATTCACCGGATCCTTGGCGGAAGAATAAGGCGGCGCATAGGCAAGATCCAAATCCTTCAACTGGTCTGCCCGCAACCTGGTATGAATGGCAGTCGCCAGCACATCAATTCGCTTATCGACACCTTCATATCCTATGATCTGCGCACCCAACAGACGACCACTCCCTTTCTCAAAAATGACTTTCATCGTCATCAGCCTGCCGCCGGGATAATACCCTGCGTGGCTCATGGGCGACAGGATGACCGTATCTACCTCCAGCCCGGCTTTTCTCGCATTGGTCTCATTGATACCCGTAGTGGCTGCAGTCAAGTCAAAGACCTTGATCACGCTGCTGCCCTGGGAACCATGATAACGGCTGTCCCTGCCACAGATATTGTCCGCAATGATACGCCCCTGCTTATTGGCCGGGCCTGCCAGAGAGAGCAGCGTCGCCTCACCAGTCACATAATGCCTGACCTGCACGGCATCCCCCGCGGCATAAATATCGGAAACGGAAGTCTCCATCCGGTCATTGACCACAATACTGCCCTTGATCCCCAATTCCAATCCTGCTTCTTTTGCCAGGCCGGTGTCCGGAGTGACGCCTATGGCCAGAACCACCAGATCCGCATGAAGAGGTGCTTCCCCTTCTAGCAGGACATCCACGCCATTATCCTTTTCCACAAATCCCTCTACCGTATGGCCAAGCGCCAGCTTGACGCCATTTCTGCGCATCTCGTTATGGAGTAAAGACGCCATATCCGCATCAAAGGGATTCATCAGCTGCTTCGGACGCTGGACAATGGTCACCTCCATCCCCAGTTCCCGTAAGTTCTCAGCTAACTCCAGGCTGATAAAGCCGCCCCCTGCCAGCACAGCCGACTTGGGATGGCATGCATCAATATATGCCCTGATCCGAAACGTATCTTCCACCGTGCGCAGGGTGAATACTTTGTCGATACCGACCCCGGGAAGCCTGGGCTGAGTCGGTCTTGCACCGGGCGAGAGGATCAGCTTGTCGTAGCTTTCTTCAAACGCTTCACCGGTTTCCAGATTCCGAACAGAAACCGACTTCCCGTCTGGATGGATCGCCGTCACCTCGTGACGCACTTTCATGATCACCCGGAACCTTGCAAAGAAACTCTCCGGAGTCTGCAATGTCAGTTCCGCCGGATCAGCGATCACACCGCCGACATAATATGGCAGACCACAGTTGGCGTAGGATATATATCCCGAACGCTCAAACACAACAATCTGCGCCTGTTCATCTAATCTGCGGATACGGGCCGCGGCTGTCGCGCCGCCTGCCACACCGCCTACGATCACTACTTTCATATCACCTCTCCACCTTTCCGGAATATGTTGCCATGCCGCCGATATTCGTCACATGGGTATAACCCATACGCTGCAGCGCACCCACCGCCTGACGGCTCCGGGCACCCGAGTAACAGTACACGAACAATGCCGTATCCTTATTTCCCGCTACGGATGCCACTTTGTCAAGGGTCTGCAGGGGCACATTTTTGCTGCCAGGAACATGCCCTTCCGAATACTCCTGCGGAGTACGCACATCCAACAGCACGGCGCCGGAAACCGTCTTGGATTCCTTTACGCCCTGATTAATATCCGGCTGTTTAAATAAATCGAAAAGTCCCATGGATAATCCTCCTGTATTTTCTTAAGAATCTAATGTTTTCTCTCTGTGACTTTACGATACACTATTTTCCGATCCGGTTCTGTGATGATATCACAGTCTGTTTTCTTTCATGACTTTACCCTCAGTTATCTCCTATTTCAAATTCAATTCTCCGGCACTCTTTCTTTCCGCAATCTGCTTCCTGATACTATCATTTACCAGTTCCACATGACCTTCGCCCAGCATATCCTCTAATGTGACTCTCTTGCCTGTATTCAGACCCAGATTATAATACCGGGATTCATCATAAGCAGTCGTCCAACTCTCACTTCCCCTTACAATAAAGGAAAGATAGTCATTATTCTGTTGCTTGATTTCATAATCCACAGTGATCCTTATCTTGTGCTGCGCCCACTCTTCCGGCGGATCTTACTTTTTCTTCCTGCTGTTTCCTCGATTTCTGTATCTCCTGCCGCAGCCTAATGTCAAGTTCTTCCGGGACAGGAATATGCTCATACCTTTCCTTCATTGCTGCTAACTTACTCATAAATCCACCTCCTGGATATTTTCCTTTAATTGTTTTAAGCCACGATAGAGCTTTGTTTTTACCGTACTCAACTTCAATCCGGTAATACATGAAATTTCTTTCAAAGACAGTTCCTCAAAAAAACGCAGCTTTATGATACTCTGTACATCAAGTTCCAATTGTGCCAATTCTTCCTCCATTTCATCATCTAATTCATAACCTTTCTCGTAATACACCTCCTCCTGCCCCAGATCATCAGCACTCAATAGGATTCGCTTCCGCTTTTTCAACAACATCAGACATTCATTGATCAATATTCGATAAAACCAGGTCTTGATCGCATCTTCATTTCTAATACTTTCATGTGCCTCAAGCGCCTTACAAACTGCGCTTTGGACAACATCAAGAGCATCTTCCTGATGCCCGGTATAACTGTAAGCGATCCTGTAAAACCGATCCTGCTCTTCAAGAATATACTGAATTAATCTTTCATATACAGGCACACCTTTCTGTTTTATCCTTTTACTCTATAGATTTCTTTGACACATGATAAGTTTCAAATTTTCCCATTATTTTAAAAACATGAAAGCAGATGCTTATATACTTCTACAGAACAGAAAAAGCAGCGATTTCTTTTGGAGTCAAAAAGAGCGTGCTGCAATCCACATCTATAGCGAAACGCAGCACGCCCTCCAACATATGTGTCACACTTCTTTTACCGTTTTAATATATAATGAGCCGCCAGTAACATCTCCGAAAGTAAGGATGATCCACCAGAACCTTTACCGGCCCTAACCATGGACACTCCCACTATTTATGGGCTTCCCACATACATTCTGTAACCTGCATATTCGTGAATTCTGCCTGGAAAGAACCTCCTTCCGGACTGCAGGCATAAATGCCAAAAGAAATTTCTTCGTTTCCTTCCCACAAATGGCATATCCGCATCTGCTGGAATGTGATGCCATCTGTACTACACTCAATACAATAGTCTGATTTCCTTCGGCTAAGCCGGTACCACATAGATTTCACCGATGCATCAATATCTGTCGTTGCCCAGTCAGAATACCCATGGTTTGTAACAACACTGCCAAGCCTCTGGTACTGCTCATTTTCATATTCAATAGATGCTTTAATCCAGTTTTCACTATCCAGATACACTACAATACCGCATTGGTCAAATCTGGCCTTACTATCAAATTCTGTTTTTACTATGAATGAAAAATACTTTTCCGACGTTTTCATCTGCAGGACAGGCGCACTGTCATTCTGAAACCCGTAGTAGGTCCTCTGCCACAAATCAGTTTTTGGTTGTGTGTAAATAGTGATCCTGTCATCTGTCACGTCACTTCGGTCTGCTTCCCTGATCCAAAACAAGTTTTTCTTTTCAAATTTCATATGAACCTCCTCTAAATATTGTTCGCATCATTTTCCGATGTACGGTTGTACTGCTCCGAAACATCCCTTGCTATATTTCTCTGTGAAACCAGCCATGGGTCAGAAGTGTCATACCATTCCCCATTCAGCATTTTTTCTCTTTCTGTCATTATGCGCCTCCTAACAATGCCGAATTTTGTATTTTCCCTGTCCTCATCAGTTATTCTGCGGATTACCTCACACGGATTCCCTGCCGCAACCACCCCATCCGGAACGTCCCTGTTTACCACGCTTCCCGCCCCAATAACCGCATTATTTCCAATGGTCACACCAGGAAGCACTTATCCTTACATTCCCAGCAGTTCTTTCCCAATCTCCGGGTTATAATTTGCGACATACAGCTCTCCCCGCGATCTTTTCTCTTTTTCTGTCATTTATAAAACTCCTTTCTGGTCAAGAGCTTTATGGTACATACCCTCCTGGTAATATAAATCAATATCATCCGTATAACAGAAATCCG
>CAMWLJ010000028.1 GCA_947175055.1 uncultured Lachnospiraceae bacterium | reverse complement strand
CATGACGCAGCATATGGAGCGCAGCATCCGGGGAATCGCCCCAAAAGCCCTGGCCACCGCCAATCGCAATCTTCTTCATCGCTTTTACCCTTCCTTTTCTAAGTTTTATTGGTGTGACCGGTCGGCTCCCGGCCTCGCAGTCACATTTATTTACCATAACGCCGCTCTCACGACAATACAGTTTACTCCATAGCCGCCATCACCGGCAGTTCCAGACAGCATTCCCCGCTGCCGATACAGATCACCTGATGGGCAATCCTGCTCTCCTTCTGATCCGACCAGATGCCCGCATAATTACTATGGACAGCATACTGCGGAAAATCAGAGGACGAAATATCCAGCCGCAGGCAACTTCCCGGCTGCAGTGTCCACACGATATCCCAGAAGTCCACACAGACCTCCGTCAGCTCTCCGGGTATGTAGCTTGCCCCCTCCGGCAGATCTGCCGCAATGGTGGTAATCCCGCTGCGGATATTATATGCCTTGCCATCCGGAAAGACTTCACACAGCTTTGCCGAAAAAGCAGTGTCCTCCACATCTGTCTTCACTTGAAGGCGTACCTTGATCCGCCCCGCGATCTCCAGCTTCTCTATAAGCGGCCTACTGACAAAACTTACCACGTCAGACCGATAATCCGGTGCCGGCTGCAGCAGCGTTCCCGCCTCCGTAATCGTCGTCAGCACACTCTCCGCCCCGTGGGAGGGACAGGGATCCTCAGGATCATAGATAAAAGCGATCTCCCCTGCCTTTCCCGGCTCCAAACTTAAACTCTTGTCCTCTGCAAGATAATATTTCCTAATGTTCTCTGAGGGAAGCGGCCATGCCTTATGCTCCTGCCAGCGGTCTTCCCGCATCACGTAAGTGCGGATCCGCTTCTGCGGCATCTTCTTCTGTTTAAGGAGCAGATCAAACCATTCCAGGACCCGCTTCACATCCCCGTTTTCGAGATGTTCCTGCTGCCCCCATTCGATGCAGTCTGCAGACATATGATTCCAACAGCCAATATCCAGCCAGCTGTGTTCCCTTGTCTCCTCGTTTAATGCGCTCCAGGTATTCATGGCACTACCGAAGTGATGATCATACCAGGCCTCCACAATATAGATCGGCACCCTGGTCTTAGCCGGGATATCCATAAGCTGTTTCCACCACCCCTGCTGCCAGTAGGCGTCATCACGTTCTACCGCATGGATCCAGTCCTGATACCACGCAAGTCTGCCGCCCCACAAAGCCTCGTCTACCTTTGCATGCGGCTTATATCTGCAGCTCTCCAGATAATCAGCATCCACCGGATGGCCTGCATTGGCCATACTCCACCCGGTCAGCACATCATGCCGGAACAGCCTCTTCTCATAGGCTGACTTAAAGCGGTCGGTGCCATATACAGTCAACATCATGCCTTTGACCTTCTCCGGAACCGCATCCGCAATGGCCCAGCCTGTCAGAGCAAGATAACTTGCCCCGAAATAGCCGATACTCTCCGCCCATTCCTGATCATTCAGCCAGCCAAGTGCTGCCAGTCCGTCCCGGCGCTCGTTCACATTCGGTTCCCATTCGCCTTCGCTCCTGCCCGTCCCCCGGCAGACCTGCAGAACATAGCCATAGCCACGCCTGGCCAGTTCTTCTCCGTATACTTTATAAATTTCCATCTGGGACGGATAACAGCTTCTCTGAATCAATACCGGAAAGGTGTGCTTCCCGACCGGCTTGTAGATCGTCGTGTGCAGCTTTACCCCATCCGGCATCGGCAGGAAGCACTCTTCCACCACGTACTTAAACGCTTCTCCCATGACCGGGCAGGCATCAAACTCTGCCCTGATCCCCAATGCTCCCAGACGGATCCGCTCTTCCATCTCGGCCTGCATCCTGGCCGCCTTTTCCTGATCAGTCATATTCTCCTCCTAACCTTTTTCTTCCTGTCTGTCTATAATGAACGACATTACCTATAATACTTTTCTACAGCTCACAAAATGTCCCGGTTCCACTTCCGTGAGCGCTATATCCTTCCCCCGGCATTTTTCTGTTGCATAGGGACATCTTGCCGCAAAGCGACATCCCGGCGCCGGATCGATAGGACTCGTCAGTTCTCCGCGCATCACCTGTGTAGAAAGCTTCTTTGCTTTCAGACTGGGAATCGGCACGGCATTCAGCAGTCCCTGCGTGTACGGATGCATTGGATTGGCAAACAGATCTGCCGTCCTGGCATACTCCACACACTGCCCTAGATACATTACCATGATCTCATGGCTGATATGTTTTACCACACTCAGATCATGAGTGATAAAAACATAGGTCAACCCTTTCTCATCCTGAAGATCCATCAGCAGATTCAGAATCTGCGCCTGAATGGAGACATCCAGCGCCGACACCGGCTCATCACAGATAATAAACTCCGGATTCATAGCCAGCGCTCGTCCGATCCCGATACGCTGCCGTCTGCCACCGTCCAGCTCGTGGCTGAAACTGTCCGCATACATTTCATTCAGTCCTACCGTCTTCATGATCTCAGCTATCTTTGCATCATAATCGGCTTTACCGTTATATGCCTTATAGATCTTCAACGGTTCCCCGATCAGTTCTTTCACGCTCTTACGCGGATCCAAGCTTCCGGATGGATCCTGGAAGATCATCTGCATTCTGGCACGAATCGGCTTAAGTTCCTTCGCATTCATCGAAGTGATGTCTGTTCCGTCATAAAGGATCTGGCCGTCCGTCACATCATACAATCGCAGAAGCACTCTGCCAAGCGTCGATTTACCGCACCCGCTTTCTCCTACCACGCCCAGTGTCGTCCCTTTACGGATCTTAAAATTCACGCCGTCAACTGCATGAAGCTGACCTCCTCCGGCCTTGAAATATTTCTTCAGATTCCTGGCTTCAACAAGTATTTTATCTTCCATGGCTTCACCTCCTCCTTCCAGTGTTATACATTTGCCTGCTGTCTGTCGTATAGACAACACCTGATAATATGCCCCTTACTGACTTCCCGCATCTCCTGCTTTTGCCTGCACCGCTCCGTAGCATGCTTGCATCTGTCAGCAAATCGGCACCCCTGTATTTTCACTGTCGGATTCGCCATCATTCCGTCGATCGCTTCCAGGCGCGCACTCTCCTCGTTCAACTTGGGGATAGCGTTGAACAGCCCTTCCGTATATGGATGTCTCATGTCTGTCTCAAAAATATCTTCCGCGCTTCCGTACTCTATCGCCTCCCCCGCATACATGACGATCACCTTCTCACACGTCTGGGCTACTACCCCAAGATCATGGGTGATCAGTATCATTGCCGTACCAAGACGTTTCTGCAGATCATTGATCAGTCCCAGCATCTGTGCCTGGATCGTTACGTCCAGCGCTGTAGTCGGCTCATCTGCCAGAATCAGCTTCGGTTCACATGCGAGTGCGATCGCGATCACGATACGCTGTTTCATACCGCCGCTGAACTGGTGCGGATACTCTTCCTTTCTGTTAGCCGGAATCCCTACTAACTCCATCATCTCATCAACTCTGGCCTCCAGATCCTTCTTGCTCTGCTCCGGATGATGAATCTTCAATACTTCCAGAATCTGTGCTCCGACTGTCATAACAGGATTCAATGCGGACATTGGATCCTGGAAGATCATGGATGCTGTAGCACCGCGCATACTGCGCAGCTTCTCTTCCGATGCTGCCAGCATATCAACCCCATCCAGGGTGATGGATCCGCCGGTCACGAAACCGATCCCCTCCGGCAGAAGCCGGATCACACTGAGCGCCGTTGATGTCTTGCCGGCGCCGGTCTCTCCCACCAGCCCTAAAGTCTCTCCATATCCCACTTCCAAATCAAGGCCGTTTACTGCATAGACCGTGGATATTTCCGTCTCATATTCTACACTCAGATCTTTGATCTCAAGTAACTTTTCATGCATAGCGATCACGCCCCTTCCTGCTCTGCTTCTCTCTCTTTCTGCCTTTTCCCAAAGTACCTCGCAGCTTGGGATCCAACGCATCACGCAGGGCGTCTCCTACCATATTAAAGCACAATACAACGATAATGATCGCTACACCCGGAGCGATCGCAATGATCGGCTGTGTGGAAAGATACTTATAGCCGCCGCTTACCATAGCACCCCAGCTCGCCGTCGGCGGGGAAATCCCCATCCCCAGGAAACTCAGATTGGCTTCCGCCAATATCGCGCCGCCCAGGCTGGAGGTCATAGTAACAATATTGGCAGACAGGCAGTTCGGGAATACATGTACGATCGTATTTCTGACCCAGGAACCCCCGCAAAGCTTACCCGCCGTAACATAATCGGCATTACGCACCGTCAGCACCTGTCCTCTCGTGATACGGGCATACCCGGGCACCATGGATATACCGATAGCCAGGCATACATTGCCCAGTCCCTGTCCCAGAATAGCCCCCAGAAACAATGCAAGGATCAGCATCGGTACCGCCATCATGGCATCCATCACACGCATAATGACTGTGTCAACGGCACCGCCGATCACCCCGGAGATCAATCCCAGCGCCATACCGATCACACTCGAGATCACCACCGCTACCACGCCTACTGTAAAGGAAATCCGGCCGCCATAAATAATGCGGCTTAAAACATCCCTCCCATTTGAATCCGTTCCCAATAAATGCTCTGCCGTGCTTCCTTTCAGCACATTATACAAGTCATCCTTATTGGGATCATACGGCGCTGCCAGCGGCGCAAATATCGCCAATAGAAACATCACTACCAACATAACACTGCAGACTACGATCAGCTTTCGCCCGAACATAACTCGAAAGATGCGGGAGGATCTCAGCCTGGATAATACGCTCTTTTTGTTTTTCTCCATTATTCATCCCTCCTATCGAGTCCGGGGATCTATGATCCCGTATAAGATATCCACCACCAGATTACAGACAGCCACGAAAATGGAGATGATCAGCACGCCGTTTGCTACAAGCATGAAATCACGGTTACTGATACCATTCATCATCACACTTCCAAGCCCCGGTATCACAAACAGGCTTTCGATCAGGACAGTGCTGCCCACCATTGTTCCCAGGCGGCTTCCCATCACCGTTACGATCGGAATCAGTGCATTTCTCAACTGATGTTTGATCGTGACGGATTTCTTATCTACCCCTTTCGCTTTCGCTGTCGTAACATAATCCTGTCTGATCACTTCCAGCATAGAGGAACGCGCCAGCCTCATGAAGGACGCCATAACACCCAGACTCATGACGATGATCGGCATGATCATGTGCTTCAGCCAATCCCCGGGATCTCGTTCGATCGGTACATACCCCGATGTCGGGAGAATATGAAGTTTTAAACCAAGAACCAGCATTCCCATCATACCCAGCCAGAACATGGGAATGGAAACACCTATATTTGAGAAAAAGGAAATCAGGCTGTCAACCCAGCTTCCCCTTTTCTGCGCGGCAAGAATACCAAGAAAGACACCAAGCAATACGCCGATGATAAAAGCAGGCACTACCATGGATAATGTAACTAACAGCCTCGGAAGCAGAATATCCGCGATCTCCGACTGATAACTGATCGACTGTCCCATAGTACCGCGAAACAGTCCAGTGATCCAGCTTATGTACTGTACCGCGACTGGTCTGTCATAACCATACAGATGCGTATAATACTCAATCTGTTCGGCACTGGCAGTCGCTCCCAGATAATTTGCCACCGGATTGCCGGGAACCATCTGGATCAGGGTAAAGACAAACAAGGTTACAATGACGATGGTGATACAGCTTTGTACGATACGCTTACCGATCATTTTTAACAGATTTGAACTCATAGTTTCACTCCTTTTCATTCTGTTTAAAGGATTGATTCATCCCTGTACGGGACAGTACGCATAAGTGCACGATCCTGTACAGGGATGTGAAATCAACTATTTATCCAGCCAGCACCCGGACAGATCCCAGGCTGATGCAAAAGCTTCTTTTGCCCTGTCATTCATGACGTAGTCATATTTATACATGATAGACGGGCTGATATACAGAGGTCTTCCGAACAGGCAAGAACCCTCTTCTGCATCGTAAATAGCCTTCTGCAGTTCCTTCTCAAGATTTCTTCTTTCCGTCTCGTCCGTACAGGTACGGATCTCTTCCAGAAGATTCATCTCTTTGTCAGGATGCTGGATACCCTTCGCGTAGTAAGCACCGTCGTAATCCAGATGTCGTCCCATATACAGTCCGAGATCCGGGGATACCGTCGTCCAGTGAGGCATGAGGCCTTCCCAGGTACCGTCCATATACATCTGGTTCTGTGTGGAACCGTCTACTAACTGGATCTCACAATGAATGCCCACTTCCTCAAGCATATTGGCGATCGCTGTAAACGCATCCGAAAGGGTACTGATCGTCACGAGGTTTGTCGTGAAACCGTCTGCATAACCGGCCTCTGCCAACAATTCCTTCGCACGTTCCGGGTCATATTTAAAATGATTCAAATCGTCATTATAGGTTACTGCGCCAGGGGCTGCCCACTGGTCTGTCAGCTGCGCTGTTCCAAGCTGGAATGCAGCGTTGATCGCATCAACGTCGATCGCATAGCATAATGCGCGCCGTACACGCTCATCCGCCCAGGGACTATCGATCGCACTGTTTGGAATCAGTCCGAGCGTACCAACGCCCATACCGTTCTCATTCTTCTCCGTCAAGTAGATCCCTGCACCGTCCAGTTCCTGCAGGATCGTCGGTGAAGAGGCATCGATCATGTCATACTCACCGGCCTGGAATGCCGTACTCTTGGTCGTCTCCTCGGTGACCGTAGTGATCGACACACTGTCAAGATAGGGCAGACCCTCCTGCCAGTAATTCTCGTTTTTTGAATAGATCGCATACGCATTATTCTCAAATTCTGTCAGCTGGAAAGGGCCTGTGCCGCATGTAGAAGTATCCAGGCTCGCCCGGTCATTCCTTAGCACATCAGGGCTCATATAGAATACGAAATACCCGACTGACTCCAGGGTAGACGAATTGACCGACTCCAGGATCATCTTGATATGGGTGTCATCGATCACTTCACAGCTCTTGACATTTGCAGTCTCTGTTCTGTTGTTAGCCTGATATTCTTCAATGTTAACCTTAACGGCTTCTGCGTTAAACGGCGTACCGTCGGCAAATTCCACACCTTCGCGAAGCGTCCACGTAATACTGGGTTCATCATTATCGATCACCCACTCTGTTGCAAGCTTTCCAATGATCTGGCCATCGTTATCGTACGTGATCAGATTTTCATAAGCAAGCGTCAGGTAATACAGATACGCATTGGCGGTTGCCATGGGCGTATAACCCGGCGTCGCTATACTGTTACCATAGCCAAAGCGAAGCGTTCCCCCATACTTAGGTTCGCCTTCGGCAGTCTCATTTACTGCTGTTTCCTCGCTCTCCTCAATACCCCCCCCCGGGTGTTTCTTCGGTGGTTCCGGCAGCATCGGTCTCTGTCGTGCCTTCTGACACATTGTCAGAAGAATTTCCACAGCCTGTAAGCGCCGTAACTGCCATGGCTGCAGAAAGTAGTACTGCTAACATCTTTTTCTTCATTTTATATCCTCCTGTAAGTTTGTTTTAGTACCACGTTGTACTTATGTTGCAATTATACTCCGTTTTGTCTATTTGTCAATATACAACGTTGTACTTTATCCATATTTATATGTTATAAACAAAAACTCTATTTTGATATTGTATATTTTATACAAGGTCGTATATTTGTTATGTCTCTTCTTTACAGACATATCTATTTCCCATAAGTTTGTGCATAAGCTTGCATTTCTTATGTATCTCGTTTATTGTATAGTTAATGCCTTGGGAGACTCTGCGAAACTGCTGCACTGTTCGCAAACGACCGTTATAAGGCAAATAATCAAGACTGTATACACTTCGTAATGGAGGAAACTATGACTACCATCAAGGACATCGCTGCCAGATTGGAACTTTCTCCCAGTACCGTCTCCATCGTTCTGAAAGGAAACGGTGACAGACGAAAGATCAAGAAGGAAACGCAGCAGCGGATCATGAACGCCGCCAAGGAAATGGGGTATAAGCCGAATATCCAGGCCAAAATACTGCGGGGAAGCCTTTCCGCAAAGGCAAATATCTCCCTCTACTGGGTGTCCGATAACCGGATTCATCTGCTCTCCCGGTTCCTGAAAGGACTGCAGATCGCCATCATGGAAAACAACTACCAGTTCCAGCTTTCCATCGTTCCCTATGAAAACAATCATCTGCAGGATGCGCTGACGCAGGAATCCGTACTTACCACCAACGCGATCATCATCTGCAATCCGTCGGAAACCGATATGGAATATCTGGAAGCCAATGATTTTCACATTCCGATCGTTCTGTATAACAGATACTCTTCAAAATACGCAACCGTGAACATGGATGACAAGACGATCGGCCTTCTGCCGGCCGACATATTCGCCGCGCATGGCAAAAAGCATCCGGCCCTTTTAAAGTCTCCCGCCACTTTTTCCGGGATGAATATCAGAACAAATGTCTTCGAGTTCCAGGTCAGCGAATCCGCCATGGAACGGCCCGTCTCCGTTATGGTGGAAGACTCCATGAAAGGCGGCTATCTCGGAGCCCTCACGCTGTGCGACTTAAACCCTCTGCCGGACTGCCTCTTCTGCACCTCCGACAGCATTGCACTGGGCGCACTGAAGGCTTTCTATGAGAAGAAAATCCGCATTCCCGAGCAGATCGAGGTCATCAGTGTGGGCAGCGGAAGACCCGAGCAGGAAGAATACTGTATCCCTTCTCTCTCCGTGATCAGCCTGCCACTTGAAGATATGGCCGAAGAGTGCCTGAAAATACTGTCGGACTCTCTTACCAACTTTAAATATACCCCTACCAGCATTACCTTTCCGACACCGTACGTGGCAAGACAGAGCTGTCCCGCCCTGATACAGTAAAAGATAAATTCCACATTCGTAAAACCCGTGCTTACGCACTCTTGTAATGCCCGGAGTACTTTCCTATAAGAAAAATACTGGAATCTAAAAGACACCCTAGTATCTATTGTAAAATAAGGAGTAAACCAGATGAAGATCACCATCATAGACGGACAGGGCGGCCGCATCGGCCGCACCGTCATCGAACAACTTAAGAAAAAACATGAAACACTGGAACTATACGCCATCGGCACCAACAGCACCGCCACCGCTGCCATGCTCAAAGCAGGGGCAGACTATGGGGCCACCGGCGACAATGCGGTGATCGTCAACGCCGCCGACTCTGATATCATCGTAGGACCTATCGGCATCGTGTTCGCCAATGCCCTCTTAGGGGAGATCACCCCGGCCATCGCCACCGCGGTCAGCGCCAGCCGCGCTTTCAAGATCCTGATCCCGGTCAGCCGCTGTAACCACTATATCGCGGGCCTTGTCGAAGCCCCTATAGGAGACTATATCCGCAACGCGGTAGAGAAAGTGGAGTCGCTTCTCTAAAGCCACTATACTGTCATCGTCTGAAGGTTATGCCCTCCACCAACGGAGCGATCCCCGTCTCATGCAGGGGAACTGCCTGTCCCATCTCCCTGCGAAGGCGGATACTCCACGATACAATACTCAAAGCCGTTGACGATGGTCGTCTTGCCAAAATTATCGTGCCGCTTGAATTTCCTGCTGTAGTTGGCATGTACATGTCCATGGAAGAAGAACTTGGGTTCATACTTCTCCAACAGCGTCCGGAAGACCTTAAAGCCCCGATGGGGCAAGTCCTCCAGATCATTCACCTGATAAGCCGGCGCATGAGCCACAAGGATATCGAAGCCCCTGTGCCTCCACAATTTATAGCGCAGCTTGCGCACCCGTTTACGCATCTTCCTCTCCGAATACTGGTTACTGGCTCCCGGAATATATTCCATGGAGCCTCCAAGACCGAGAATTCGGATTCCTTCATATACAAAGACTTCGTCTTCAATACAGATACATCCCTCCGGAGGCGTTTTCTCGTATTTGTCATCGTGATTACCCCTGACATACAGCAGCGGCACGTTGCAGAGTGTCACGAAGAAGGACAGATAATTCGGCGACAGATCGCCGCAGGATATGATCAAGTCAATATCTTTCAATTTATCCGGCTCATAGAAATCGTACAGATATTTTGATTTTTGATCGGCAAGTACCAGGATCTTCATGCGGTTCCTCCGTTCTCTACCGGTACGTCTTTCCGTACAACGGCACTTTTCTCCGTGTCGGATTCATCAACTCTGATTCCCTGGAACTCTACCAATGCCCTGGCTTCCTCTGTCAGTTCATCCAGATCGGGAATCTGTCCTACCACATTCTCGGCCAGCCAGTCCATGGTAATGATCTCATCCGGCTGCAGGCTTCTTCCTTTCTCACACTGCTCTACACCGCCCTGCGCATAGATCGGACCGTCAAACGGATGGAAAGCCCCCGCCCGGATAGAATTCTTCAAAAACTCGATCAACCTGTTGGTACCATGTGGCATAGATTTTGAGCAGATCACATCGATCACATCCGCAGACATGCCCCACCAGTAGTTGACTGCCTTCTTTCCTTTCTGTGTGTCTGCCTCCGTGCTGCCGCCGCTGTAGAGGTTTCTGACGATCTGTTCATAGAACTTGCCCCAGTGCCAGATCGGGGTAGCCAGATTCTCCAGCATGCCGTCTTCCTTTTTCAGATAAATGCCGTACTGCCTCGAGGCATTCCCCGGCGTGATCATATCATTATCGGAAATGAAAAAGATTCCCTCTTGATTCAGCTTCTCTCTCGCATCCGTCCCTTTGACCTTGGTCCACGCCAAATGCACCTCCACAAAGGGATTGATCATCTTGGCTCCCAATGCGAATGCGTTGATGTTGGCCATCTCTCCGTAGATCGGATAATCCGCCACATAGCCCAACCTGTCTGTCCTGGACAGGGCTGCCGCGATCGCACCTAACAGGAATTTGGATTCATACATCCGTGCATAGTATGTGCAGATCGAGGAGTACGACATCATGATGGAACAGTTGTAGATCCTTACCTTCGGATGCTGGATCGCGGAACGAACACTCTGGTTCACCATCTGTGTCGCCGTAGTGAAGATCAGTTCACAGCCTGCGGTGACTGCCAGCTCGATGGCCGCTTCCACCTCGGCTTCCGTGTCCGCCTTATCAAAGGCCATTGTCTTGATCCGGCCCTCGAATGCCTGTTCCAGATAATGTCTGCCAAGCTCATGGGCATAGGCCCAACTGGAAGTCTCTATGGTCTTTGTATAGATGAACGCCACCTTCAAAGAATCCGGGACCCCCGCCGAGATCAGCTTGTTGAAAAGAGTCGCCTTCGTCTGTTCCGGGTTCTGAACAAGTTCTACCTGACTGCCCTGATCGGCCAATGTGATCTCTGTCCACATCTTCTGGAGCGCTTTTACGATCTCATTCTCCGTCTGCCCCTTCACCTTATCATAACCGTAGATCTCCACATAGATCAGGAACGCATCGGAGACATTGATATCCAGGTTCTCTCCATGTTCCTTGATAAATGCCCGCTCAAAATTATAACAGGCCGAATGCAGATTCATCCTGTCGTCATCAGACCACACTTCATCCTCTTTCTTCCCCATGAGCTTCAAAAGCTTCTTATAACTACCCTCCTTGGTAAAGCAGACATCATAACTGCGCGACACCTCATAGAAGTCCAGAAATTCAAAGTACAGGCGGTTTTCCTTATCGTCCGTCTTCTTGGGCACCAAACGGGTGACCACGGCCGCAATGCTGTACGTCTTAAGATATTTCATAACACTGACTCGCTTGTTACCCTCCTGCACATAGAATTGATTCATGAATTCAAAAGCTACGATCGGATCGCTGATCCCATCCTCGATCTGATGCTTATAAACTGCTGCCCACTTCATACCAAATTCCGACTCTTCCGGAAGCAGCGGCATGAAATTATCCGCGAATGCATTCGACCGCCCAACCGTCTTCGTCCCTACGATCTTGGATAGCGGAATATCCATGATCCCTATATTTTCCATTCCAGCTATCTCCGTATAGGACATGATATCATCCAATACCGGGAGATAAGGATATTCACCTCTTGTAAGCGCTGCCCGATAACTGCGCCGTCCCTGTCTTAACGCTGATGTATACTCACTTGCTGCCATGACAGTATCCTCCTTAATAAATTAATCCAATTTCTCAGTAACTCTTCATCAGAAACAGCTGCTCAATGGGCTGCGCCGAGTATTCCGGACTTGTGCCTTCTTCATACAGCTGCTTACAGGCTTCTCTTCTTCCCTCTGCAAAAGCCTTCTCCAGCTTTGCAACGATCTGTCCATCCCGCAGCCTTGTCGTAAGCAACGGCGAAAAGCGCCTTCCTTCCAGGCTGACAGCGGTTTTCACTGCTGCATCAAAGGTCATCCGCACACCCGTAAACATACATTGAGCATCAGTTACATTTTCCAGCCAATCAACCAGACTGACCACATCAACCATCTGACGCGAACTGCACTCCAACCTTTCATAGACGGCAGGATAGCCACGGGAACCATCGTACCAACTATGGTGTCCCAGCGCTACAGCCGCATATCGGCGTGTAGAAGCACATTCCCGCAGACAGCTCTCTCCGACTATTGTATGCAGACGTGTCATTTCATACTCTTCTTCAAACCATTGCCGTCCTGCCTGGGCATACAGGTTAATGAAATTAATCTTGCCCGCATCATGCAGAAGACCACATGTCATCGCAAATTTCCTGACTTCGTGTCGTTTCTCCTGCGGATCTTCTATCTTCCTGATCTCCTCGATATCATCAAAAAATCCGGGTTCTTCCTCCATAAGGATCTCACAAAGAACTGCCGCGGCTTTTGCCACAATATAGGACTGGATGTAGATATCCGGCGCAAACCGCATGATGAGCTTCAATAAAAACACACCGTAAGGAATGCTGTCAGTTGTCTCGATATAATTATTGGCAAGCTGACGCAGATACAGGAAAAGCATCTCATTCTCCGGCGCATCGGGAAACACTTCTACATAATTCAATATCCTCCGATACAAATTCTCGATATAGGCCGTCTTCCCCGGAATCCGTTCCGGAAACTGTTTCAAATACTGCAGGTAAAACGCCGGCAGAGAAATAAGCCCATACATATTTTCCGAAGAAAAATCGGAAAGCTCCGTCGTATCCATCAAATGTTCCGTCTTGGCTAGCAGACCGTCAAAAGTATCAAGTCCACAGTAATAAGAGATCGCATAGTAGTTAAATGCTGAATGGATCGGTGGGTGTTCTCCACGCTCGGCCGCCTCCTGCATATGTGCCTGGTAAACGATATAGACTGATTCCATGACCGCCTCCACATCTTCCGCGGTCATGACATTGTCCTTGCTGTAAGATATACTACTGGCCATCTGCCTGTGAGCCATGAAAATGTAACGTTCCCATGGAAGCTCCGGTTCTTTGTCCTGATAATAATGATCCTGCAGGATCTGCAGCGTCTGCCTGACCCGCTGGATCTTCTCACTGGCTGATGCATACTGCCCCAGTGCCGTATTGGCCCGGGCGCGCAGAATATACCCCCTGGTCTCAGAATCCTCGATCTCATCAAAATATTTCAGATATGCGCCCGCCTCCGTAAAACAAAGCCGCATTTCAAAAATATAGTTCTCTACCACAGAATATTCCAGCCCGATCAGCTTGCTGCACCGATTATTCCGTCCGATTCCCAGCCAGTACAGTTCCCGGATCATACCATTCCTGTCCTTCTTCAGCCGCGCACAGTTAAGCAGCGCCTGATGGATCTGGCAGAACAGGCCGACGTCCAATTCCTCACCGACCTGAAACAGGCTGCCGGCAAATTCCTGCAGATCCTGTAGCTCTTCCTCTCCTGCCTCAAGAAGGTGATCAAGAAGTGGAAAAAGGCCCGCTCGGAGCAGTTCCATGTTGCGCTCTACTTTCTGCACGATCTGCAGCCGGTTCCTGGACAGCCCGGCCTCATAGCTCTCAAAGGAGTGACCTTCCGTCTTCTTCCGCGCCGCCAAAGCCGCGATCTCTCTTAAATTTACAATATATTCTTCCTGATAAGGCTGCATTCCTTCCCGCCTCTTCCCCTCTGTTACTGACTATGTCACGTCATTTCCCTTGTCTTCGCCATATCCGTTAACCGGAAAACTGCCTGTATAGTATCTCCTGCAGGCGGCTGGGTTCTACGGGCTTCGAGATATGTTCGTTCATGCCCGACTCTTTCGCCTGCCGCACATCCTCCACGAACGCATCCGCAGTCATGGCAACGATCCACACGGCTGCAGCATCCGTTCTATCCATCCCGCGTATCCGCCTTGTAGCTTCGTAGCCGTCCATCACCGGCATATGGATATCCATGAAGATCAGGTCATAATAACCCTCCGACGAATTCTGAAACTTCTCGACCGCCTGCGCGCCGTCATCTGCCACCTCTACCTGCACACCGGTCACGGACAGAAGTTCTACCGCGATCTCCTGATTCAATTCAATATCCTCCACCAGAAGAATCCGATATCCACTGTAATCCAGTTCCCGCTGTGCCGGATCCTCGCCGGCACCCATTCCTCCCAAAAGCTCTGCCAGCGTTCCGAGAAGCCTGCTCTTAAACAAGGGACAGGGCACAAACCCGTTAATTCCGGCTCTTGTCGCCCGGTATTCCAGCTGTACCCAGTCCGCCTCGGACACGAGCAGGATCGGAAACTCTTTGCCGGCCAGCTGCCGCACATGGGAAGCCAGATGTAACACCTGCATATCTGACAATTCCTCTCCCAACAACAGGGCACAGGGCATATGTCCCTCATACTGCGCCTGTGTCAGCCATGTAACTGCCTGTGCTCCCTTCTCCTGATGTACCGGAACAAGCCCCGCCTCCCGCAGATATCTGGCCATCTGGCCGGCCCGCTCTTTCCGATTCTCCGCAATGAGCACGGACGCCCCTTCCGGAAGATGCAGGGACGCCGTCTCCCGCGGCGCCATGATCATCGGAAGATGTACCGTAAAGCTGCTGCCCACGCCCTCTTCACTCTCTACAAGGATCTGCCCGTCCATCCGCTCTACCAGGTTCTTGACAATAGACATGCCAAGCCCAGTGCCTTCTATCTTACTGGTCGCCTCACTGTGCACCCGCTCAAAAGGTACGAAGATCTTCTGCAGAAACTCCTGGCTCATCCCCATACCATTATCTTTACAATAAAAATCCAGCCATACTTTGCCGGCAGCCGGCACATCCACTGCTGCCCCTTCAACGACCTTATCTATCCCGCTCTCCTGCTGCAGTTTGGCAGTCACATAGCGCTGTGCAAACCGCACCTGTATTTCTCCGCCCTCCTGGGTATATTTCACGGCGTTCCCGATGATATTGACCAGAATCTGTCTTAAGTGTAAAGGATCCCCGATCAGATCCTCCTCCTCAATGCGTCCGATCTCTATCTTAAACGTCTGCTTCTTCTGGGCCGCTTGTGGCCTGACAATAACAGAAATGTCATGAATCAGGTCTGCAAGAGAGAAAGGTTCTTCATTCAGTGTCAAACGGTCGCTATCGATCCTGGACATATCCAGCACATCGTTCACCAGACTCATCAGGTGGCCCGCTGCTGTCTGAATCTTGCCAAGACAGTCATGCACCCGTGCTTTCTCATCAATATGTGATAATCCTATAGATGTCATACCCATAATGGCATTCATTGGTGTACGGATGTCATGGGACATATTAGAAAGGAAACGGCTTTTAGCCTTATTTGCTTCCTCCGCCGCCATAAGGGCCTCTTTCAAAGCTGCTTTCTCCTGCTCCAGCATCTTGATCCGCCTCTCCTGCTCTTCTATGACTCGATCCTGAATCTCCCTATTCTTACTGCTTTCCATGTTGCTGTTCCTATCCTTTTCCTATACAGGCTGCCGTTCGCCCATTGGCATCCCGCACCGACTCTCTCTGCGCACAAATGTATTGCCCGCTCATTAAGACCATTGTAACACAATTATTAAAAAAACAAAACCTTACAGATTCCGAACTTTTGCTCTGTAAATCTGTAAGGCTTCCTTATATTCTATTCAAGTGTGATCTTGATGTAACAAATGTCCTGCCCGGCAAACCGTCCTCCTTGATTCACTGAGCCTTCCCATTACTCAATGATGCCCATGATGTCCTCTGCATCCCCTTCTGCCCGAACCTGCATTCCCAGTCTGTACGCAGGAACTGTCACAGTATCCACTGCTGTGTGCATAACCGCAGTAAGTCTCTCCGTCATGCGTATGCCGGCCCGTCTTCGTACATCCTTCCACCGCGCAGACCTCAATACTGTCACAGGTACCGTCACAATACCCACTCTCATGAACATAGCCACAATAGCTCTTCCCGTCATGGACATGGTGTCCCGTCTGTGTACAATCCTCCACCGCACAGACTCTGACCGCATCACAAGTACCGTCACAATACCCATCCACATGATCGTATCCACAATAGGTATCGCCGTCATGCACATGCCAGCCAACTCTTGTACAATCTTCCACTGCACAGACCGCACACAGATGCTCATGATCATATCCGCATCCTGTTGCTGCCTTCCTGCCATGATGGCCATGCGCCGAAACCGGCATAACAGCTGCCGCAAAGAGCATCGTACCCGCCATTCCCAACACTGCTGCTTTCTTCAACCACATAACAAATAACCCTCCTTATGTTCTGCAAAGGTTCTCATAACCTACTATATAACCCATATATTCCCTTGTTTCCCTCATTCTACTCCCCATAAACTGTACTGTCAAGGAGCATTTAAAGGCTGTTTTGAATAAAAATTCATTAACTATGCATATTATACAGTTTTCATTCTACTTTTTGCATAAAAAATAAGAAATATTTGTCTTAAAAATGCATAAAATCACACTTGCATTCTACACTGCCATGCTGTATATTACTATGAGAGTCCCGGACGGCGGCTGTATGGATGAGCGTGCTTGCACGCACCGCCATGCAGACATCGGACGGGCTAGCCGGTATGAGTATGGAGGCCGACAGGCCGGAGTACGAATACTGGCGGCGATCACGCGAGAGCCAAGGGCTCGGAGTGATCGACTATCATAGCATGAATGCCCATGCGGCACGCCGGCCGGGCAAACAAAATTGAAAAACAAAGGAGATTACACCATGAAAGAAAAAGTTGTTCTTGCTTATTCAGGCGGACTGGACACCACCGCGATCATCCCCTGGTTAAAAGAAAATTTTGATTACGAAGTGATCTGCGTATGCGGCAACTGCGGTCAGGCCGAGGAGCTTGACGGACTGGAAGATCGTGCTCTGTCCAGCGGCGCTTCCAAACTCTATATTGAAGACCTGACAGACGAATTCTGCGACGATTTCATCATGCCCTGCGTACAGGCAAATGCGGTGTATGAGAACAAATATCTGCTGGGTACCTCCATGGCCCGTCCCGTGATCGCCAAGAAATTAGTGGAGATCGCCCGCAAAGAGGGCGCTTCCGCTATCTGTCACGGCGCTACCGGCAAAGGCAACGACCAGATCCGTTTCGAGCTGGGCATCAAGGCACTGGCGCCTGACCTGAAGATCATCGCTGCCTGGCGGAATGAGAAATGGACCATGAACTCCCGTGAGGAAGAGATCGAATACTGCAAGCAGCACGGCATTAACCTGCCCTTCTCCGCCGACTCAAGCTACAGCCGCGACCGTAATCTGTGGCACATCAGCCATGAGGGCCTGGAGCTGGAAGATCCTTCCAATGAGCCTAACTACGAGCACCTGCTTGTTCTCGGTACCACACCGGAGAAGGCTCCCGACGAGGGCGAATACGTTACCATGACTTTTGAAAAGGGTATCCCCACTTCCGTAAACGGCAGGCAGATGAAAGTATCCGAGATCATCTCCACCCTGAACGAGCTGGGCGGCAAACACGGCATCGGCATCATCGATATCGTGGAAAACCGCGTGGTGGGCATGAAGTCCCGCGGTGTCTATGAGACTCCCGGCGGCACCATCCTCTACGAAGCGCACCAGCAGCTGGAGGAACTGATCCTTGACCGTGACACCTATGCACTGAAAAAAGACCTGGGCAGCAAATTTGCGCAGATCGTTTACGAAGGCAAATGGTTCACCCCGATCCGCGAGGCGATCCAGGCCTTCATCGAATCCACCCAGAAGTATGTGACCGGCGAAGTGAAATTCAAGCTTTACAAGGGCAACATCATCAAGGCCGGCACCACTTCCCCGTACACGCTCTATAATGAGAGTATCGCTTCTTTCACCACCGGCGATATGTACGATCACCACGACGCGGAAGGCTTCATCAACCTGTTCGGCTTATCCTGTAAAGTCCGCGCCATGAAGATGCAGGAGAACGGCGAGAAGCTGCTTTGATCCGCAGACCATACTTTCAATATGAAGATAGTGGCTCTTTCCTATGAGAGAGTTAAAGAAAACGTCTCCGACGACAACCTCGGAGGCGTTTTCCTGTCTCACCGTCTTGAAGCATAACTTACCTTCCCTTTGCATATACAACAATTTGTTGTTTCCGTTATCGTAGACAAACCCATCGTTTGCCAGTTCCACACAGTCTCTTTTGTCCGTCATAGTCCTGTCCGGCGCTATCTTCAGTCCGACAACGATCTTTTCTTTCCCCGCCAGGAATTCATCCGGTATTCTGACATACACTTCCTTCCTGACACTCTGGCCGCCGGCGATCTCATACAGTTCCGGCATCTCCACTTCATCGCATAACTGTTTCGTCTTGTCTTCCACCGTTAGGAAAACCCTGTATCTATCCGGAAGCGGTGCATAACCGGTGTTGCACAGACGGATCTGCATCCGTATCCCTCTGCCGGACAATTCCCCCGCAAAACAGACGCTTCTCACATCCAGTTCCGAAACAAAGAGACGATATCCGAGACGGCTGCCCAGATAATGCCTGGCGTCCACATCCTGTCCTTCCATCGTCATCCCGGCCCACCGGGAGATGATCTCCTCATTATATCTCAGGTTCAGATAGCTTATATACAGTTTTCGGAATTCATGATCTGCGTTCTGCGGATCGTTCAGCTTTCCTGGTATCGGCATTTCTCCGCCGTTCACCTGGCCCTTCAGATATGTCTGCACCCACTGCAGTTCCTCTGCCCGCCCCATGCCCGGATCGTCATAAGTTCCCATATCACTGCTGTTGGAAAGGAGCGCATCGTTATGGATCCCCAGCCTGCCTGTCAGGATCTGCTCCGCCATGGCTTCCCGCACAAATCTGGGACGGCGCACTGCCACCTTGATCCCCGGATCCAGATACGTGTCCCACTGTCTCAGAAGATACAGCCTGTTCTGCCTTTGCTCTTCCTCCGTGCCTTCCAGATACCGGCTGGCATGCCATTCTCCGTAAGCCCCAAACATGCCGGCCTGCACGACCAGGATCTGCTCCGGATAAGCATTCAGCACTTCCGAGATCTGTGCGATATGTCCTGCCATTCTTTCTATCCTGTCAGGCTCTACAACATCCCGGTGGAAGCCGTAGGCCGCCCGGAAGATCACTGCCACCTGCTCCCTTTTGGCCGTATCCAATGCGCTTTTCAGTTCTTCCATTTTCTTCTCCGGAAGCTCTTCCTGTACATATTCCTCTATATCAAAAGACAGCAGGATCACCCGAACTTCCTTCGCGGCATCTGCTATCTTATCAGGGCGGCTGCTTTTGATCTGAATGTAGAAGCCCCTGTCCGGGTTGTCGAGGCTTCTGTCGGATTCCTCAAAAAGCCAGTGTTCTTCCCGCCCCATCACCATAAATAACAGGAAGACCAATGCAAAGGTCCCAAGGAAGAGCAGGACGATACCCCATTTCTTCTTATTCAAAATAGTCTCCCGTAAATTCAACCAGTACAGCGGTCGTCACACCCTTGATGGCGGAAAGCGCCGTAACAAAAGAAGTGTTTTCTCCCCGCATTCTTACTTCATAGGTAAGTTCCGTCATTCCCTTTGAAGCCGTCTTATTCTTTAATACCTTTCTCACCGGCTCGATCTGTCTTCTGACCTCCTCCGCCGCACTGTCCTGGTACTTCACGACCAGCAGGTACTGATGCTTCTTATTTCTTATCTTCACCAGCATAATATAGACACCCGCAACAAACACCGTTCCCAGGATGGATATGAGATAAAGCCCCGCCCCGCAGGTCACGCCTACCGCCACGGTCCAGAACAGAAATCCCACATCCAGCGGGTCTTTCACTGCCGTGCGGTATCTCACGATGGACAACGCACCTACCATACCAAGGGACAGCACCACGTTGGAGCTGATCACAATGACCATGAAACAGGTGACTAAGCTTGTCATCACAAGAAGAATATTGAAGTTATTATTGTAGATGACCCCTTTGTAAAATCCCCGGTAAACGGCATATACGATCATGCCGCACAGAAATGCCGCCAGCATCGACATCGCAAATCCGTTGATCGTAAGATTACCGGCCTCTTCCAGGAATCCCTTTTTAAAAATATCGGAAAATGTACTCACCTGAACAAAACCCTCCTTTTTTCTTTTCTGCACATCACATATTTGGAAACGGCACATCTGTCTGTCATCGCTGTCTTCAGGATCTGGAACATCATATCCGGCAGGTATTCGTCAAACTTCACCTCCAGGACCATGATTCCCGGATCCAATACCTTTCTGACCTCATAGTGATCGGAAAAGAGATCGTGATTACTGACAGATACCGAAATATCCTTATCAAAAGTGATCCTCACATTGCCCTGCTCCATCACATACGCCTCCCGCAGATATTCTACCGCCACGACAGGCTGCAGCAGACGCGTGTGATGCAGGACATAGAGTTCTCTGCCCAAAGGGTTCTGGCAGGACAGGAAATGATCATAGTCGCCTGCCAGCATGGCATCGTATTGTCCGCGGTCGATCAGCATACTTTCTTTCGCTATATACTCTCCGTACTTCCGCTTACATTCCAGACTGATCCTGTCATCCATTCTGTCATAACACCTTACCCTGTATTTCTTACGGAACTGAATGCCGGCCTCCTTTTCCTCCCACGCCGAATGATAGATATCATCCAGATACAGGCTGCTGACCAGATAGCCGTCTTCGCTTCTCATATGAGGGTCCGCCTCGGCTGCTGCATTAAGTCTGTTCCGAAGCGTGTGGTAGACACTGTCATTGATATAGTACTTGATCTCATGGCGCAGCTTGTGCCCAAGATATTTCATGTTTTCCCCCATTTCTGCGCTGCTTTTGCGCTGAAAATCCCTCTTCCGTATGGGGATCTGTGTCCTTCCCGGCAGGTCATGGCGCTGCAGGGACCGTAAATTCCAGCAGCCCGAACACAAACTGTTCTGTATTCTGTACATGTTCCAGACTAAGCTGTTCTTTCCCAAGATCGTCCTCTGCCGTCACCTGAAGATAGTAAGTCCCCTCCGCCAAACCTCTCTGCATAATATATTCCGTCTGCGCGATCTTGGTCTGTTCAAAGAGCAGCTTCTGCATCCCGGCATCCTCATAGACCCGGAGGTCATAGGTGATCGGGCGTCCCTGGTAAGAATAGGACGCCTCCCATGCAAATCTAAGGGAACCGTCTGCAAGCCGCTCAGGCGCCGCTACGAACATGGGAGACGGATAAGCGGCCGCCTTATGAAACGCCTCATAATTATCCAGGATCCCACTGTAAATACCGTCTATATAAGAGAACAGTTCATCCGGCTCCATATCCAGAAGATCTATATCCGGGTAAAACGGCATAGTCTTCTCCAATACCGGTTTATAGGAATCTATCAGCCCGTTCACGCGGCTTTTGGTCATCACATTGGCAAGCAGTTCCTTCATCTTATCATCCAGCTTGCCGATGCTTCCTTCCAGGCGCAGGTACCTGCGGTGCAGAATTCCGACATTGAGCATCTGGATGCCCCGCAGGGAATCCGGCTGGCTGAAAGTTGACCTGTGTTCCCCGAATCGGAGTGCCCCGTCAAAATCCCATGGGATAAAGTACCATGTAAGAGCATTGTCAGGGTTGTACAGGATATAATTGTGGTTCGTAATGTCTTCGTTTCCCATCAATATATTAAAGGCGAGCCACGTCAGATAATTATCCTCGTCAAAATAGGTCCCGAAGATCTCCGCAAAGTCCGTGGTCGTATCATTGACAGCCGCAAGCATCTCCAGCAGCTTCTCATGATCCGATCCTTCCCGGATCGCCAGCACCGTCTCAAACGCTTCCTCCGAATAAGCCGGATCGTCCACGTTCAAGAGCACATCGTTCATGGCAAAACTGAAATCGCTTGCCTTATACATGGCCGCATTGCTTCCTAAGCCCCTTGTCTCCAGATAAGTCTTATTAGGCTGTTCGGTCTCCGTGTACAGTCCATAATAGACGAATTCCTGCTCTTCCTCCGGAAGAGAGGCGTCCCTGATCCACAGCCGCATAAAGTAGGTCCGGTATCCCGCAATGTCGTCGATCTGTGTCAGCAGATCCGTCTGCAGCTTCGTCGAGATCTTGGATACATCCGAGGAATGTTTATTGATATTCAGATTTTTCTGCCCGAAAAAGGTGCCCGCTTCCTCTTCCAGCTTCACCTTATAACTCTTATAAGTGGCCCCTCTGGAAGAATTTCCTCTGACGCGTATGGTCGCATTCTTGTGATCCAGATCCAACAGCGGATCCGGTTTCTTTCCCTCCTTTAGGATCTGTATATTGCAGTTGAGCACCGGATTATAGCTGTGATCCCTGGCCGTGTGAAGCGCAAATGCCGAGAGATCCAGCATCTGCCCATTTTCATCCTTGGTCGGGAATACGCTGATGTACACATCATAGATGCTGCTGTCCTGTTCATAGATCCCTTTGTCCTCATGCAGCCCTGCCCCGTTAAGATCGCTGTCCGCTATCTCCCAGGTCTCCAGCCGGCTGCCCCCGGCGCCGCCCTCCGGCGCCTCGACCGGGATCAGGGAGTTGGCATACAGAACCCCGAACAAACCTGCCGCCGCCACGGTCACCAATACTAAAGCCGCTTTCTCATTGATCTTCCATCGTTTCATAACAATACCTATCCCTATTCCCGTTTCTGCTTCCCTTTCCTGTCAAATCCGTATACGTAAGCGGCCGCATGACTGTCAATCTCCCCGGCACATCAGATATGCATTCAAATGTGCCAGCCGGTATCTGAGCCTCCAGAAAGACAAGATCCACCCGCACAGTCCACCGATCAATAACGGCAGCGCATAAAACAGCCGGCCAAATATGCATGCCAGCACCGCCAGCAGCACTGTGACCAGAAGAAATACACAAGGCCCGATGCAGGCGCCGGTGTGATCCTCGAAATAATACAGGAAAACAACCGTAAAATACATGCTAAATACCGTGTACAGCCCCATGCTCAGGATCATGAACATATTCAGCACCTGTGCACTGATATTCAGATAAGGGAAGAACACATTTGCCATACAGATCAGGACCACCGTGATGATCAGCTGCACCTCATACACAAAGAACAGCTGATAGCGGATCGTATTATTCATATTCTCCCGCTCCTTCTCGATCCTGGCATAAGACCCCTGATTCAGCGCAGACAGATATGCCACATACTTCTCGAAAAAAGCCGTTTCCGCCTTCACTACAAAAATGACCAGCGCAGACATATTGACGGCAATCGCCAGAAATACTGCCAGATCGTACACCGGCGCCGTACTAAAGATACTGACCTGTTCTCTCATATCGGAAAATGCCCAGTAGATCATCGTACTCACATAGAATCCCAGCATATAACTAAAACCGCTGATGGTCAGCTTCGGATACCTGACAAAATAGGTAAGCCAGGCAAAATACTTTGCCCCCGGCTTTCCGAAGGCCTTCACGCACCAGAAGACCAGCAGGAAGACCACCAGAAAATAACCGCACATCAGTGACAGATAGGCTGCCAATACGACCGGCCAGTGAAAGATCCCGGTGCAGGCCATATAGATGACCGCTGCCAGCAACAACCCTACAAAGTAACTGAAGGTAACTTCTTTATATTGCTTCAGCGCCGACACATAAGTCATGATATTGTAGGTATTCGTCACCAGCACCCCAAGACAATAATAAATGACCAGAAAGTACAGCGGTACGGCACTGTAAACATACATGCCCACGCATAACAGAAACATCAGGATGCCTGACAGGACCGTCCCCAATGCCAGCGTCCCGAAGACCGAGGCAGAGATCTCCTGCTCTGCTTTCTGAAACACGCAGTCAGAAATATACCGCGACAGCGTGGTACTGAATAAAGCAGAAATCAATATGGAGATTAGGAAAATATAGGTAAAAGAAGAAACAAAAAAGCGGTTCTCAAGCTCAGGGATCCCAGCCCTGTCCATCAGAAATTTCAATGCCAGGAATAAGGCAGCTGCCAGAACAGACGGACCGATGGCTGTCATGGTCGCATAAATACTCCCCCAGATATTCGATACCAGTGTCTTCCTCCCGTAGATCTTCCGTAGTTCAAATCCAATTCCTGCCATCGTCCCCTATGCCTCCTTCTCTTCCCCAAGATCCATGTAAAGCTTACGGAATGCCTCCAGCATCGCGCTTTTACTGTAATACATCTCCACCCGCTTTCTGCCGATCCTGCCCATGCGCCTGCGCAGCTGCGGATCTTTGATACAGCGGATGACCGCATCCGCCATCGCTTCACTGTTCATGACAGGCACTACGATACCGGCGCTGCCAAGCGAATCTCCTTCCTCCCCTTCCAGCAGCGCCCTGCAGCTTCCCACATTCGTGGCGACATAAGGGATCTGTGCCGCCATTCCCTCCAGCATTGCCAGAGGCTGCCCTTCACTGATGCTGGAAAGAAGCAGCAGATCGATATCCGGAAAGTGTTCCTTCACGTTCACCTGCCCCAGAAACGCAACATCTGCAGTGCCAAGCTCTTCCATCAGTTCCAGGCACTCTTCATAATACGACGGATTTTCCCCGCAGTTTCCCATGATCTTCAGCCGTGCTCCGGGAACCGACTGTTTGACAAGATCGAATGCCAGCAGCATTGTCTTCACATCTTTGATCGGCACCACTCTTAAGACCGCCCCGATCGTAACCTCTTCCGACGACGCCTTCCTCTTACTTCGACATCCGTCATATTCCCTGACGTCCACACCGTTCGGGATGGTCACGGCCTTCTTGGCCGGACAACCCAATTCCACCTGTAAAGACCTGCTGACCCCAAACAGACTGGTGACCCGGCCCGCCTGCCGATACGCTATGTAGGAGAGTTTCTTGAAAAAGTTGATCCATATCTCCTTAAAATCTCCTTCCACCCAATGGGAACGGATGATATCTTCCTCCCGCTCTCTTGTATAGATCCCATGCTCTGACAATAGAAAAGGCTTCTTCTCCACGTAGGAGGCACAGCTTCCCATAATGCCCGCATAGCCGGTGGATACGGCATGGTAAAGGTCTGCCTTGGGGATCTCCTCCGACAGAATATACATCAGCGGAAAATAAATACCTCTGAAATTCCACAGGAAATGATTAAACACTTTCCTGGATCCCTGTCTTAAGTACTCCTCCAGACAGATCTCGAAAAAGGATTCACTCAGCAGGATATCCCCCAGGTACCGCCGGTATTTCCCGATCAGCTCCAAAATAGCGATCCAGTCGATCTTATCCATCGATTCCACGACCAGATTTCTCAGTACAGCCTTCTCTTCCTCAGACAATATGACTTTATGATGCGTCTTACGGAATGCTTCGTCTCCCAGATAGACCGTACGGATCTCCTTCACGTTCCCGGGAATGTTATAAGAATACTCGGACATCTCCTCTCTGGTCGTCGCAAGTGCCCAGACCACGAACTCCACGTCCTGGAAAGCACTGCATAAAGTCTGGATCCAGCCTGAGACACCGCCCGGCACATAAGGATAACATCCTTCACAGATCAGGCACACGCGCATAGCTTATTCCTCCTCCATAATAATGACCGCATGGCTTTGCAGCACGCGCAGTATGTAATAGCCATTGCCTGCTTCCTCATAGGTCAACCCTTCCGCCTCCCGGATCCTGCCGTCAGTCCTGAAGAAAAATGCCTGCCCCCTGACCGCATTGCCGCAGTCTACTTCCACCCTGTTCTTATCTTTCTTCCAGGTATAATCCAGATGCAGATAGCTTCTGACAATATCCGGCATATGGGACAGCACTCTTCCTTCCAGCCATGGAACACTCTTTAAGATCTCTTTCTCAAACAGCCCGATCTGCCGCTTATCCACATCCCAGGATGCCGTATTCTCGTCCTCCGCGATCAACGTATTGATATCGAACACATGCGATACCATGCCGTAAGCCGCCAGAACAGAAGAGATCGCAAGCAGATTTCCTTCTTCCATCGAATTACCCACGGTCGCTGCCGGAAATTCCAGATATTCCTTATCGCTGGAAAATCCTGATCCATTGGCACCGAGCGTCGTCCGCACCACCCTGATCTTCGCATTGGGAATATGCAGCATACTTTCCGAGAAATACCCGTTCTGCAAAGCCAGTCCCCGAATCTCATAATTGGTAAAGACAGACCGGAATTCCTCAATAAAGCTTTGGTTAAAGTAAACGGCTTCATCCTCCCTGCAGTTTGCCGCATAGGCCAACTCCCCGCCATACTGCAGCGCCGACCTGCCAATGGTGGTAAACAGGCTGTCATTGATCTTGGGAAAACTCTGATCCGACGAAGCCGCCGCCAGGACACTGGAAGTATACGGCGTACCTGTCCGAAGCGACATTCCCTGCAGTTCGGGCCACACCACATCTCTGACAAAGCTTTCTGTGGAACAGCCGTACATCTGCATGCAAAGCTTGTCATTGATAAATGTTATCATCGGGAAATTATCCAGGAATACCGTTTTGCTCCCCAAGATCGGATAGAGCATATCTTCCTGCACCGTCCCGGCTGCCCCTGTCAAAAGTCCTGCGCAATGAATATCTGCAAGAAAAGTACCGTTGATCAGGCAGATCTTCCCCGCGCCATACTCACAGGTATACAATACCGGAACGCCACTGTCTCCATCCCGGATATATACCCTTGCACTTTCGTCTACCTTAAGCCATGTGGACAGCGCATATCCTGCATAATCCATTTCTTCCGCCTGCACGGGCAGAAGCGCCTCCTCGAAGCAAAGCCTGTTATAATTCTCCCGCACGGACTTCTCACGGATACCCAGAAGCGGCCACAGATAAGAATCCACATTGCCCTCCGGAAGCCCTGCCGCCAGGATCACTTTTCCGCCCTGGGATATAAATTCTCCCAGTTCTTTCAAATCAGCATAGCTGCCCACTGATTCGTCACAGAAGACTACCAGTGCATCCTGCTCTAGTTTCTCCGGATCCAGCCGGTTTTCCTCTCTGACTGTATAGTGCAGGTCTCCAAAGATCTGCAGGCTGTTCCGATATATATCCTCATAGATCTCTTTCCCGCTGTCTCCTATGATCCATACCTGTGGCCCTGTCCCATCAGTTCTCTGCATCGTCCCGACAAATTCCCTCTGCTCTTCCTGCACGTTTTTGATCCGGACATGTCTCATACGCTCCTCATTCACGTTATAGAGCATAAAGACACCACTGACGACGGTTACGATCAGCACCACATACAGCAATCTCTTCCATGACAGCATCTTCTTATCCTCTCTGCATCCAGTACCGCAATCTCTCCAGCCCCTGCGCAGAAAGCCTTACCATCCTGTCTTTCTGCAGTTCTGCGATACAATCACGAAATTTATCCTTTTCCTTCCTCCGGTAAAACAGTTCTGTCATCTTCATATAACTGTTCTCACTTTGCAGCCTCTCGCGCCTTTGGTCCCAAAGCTGTTCCGCCGCCTGAAACCGTCCCAGTTCGATAAGACAGGCCAGCCAGTTCTCATAATCCAAATCCGTGGGCACGCTCTCGTCGATCAAAACCTGCGCCTCCATCAGGCTGCAGTATTTCTTCCTGTACATCTCCTGTTCTCTGCCGGACAGAACCTGGCTCTCCAGCATCTTTCGCAAAGATCCGCAGGCTTCCCTGAATTTACCATCGTCGTCCTTATCTTCCTCATAAGCCCGGCTGTTCTCCATCCATTGCTGGTGCAGAAGCCGATAGACCTCCATCTTGGTGGCGGCAACATAATGTACGGACTCGGAATCCTCATCCCTTTCCGCCGCCAGGAGCGCCTTATAGTTTTCATTGATATCCTTCTTCAGCTGCCGCAGAAGAAGTTCCCGTTTCTCCCGGTTCTCATTGATGGCCATGGCGTCCTCCACCGGCACGACATTCAGCTCTTCCTCTATGTTCGGATGCTCCACCATCTTTTTGATGCTGTTACGGCCGACAAGCGAGTCCCTGTCATACTTTTCCTCACCAAACAGGCGGCTTAGCATACGCGGGAAAAAGTAAAGCACGAAACTAAGCAGCGGAAGAAACAGAAAGAAGACTACGATGCCCACGCCTTCCTTCCGCACCGCCTTTACGACGACAAAGACCACCGCAGCGATGAGATTCCCGACCAACAGTGCTGTCAAAACCCCTTCCATTCCGTTTCCTCCAAATCCTCGAATGTGGTCGTGACCACTGCCGCCATGCCACACTCCTCAAACCGTCTCCTCAGATGTTCCACGTCCCCCGTACCGGTATTATTTAACAGGGCATAGAGATTACCGTCTTCATCGGTACCGAGACAGTCCGTCGTACGCAGCCGGCCTTCCGCCTTCCTGCATCTGTCTTCAAAGTTATCCGCACCTGTGATCTGCACCACACAATACTCCGCCAGTTTCTTTTCGGCCCTTTCCCCGGCCAGAAGGATATTCCTGCGGAAAGGAGCCGGTTTCATGACATCCGTCCCCTGTATATAAGTATCTTCCCTTACCAGCTCTTCATGATCCAACGCACGTCCGACAGCTTCGCGAAGCAGGAGCGAAAGGGTTTTTAGCAGGTTGACATAATATAGAGTCTGGCTTGTATAAGGAAGCGTCTTGATCAGGATCACCGAAACGCACTTCCCCTGGTACAAGATCGGAAGAACGACCGCCGGCTCCCCTTTCCACACATCACCCTGGTACAATTCCCCGGCGCTGACGGAAGCCTGGATATCCGGGTAGGCAGACAGATTCCAGGATTTCCCCTCCTGCACCGACCCCTCGTTTAGCGCGTTGATCAGCCGCAGATACGGACTGTCTTCCTTCACCCGGTAAACGGCCACAGTATCCGTATGCACCATTTCGGATACGATATGTACGATCTCCATGAATATCCGCTCCGGCTGCAGGACCATCAGCCGGCTGACAACGCGGTACAGCTTTGGAAAGCCGGATTTGGAATCCAGAATGCGCTCTTCATATTCATTCTTGATCATGACATTCTCATCATTGATCGTTTTCAGTTCTTCATACTCTTCTTCCCGCATCAGCAGCTCTCTGCGCGTATCCCGCACTTCCTCACGCAGCATGTCAGTCGTATAACTGACGATCAGCCCGAGAAATACGAATTCCATGATCTTAAGCACACTGCCTGCATAAGAGTAGAAATTTGTCATACTGAGAATATTCAGATCCTGGATAAACAGATATGCCGCACTCGCCATGATGACAGCCAGCGCACTCTGCCGTATGCCGAGAAATACCGAGATCAATATCACATAGATCGTCAGCCACTCGATCTGCGAGAACAGACTGTGCGGCGCACTCATATAAGTGACGGCGAAGAAAATGACGAATACCACAATATTCTCTATTGTCTTTTGCACTGCGTCCGGTATCCTGCCTGTTCTTTTCCTCTTGCGCTCTGCTGCCCTGGCCTCATAGGATATCCTGCCCTCGGCAAGCTGATCCTCCAATCTATGAAAGTCTGTCCACTCGGTCTCCTTTTTCAGGCGGCTGTTATCCGCAATGCTCTTTCTGTCTGTCTCTTCCCACTGTATCTTCGTATCCGGGGCATCGAGTCTTTGTCTGATCAGCTCGTACAAACGTTTTCTGGTGATCTCAAAACTGCTGACGGCATTATATACACCCTGTTTCTCCGCATCCATCACCCGTTTGACAGCATCCACCAGATCCGACACATGCAGCGGCTGCATAATATCATTGGGCAGGGCCGTTCCTTTCCTTCCGATGCCGACTTCAGTAAATCCTCTGCCCAATAAGTCCTCTGCCCCTTCCACAGCCAGGTCTGCGTACAACTGCGAGGACCTGATCACTGCACAGTGAAACCCGTACTGTCTTCCATAAATCTGCAGCAGCTGTTCTTCCCTCACAAAGCGCATTCCTCTTTCGCCTGCGGGCATGCCCGCCTGCTGCTCATCCGCTTTCTCCTCCGTGTTTCCATAGACCTCCGTAGAAGACAGCAGCAGAAAGTGCACGTCTTTCCTGTCTGACAGGATCTGCAGGGTACGAGTCAGTAAGGTGACATCCTCCTCTTCTTCCTCCTGATAAATACAGTCCATAAAATGCGTCCCGGCAAACACCACCCAGTCAGGCCGGATCGACTGCAGTGTCTTACGATAGCTGTCACCATACAGCGATATCTTATAAAATCTATATTTCCATCTCTCTGCGCTCCGCTTTTTAAGATCACCGGCGGATAGAAAATAGACATCATTCCCTTCTTTATTCATCCGCTCGATAAAAGCTTCTGCCAATTGGTCCTTTGTACCGATATATGCTGTTTTCAAGTATATCTTCCTCTCATTTTTCCGATATTTTGCAGTTTTCGATCCGTCAAAGTACACTTCGGCGACTGGTTGCGTTTCAAACAAGAAAGTCAGAATTTCGTTGACACTGTCTGAGAAAGTGAATATAATGTATATAAGTTTGATATAAGTTTAAAGATAATTTTGTATGTTTTTCTAATATGTAATCAGTTCGCCGAAGTGTACTTTGGCGGATTTTTTTATTTTCGGATATCCTAAAGACCCAACAGTTTTACGTATTTGTAGAAATACGTACGTCCTATCTTCAGTTCTTCCAATGCTTCACAGATATCGATTTCTTTCCTTCGCCACCTTCCTGCCACCTCTTCAAACGTCTCCGGCAGTGGTTTCCCTGGATTTCCGAAATGCACGCCTCTCTCCCTGGCCGCGGCGATGCCTTCGGCCTGGCGCTTCCTGATATTCTCCCGCTCATTCTGCGCCACATAGGACAGGATCTGCAGTACCAGATCTGCGATAAATGTCCCCGTCAGATCCCGGCTCTTGTCTCTCGTGTCCAACAGCGGCATATCCAACACCACGATATCGACTTTCCTTTCTCTGGTGAGGATCCGCCATTGCTCCAGGATATCCTCATAATTGCGCCCCAGCCTGTCGATCGACTGTACGACAAGAACATCCCTCTTCTTCATTTTCCTGATCAGTTTTCGATACGCCACCCGATCGAAGTTCTTGCCGCTCTGCTTATCCATAAAAATATTTTCTTCCAAAACCGGAAAATTCCGCAGTGCGATCTGCTGCCTTGCCTCGTTCTGCTCCCGTGTGGAAACCCGTATATAACCATAGATTGTATTTTCCATGCGATCACTCCCTTTTTTCATTTAATATACCAAGTTTCCGTCAATTTACTGCATGTCGAACAAATAAAACAAAAAAAGGAATACCCCGCTCTGTTACAGGAGTATTCCTCTGATCATCGTTTACCATATACAGTCATCAATCACATAGATTCTTTCGCTGCTTACCGCACCCGTCTTACCCGATACTGCGCATACATCGCCAGAATCCCCGTCAGTGCCGGCTTTGGTATATCTGACAGCAGGGAGAAAATCTCTGCTGTTTTTTCGGAGAGTATTGTCTTGTCATAAGAGATTTAATCTTTTATGGTACCCTCAGTGAGGGTAGGGCATGTATTTCTAATTGTGCGATTGATACCATCTGTTCAAACGGATATAATAAATACACACGATTTGGAATGTCAGAAATGTTTGAGCAGAATCTGCTGATTTCCTCATAAAAAAAGGATTTTAGGACAATTCTGCAACATTTGGATAGTATGATACATTTAAAATAATGGAGCGGACATGTATACATGAAAAAAATCATTATTGTTGAAGATGATACTTTATTAAATAAAACCCTTACTTATAATCTTATATCAGATGGTTATGAGGTTGTTTCTGCATATTCGTATTCTTTGGCAGTCAGTTTATTAAAGGAAGAATATCATCTTGCTTTGTTAGATGTCAAACTTCCTGATGGAAACGGGCTTGATTTTTGCAGTAAATTGAAAGAAAAATATCCAGAGACTTACGTTATTTTTTTAACCGCCAATGATAAGGAAAGTGATATGCTAAAGGGGTATGAGGCCGGTGGATCTGACTATATAACAAAACCCTTTTCTGTAGCAGTGCTTTGTAAGAAGATAGCCGCTGTATTTGAAACCATAGAACAGCATCAACCACGCCATGACTTATACGAGGATGGTTTTCTTAAAATTGATTTTTCCGAACAGTGTGCGACACTGGATGGCAATCCTGTAGATTTCACACCAAAGGAATACCGTGCCTTATTCCTGTTTACTAAGAATGACAGGTTGATCTTGACGAAAAGACAGCTTTTGGAAAGATTGTGGGATATTGACGGCGACTTTGTGGATGAACATACACTGACTACTATAATCAGCCGTATCCGTAAAAAAATCGAAGTCGATGGACACAAGTATATTAAAACCGCTTACGGCATGGGTTATCAATGGATTGGTGGTGAACAGAAATGAAACTGCAAAATATATCAGTCCGAAAATTTCTACGGTTAGTGATAATGGGGGCTGCTTCTACTTCAGCTTTTTTGCTTTTAACTCTTTATTTCTTTACTGACAGCAGCACTCTTGCACTTTATGGATTGCTTCTGACCATTACTTTTTTTACATGGGGATTTTTTTTCCTGAAGTTCTTTCAAAAAAAGATTTCTGAATTTACAAACAGCTTATGCAGGACGCTTGACGATATGATAAGTGGAAGTGAAAGACCGTTTACAGATTTGGAAGCGGAAACTTCTTTCTCCCGCATTTCACACCGACTGGAACGGCTCTACAATATCATGCAGATAAACCGCCATAAGGTAGAGGAAGAAAAGGCAGAGCTGCAGTCCCTTTTGTCAGACATTTCACATCAGACAAAAACACCGATTTCAAATCTTAAAATGATAAACGATACTCTTTTGGCAAGGAGAATGACAGAAGAAAAGCAGAAAGAGTTTCTGCAGGCTGCGGGAAGCCAGCTTGATAAACTGGATTTCCTTATTCAGGCAATGGTAAAGACTTCTCGGCTTGAAACGGGCGTTATCACTTTGGAAAAGAAAAAAGTTCCTTTCACAGACACGCTTACCGCTGCATTAAACAGCGTTCTTGCGCCGCTTGAGAGAAAGCAGATTACTTTGTTTGTGGATTGCCCGGACAATCTGACTTTTTACCATGATAGCCGTTGGACGGCAGAAGCATTATATAATATTTTGGATAATGCGGTGAAATACACCCCTGTTTATGGCAGTATTCGCGTGAACGTGCAGGAATGGGAAATGTATTTTAAGATAGACATTGAAGATACAGGCAGGGGTATTCCTGAAAAAGAACAGGCAGCGATTTTCAAACGCTTCTATCGGGAGGAAGCAGTACATGACATAGATGGGATAGGCATTGGTCTTTACCTTGCCCGTGAGATTATTACCATGCAAGGCGGCTATATCCGGGTTACTTCCAACGTTGGAAACGGCTCTACGTTTTCCGTCTTTCTGCCAAAAAAATAAAATGTCCTGAAATTGAAGCAATTCAAAGAATATTTCCATGACGTTTAGGACATTTCTGCAACATTTCAATTTTATAGTATGCCTGTAAAACAAAGAAAGGCGGTATTCATATGAATATCTTACAGACAACAGATCTGAAAAAATATTATGGAGCCGAGCCGAACATTACCCGAGCCCTTGATGGGGTGGCTTTTTCGGTGGAACAAGGGGAATTTGTGGCGGTGGTCGGCACCTCTGGCAGCGGAAAATCTACCTTGCTGCACATGATGGGAGGGCTTGATATTCCGACATCTGGTTCTGTACGCATCAGGGATAAAGAACTTGCAGAAATGAATGATGAACAGCTTACTGTTTTCCGTCGCCGCAACATCGGTTTTATCTTCCAGAACTATAATCTTGTTCCCATTCTGAATGTGTATGAAAATATTGTTCTTCCAGTGGAATTGGATGGCGATATGGTAGACCGGAAATTCATGAATGAGGTTGTTTCCATGTTAGGGTTGGAGGATAAGCTTTGTAATATGCCAAACAATCTTTCAGGCGGTCAACAGCAGAGGGTAGCCATTGCCCGTGCGCTTGTCACAAAGCCAGCGATCGTATTGGCGGATGAGCCGACAGGAAATCTTGATAGCCATACCAGTGCTGATGTATTGGGGTTGTTGAAACGTACAGGTAATGAATTTAATCAGACCATTGTAATGATTACCCACAATCAGGAAATAGCGCAGCTTGCCGACCGAATCGTACGAATTGAAGATGGAAAAATTAAGGCATAGGAGGTGGAATAATGACTTTACCATTTGAAAATGATACCAGCCGTGTTATAGATAAAATTGTTTCTGCGCAGTTAAAGCATGACAAATTAAAAAAAGGGCTTACTGTTGTTGCTATTGCACTGGCTGCGTTTCTCATGACTGCTGTATTGCTTCTGGTTTCAGGGATTATTAACGTGAATCAGAATGGCGGCAATAGCATTACGGGTTCCTATCATGTTCTTATTTCCGGCATGACAAAAGAACAGTATAAAAAAATATCAACGGATTCACGTATAGAATTGCCAGGGCTGTCCGCTGCGATAGGAAGCATAAAAGTTGGTGAGAACCGTTTGAATGTTTCTTACTCAGATAAAGACAGTCTTACCTTAAATGGGTTATCTGTCTCTGAGGGGGAAATGCCTGAAGCAGAAAATGAAATCATAATTGAGGAAGAGTATCTGCTTAGTCAAAAAACAGATGCCGGGATTGGAGATATTATTTCATTGCCTGTTTCTGATGGACATAAAAAAGCAGATTTTGTCATATCTGGTTATTTGGAAACGGCGGCAAGTGGGACAGAAAGAACTTTATATGCAGCTGTTGTTTCAGAAGAATATTTTGTGGCAATAAACGGATGGGAGAATTTCCCGCCAGCGACCATGTTTCGGATCAAGAAGGATGTTTTATCGAATCATGGAAATATTGAAGATATAGCAGCACAAATAGCCGCAGACGCTGGAATAGAACAGCCGCCATCTGTTAATGAAGCTTTTGTTAAACTCAGTCAGCCTTCTGCGCTGATGATTGCTGCAGCAGTTGTGGCCCTTGCAATTATTATCTTGGCAGGCATACTGGTGATTTATTGCATTTTCTATATTTCGATTATCAGTTCAATTAAGAAGTACGGTCAATTACGTACTATTGGCATGACAGCAAAACAGATAAAACGTCTTGTGTTTCAGGAAGGTTCTTCACTTACATTGGCTGCAATTCCGATTGGACTGATAACAGGAACTCTATTATCTTATGTTTTAGTTCCACAAGGATTCAGAATAAGCAATATGGTGTGGGTTTGTCCGTTAGTTGTAGTATTAGCCTATATCACAGTGCGCTTGTCAATTAGAAAGCCGGCAAAGACAGCATCAACGATTTCGCCCATAGAAGCTTCTCGTTATGAAGCAGATAACAATTTGCACAAACATACAAAAAAACGCAGGTTATCCACGTATTCTTTAGCGAAAACCCAAATTTTTCGTTACAGGAAAAAGAATATGTTGACGATAAGTTCCCTTATCCTGACAGGGGTATTGCTATTGGGGCTGTCATCTGTCCTTTCCTCTGTAGATGCGAGAGAGATGGCTTTATCTGGTTTTACAAGAGGTCAGTTTGTTATAGGATTTACGAATCAGGAACTGCGTGAAAATGCTTTGGAGAAGGTTCAAACAGAAAGCCCGTTTACAGATGAAATATATAATGCGTTAGCCAATGTTTCCGGTGTAACAGAAATTGCAGATGATTGGCATCTCCCTGTATCTACCGATTTAAAGGAAGCAGAGTCGGATACAGAAATTGTGGGATTTGTACAGGATGATATGGAATTAATAAAGAATTGTGTTTCAGACGGGAGAATTCCTGATTACGAGAAATTAGTATCGCAAAATCAGCTTATTATTGGCAGACCAAATGATTTTGAAGAAATTTTCAGTGTACACCCAGAGGTCGGTGCATCTATCACATTAAAGGTTTTCGATGGAAATCATAGTGAGGATATGCAATTTGAGATAGCAGCAATTCTTGATGAAAATAAAATTGGAAACAATGGGGATAAGATTGATATGTTATTGCTGCCAGTTGATTCTATGAGAAAAATTGCAAACAGTAATTTAACGTATCAATATGTAATCCGTGTCGGGGATGATTTTGAACAACAGGCGGAAAAAGAAATAGAACAGATTTTAGCAGAAAATCCGCGTTTAGATGTTGTCACTCTTTCGGCGGCTATCGCGCAAAACGAAAATTTCCTGCAGGGGACAAAATTTGCTCTTGCAGCTGCAATCATATTCATAGGTTGTTTTTCAGTAATGAATTTACTGAATACTATAATGACTGGTATCGTAACAAGGCGTAAAGAGTTTGCACTTATGCGCTCTGTAGGAATGTCAAAAAAGCAGCTTTCCTCAATGATACATTATGAAGGTCTGATCGTGGTATCTATCGGACTTGTCTTATCACTCGCTATTGGCGGTGGTATCGGATATGCTGTTTGCATTTTTCTGAAAAGCAGCCTGATGAGCTATTTGAATTATCAGTTTCCGTCAGGTATTGCCGGTCTTTACTGTATCATTGTCATTTTATGTAACGTTACTATTACAGAAGCGGCATTAAAATATCAAAATAAATTGTCGGTGATAGAATTATTAAGATGATATCCGACCAGCGCTATATGGACAGGCTGTTTATCCCTTCGCTTTCAGTTTGGCAAGCAGTTTAACGATTCTGTCTCTATTCTTTGCTGTTTTCATGAAAGTTGGGAGCATATCGGACTGAGACCGCATTGTCTTGTAAGTGTCATGAAAATCGGATTGGACTGTACGTATGTCCGCCGACAAATAATCAATCAGATATTGCAAGTGCTCTCTGTTCAATGCCCAAATAGTTTTCCCCCGATAACTCGCCTGGAAATAAAGCGAATAATGAAAATATGGATCCTCGGCATGCCGTACATCCGCAAAGACAATATGTTGATTTCTCTTGTCTGAAACATCTCCCAGAATAAATTCTTCGCAAAAAGGACACTTGACCCTTACCTTTTGCCCGTGGATTTTATCACTGGGTATTGGCACTCGAAAATATCTTCCAGTTGATGTGCATTGAGCGGTCGCTTCAAAGCCATAGCTTCCACATGGCAAAGTTTCTTGGCCGGCTGCTTTTGTACAAGCTTTCCTTTTCTGCCTTTTTATGCTATGATAATATCATACCTG